>JBGSIV010000158.1:0-28652 GCA_041742355.1 Candidatus Zixiibacteriota bacterium
GCGCCGCCGACCACGCCGTTGACGGTATCCACCGCGACGATCGAGAACGTCGCATGGATGGTTGGTGTTGTGCAAAGGAGCAGGGCGGTGACGGCCAACGCGGAGAGCTTGATCGTTCGACTCATACGATACTCCGACAAGAAGGAGGATGTGAATTAGTTCAATATGCATCTTTTCCCTGGACCGTCAAGGTCACTTTTGTGGTGAAAAGGCCCTGCCGCACCCGGATACACCCGACTACCCCACGGATCAGCCGTTCGAGCTCAGCCGCTTGCGGGGGCGACCCGGCCCCCCCTGATACTGGCCGAGCGGTTCCCCCCACCACCGTGCAGCGGCGGAAGGTCAGGCTGCCGCCAACATCGCCGCACGAGACCGTTCGTTCCTATGCCCGCCGACAATTGGCAGTTGGTTTTAGGATAGACCGGGCGTTATCTTGCGCCGAAACAGAAATTACTGCTCTCTGTCGACCCCGACGAAAAGAGGATTGATGGCTGCGAGCGACCACCTGTTCACCGCGGATCTCCACTGCGACACCGTCCACCGCCTGCTGCAGGGACTGGTGTTTTCCCAGCGCAACCGTTTCGGGCACGTGGACCTTCCCCGCCTGTTCGAAGGCGGGATTGACCTGCAGGTGTTCGCCTGTTTTGTCGAGCACACCGTCCCGCCCGACGATCGCGCAGCCCAGGTGCACCGAATGCTCGGCGCGATGGATGACGTGGTGGCGGCCAACAGCGGAGCCCTGGCCTTCGCCCGCAACTCCGCCGATGTGGATCGTAACCGCGCCGACGGGAAGATCAGCGTGGTCACCGCGATCGAGAACGGCCTCGCGATCGAGAACTCACTGGACCACCTGCGCCGGTTCTATGACCGCGGCGTGCGCATGCTGACCCTTGCCCACAATACGTCCAGTGACTGGTGCATCTCGTCTGCGGACACGGCCCCGGCCTTCGACGGCCTGACCGATTTCGGCCGCGACGTCGTGCGCACCATGGACGAACTCGGCATGATCGTCGATCTCTCCCATGTCGGCCCAAGCGGCGTGGCGGCGGCGCTTGGTGTTTCCCGCCGGCCGGTGATTGCGTCGCACTCCTGCGTCCACGCGATCTGCCCCCACCAGCGCAATTTAACCGACGGGCAAATCAAAGCGATCGCGGCGAACGGCGGCATGATCGGCATAAATTTCCTCGGCGACTTCCTCTCCCCGGCCTGGCAGGAAGCCTCGGAGGCGTTTATCAAGGTCCACTACGAAACCGGCAAAAAGTGGTGGACGCTCTTCATTGACGAGTGCAGCGCCGCCGAGTACGCGGCGCGACGGGCGGAACTTCAGCCCTTCCTCGACGCCTGGGAACGGCAGGTGCGCTCAACCGGCCTGGATGTCGGCGCAGTGGCCGACCACATCGACCACATCGTGCAGTTGGTCGGCCCCGACCACGTCGGCCTCGGCTCGGATTTCGATGGAATCACCTTCGCCCCGAATGGCCTCGAGGACTGCTCCCGCGTCCCCCGTATTTTGGAAGAACTCCGGCGGCGGCAGTACGAAGAAACGAGCCTCGCTAAAATCATGGGGGGCAACTTCCTGCGCGTTTTTCGCGAGGTTTGCGGCTAAACACCCCGGAACCGAAGATCCATATCGCGGGTTGAAAAATCAACGGATTGTACTATATTGTCCTGACAGCCCTCCCGGCCCCCTGGCCGTCGGCCGTCTGAAACTAACCGTCTGGACAGTACAACCCGGTTCTGACCCTGTATAGAGTCGCCAAATAGTTCGATAACCATAGAGTAGAACCGCGCTGCCGGACCCCGCGGGTCCTGCGGCGATACCCGTGCCCGATCGGAGGATTAGCGTGCACCACCGCGTCAACCGCTTCACTCTGTGCCTGCTCAGCTTCACCCTGTGCCTGATTTCATCTCAGGCGTTTGCCCAGCTTAGCGAGGGCGGAATCCCCCCCAGTTTCGGCTTGAAGACGGCTGCCGCTGACATCGCCACGATCACAACCCGCCCCCCCAACGTCCCGGCACTTCTGGCTGAGGACGAATCCGAAGAAGCGAAGGACATCCCCTTCCGCTTCGGTTACCCCTATGAAGTGGCGTACGATCTGACCAACTCCGGCACCTGGGACACCCTCGCCGACGGCAGCCGGATCTGGCGGCTCCGCATCGAATGCCCGGAAGCCTACTCGATCAACCTCGTGTACCGGATGTTCTGGATGCCCCCGGGGGCGAGGTTCTACATCTACAACGAAGATCGCAGCCACCTCATCGGGGCATTCACCGAGCGCAACAACAAGGAGTACGGCGAGTTCGCCACGGCGCCGGTACCCGGCGCGGTGAGCATTCTGGAGTACTATGAACCGGCCGCCGTTTCCGGACAGGGTCTGCTGAGCATTCAGCGCATCGTTCACGCCTACCGGGACATCTTCGCCATCGCCGCCGACAAAGACGCGGCCGGGTTCGGGGGCTCCGGATCCTGCAACAACAACGTCAACTGCCCCGAGGGAGCGCTCTGGCAGGATGACAAGCGCGCGGTCGCAATGATCCTCACCTCGGGCGGATTCCGCCTGTGCAGCGGCGCCCTCGTGAACAACTTGCGCGAGGACCTCACGCCCTACTTCCTGACCGCCAACCACTGCCTCGGCGGCGAGGCAACCTGGGTGTTCATGTTCAACTATGAGTCGCCGGCCTGCGCTAATGTCGACGGCCCGACCTGGATGACCGTGTCCGGCAGCATTCGCCGGGCCAACTACGCCAACTCCGATTTCGCCCTCCTGGAACTGCTCGAGCAGCCCCCCGACTCCTACAACGTCTACTACGCCGGATGGTCGGCGATCAACGAGCCGGCGCCCAGCGGCGTGGTCGGGATTCACCATCCCTCCGGCGATATCAAGAAGATCTCGTTCGACTACGATGCTGTGGTCAGCGCCAACTATGGCGGGAGCACTGGCGGCACCCACTGGCGGGTCGTCGCCTGGAACGACGGCACCACTGAAGGCGGATCGTCCGGTTCACCCCTCTTCGATTCCCTGACCCACCGCGTTGTCGGACAACTGCACGGCGGCACAGCCTCCTGTGCCAGCATCACCTCGGACTACTACGGCAAGATAGCGATGTCCTGGAACGGCGGCGGCACCTCGGCCACCCGTCTTCGCGACTGGCTCGACCCGGACAATTCGGGCATCCTGCAGCTCGACGGCCTCGATCCGGCCGGGGCTGGGCTGAGCGCCCTGCCGACCTCGGGCGATGCACCGCTCAATGTGCAGTTCAACGGTACCTCGTTCCTGCCGGTGGACCAATGGATCTGGGCCTTCGGCGACGGCGACTCGGCCTTCGTCCAATCCCCCACACACGAGTACACGGCACCCGGGATCTACGATGTCTCCCTGGCGGTCGTCGCCGGCGTCGACACCGTTCACCGGGACCGCATGGACTACGTCATCGCCCTGGCTGATACGCTGAAGGGGAAGGACACCGTCTCCGCCCTGCTCGACACGGTCGAGGTGGTGATCTCCGCCACGAATACCGTCCCGCTGTCCTACATTGTCATTCCCGCGTCCTACGGCGGAGACCTCGACATGAGCCTCCTGAGTTACTCCACAGCCGGCTGCCGGACCGACTACTTCACCTTGAATACCTACCTGCACGTGAACGATATCGGAAAGCAGGCGACCATTCGCCTCCAGAGCTCGAACAACGGCTCAGTGCCGGAACTCGATCCGGGAACCGGCCCCATAGTGAAGCTCTACTTCCAGACGACCGCCGATATGCCCGACGATTCCACGGTCGTGAACCTGTCGGGGTACAGCACGTACAACCCGATCTTCACCGGTTCACTCCTGACCTACGCGCCGAAAATCGAGTCGCCGACAGTCCTCTATGCGGGCTGCTGCGACGGGATCCGCGGCGACTTCAGCGGAGATGGAAGCACCAACATCACCGATCTCACACTGCTGGTATCGCACCTCTTCTCGGGCGGCCCGGATCCGGAATGCTTCGAGGAAGGGGATGTCGACGGCAATGGCGCGATCGTCATCTCCGATATCACGTTTCTGGTTAACTTCCTCTTCAAGGGGGGGCCGGCTCCCGTGCCCTGCTGATTCCGCAGGATGATATAGACCAAAAGAGAAAGCCCCGGTCTGACAGGCCGGGGCTTCTTCTTGCTTGTTGATGAACGGTAAGGAGGCGGCTCAATGGCCGCCGTGCGGCGAACCCTCGGCCGGTCGCCAGATGAGCCCGTACGAGTTGTTCCCGGCATCGACCGAGTCAACCAGGGCCTGCGACACCCCGTCAATAACGTATATCCGGCCGGTGCGATCCTGCGCCGGGTTCTCCGAATTGACACAGGCGACGTAGCACCGCGTGCCGCTTCGGTCAATGCAGATGCCGAACGGGCGCGACACCCCCAGCTCGATCTCCGACATCACCGTGCGGCTGATCAGATCCACCACCGCCACGGTGTTCTCCAGCTGCGTCGTCACATAGAGCGTCCGGTCATCCGGCGAAATCGCCATCAGCGTCGGACCGTGCAGCGACGAGCTGCCCTGGACCGGAATCGGAATCGAGTCGATAATCTGCCGGGTCGCCAAATCGAGCACGCGGACCTCGTGCGACAACCGGCAGGCGATATACGCAAGCGAGTCGTTGTGGTCGATCGCCAGCCCGTACGGACCGCACCGCGGCGAGCCTGGCGGCGCGGGATTGTCCGGATCGACATCCACGAAAGCGACCGTATCGTCCTCGGTGTACACGAAAGTGATATTGTCGGTGCCGAAATTCGCCGCAAGCATAACCTTGCCGTCGGAGGTCATCCGCAGATCATGGGTGGCCGAACCGGCCGCGATCACGGAATCCACGAATGTCATCGTGGCCAAATTGTAGCGGTGGATCTTCCCCGGCTTGGTCGGATCGGTGAAATCGCACAGGTAGCCGGTCGAGCCGTCCATGCTGACCATGATCATGGTCGGGAACAGATCGTCGCCCGCTATCGCCGAATCGACAAAGCTGTTGTCCATGAGGGAGAACTTGGCGAATTGCCCCGGCGACGTACGACCCACGACATACAGGTACTCCCCGTCGTGCGAAAGCTCGAGGCAATGCGGTTGATTCACCATTGCGGGGAAAGAGTCGACCCGCATCAGGCCCGGCGTTTCATACACGAAAATCGTGTTGTCCGCCTGATTGGCAACATACAGGTAGCCGTCCGGCGCCACATCGGCCGGCCCGGATGGATCATTGCCGTCGCATCCGGACAACAGCGTCGCAGCGGCAAGCAGGGAAACCAGCGTCAGTCTCACTAATCGCATGGGCAGTTCAGACCTCCTCAACGTTGGAATCACGGACAGAGTGCCGGGGCGCTGCCGCCCTTGAACAGGTAATTCACAAGGTGGGTGACATCCGCAATCGTGATGTTCTCACCCGGGTCGCCGTCGACATTCCCTTCCTCAGGGCACAGCAGTTCCGCCGTTCCCTGGAAGAGGTAGGAGACAAGGCGGGTGAGATCCGCGACGTTGGTATTGTCGTTGGCGTCTCCATCGGCGTTCCCCCGCAAGGCTGTGCAGCAGGTCGCTTGCGTCACCTCAACCGAACCGGAGATCGTGTCCGGGAGATAGCCGATGCACCGGTTGGTGAAGGACGGCACTATTGTATTAAACGGCGTGATCGACACCGGATTGGTCTGCCCCGAAGCCCCCTCGGGAATCTGAAAATACAGGCTCAGCACCGGGCCCGAGCCGGGATCGAGATCGGGCGAACTCCCGAAATTGGACGACGTCAGGGAGTAGGCGAAACGCGAGTTGATCAGATCGCTCCCCGAATACTGCTTCCCTTCAAAATAATCGGTGCGCGTGCCAACCGTCGAAACCGAGTCGAGCGTCATGTTGTAATCACCGGCATAGCCGATCGGAATCACGATCTTGCGAAGGGGAAGGCTGTTGGTGACATGGATGTCGACGCGAACCTGGGTTCCTCCGATCGCCTGGACCTCCTCCACGCGCAGCGTGTCGCTCAGGATGACCGTGTTCTCCTGCAGAATGAACAGGGTGCCGTCCATATTGGAGCCGTAAATCAGGCCGCCGGCCGTGTGCGGGTAAACGCCCCAGCAGCCGTTGAAATTGGGCGTCTCCGAGGCATGGGTATCGTACTGGGCGATCTCCACCGGCGTCTCCGGCGTCGTGATATCAACCACCCGCACCCCCGACTCGTAGTGGGAGAGGTAGACCGTGTCCCCCTCGAGGTGGGCATTGTGCGCAAGGTTGCTCGGCGCGAGGTACTGGCCCACCAGCGCGATATTGTCCAGATCCCGAATGTCCCACACCTTGACCGTCTTGTTCGCCGTCTCCTCCGTCGTAACCACGTACTCCCGATCATCCGTCGGCCAGATGTTGTGGACATACCCCGAGGCCGGCACATTGACCCGTCGAATCAGGGCCGGGGCAAGCTTGTTGCCGAGATCCCAGAGGGAGAAGCTCAGGTTGGTGCCTTCTGCAACGAACACCGTGTCGTTGTGGGCGAATACGTCGTGAATCCCGTTGGCCGGGCCGAAACTCCCCACGTACGTCGGACTCGCCGGATTCGCCAGCGAGAGGATGTGAATCGCCTGGCCGGCCGTGCCGGTCCCCTCGGCATAGAGGTATCCGGTGACCGTGTCGATCGAAATGTTATGCGAGGTCCTGGCGCCGGCATTGGTGACGGGAAAAGCGCCGACAAAATGCACGCTGTCGGGAAGGTACTGCAGATCCATAACCATGATCCCGGCATTGGTCCCGGAACACTCCGAGACAGCGTAGGCGTAGTGCTGGTACGACTTGATATCGCGCCACCTTGCGCTGCCGCAGAAATCCTGCGGCCCGGGGACCAGGCCGACCTGCACCATGTGGGTGGCGTCGACTATGCGGATGCCGTCAAACACCCCCATGAGAGCATACTCGGTGCCGTCCGGACCCGTCCACCCCCAGCAGTCGGTCCCGCCAAACGTCCCCCACTTGAACTGGCCGACATTGCAGAAGAGATTCACCGTGTCGCCGGACTGGTACTGGACCGAGGCGTCGGCGGCTGCCGTCGGCATGGTCCGGGTGTCGGGCCGGGGCGGCGGCTCGGACTGGCTCAGGGGATGCGACAGATCGTTGAGGATCTCCACGGGAACGGCGGTTACGGAGGCCGCGAGGAGGAGCGCGGCCAGAGTCAGACCGGGGGTTCTTCGCACGGTAATACCCTCTCTGGTTCGGGGCGGGTCGCGTTATGGAGTGCTTCGATCAATTTTATCTATGTTACATCCAATATACGGCGCCCGGGGGCGCAGTCAATGGGGAATTCCCGCCCCGCACCCGGACAACCGCAACCCCTGCGTCAACCGGGGCATTCTCCCGGCGGCGGTCCTCCGCGAAAGAGGAACGCCACCAGGTACGTGACATCGAGAATGTTCAGGGATTCCCCGGCATCGCCGGTCACATTCGCCTCCAGCGCGCACGGAAGAGGCGCATCCCCCCGGAACAGCACGCCGATCAACGCCGTCAGGTCGGCAATGTTGACCACATCCAGAGTATCCGCATTGACATTTCCCCGCATCCCCACGCAGCAGGAACCGTCCTTCTCCCAGTAGCTCAAACCGCCATTCTCCTCTCCGACAAGAATATCCCGGTCGCCGTCGCCATCCAGATCGACCAGCTGAATCGCCAGGAAAGTCCCGGCGTCGGCGCTCGCAACCGTGTCGGGAAGGGGGGTCAGGGTTATCGAGTCCGGGAACGCGCCCGGTGCGTTGGAGCCCGCGAACACCGTCAGGCCGGAGACCCGCCCACCCAGAATGATATCCAGGATTCCGTCGCCGTTCCAATCCACGGGTTCTGGAACCGTGTAATCGCGGGCTTGCCGTTTGAGCAGAGACTCGGTCACCAGAGTCAGCGCGGGGGCTCCCGCGCTGCCCGTGTTGGCATAGAGCCGGACATTGGCCAGACCGTTGAAGTCCCACTCTCCGACCAGCAGGTCGGTCAGGCCGTCACCATTGAGATCCCCGGGCCGAGGCACCGCATACTGGTCGACCTTGATTCCCCCGAGTTGCGTCTCCTGCAGCACGGGCAGGAATTCCGTCGCCGAACCGTCGTTGCGCCAGTATTGGATCCGCCCCGCCGAGGTTCCGATCAGCAGATCCAGGTCTCCGTCGGCATCCCAGTCAACCAGAGCCGGAGCGGCGTTCAAGCCCACATCGATACCGGCCAGGAAATCGGTCACCCGCTCATATGACGGCACAGCGGGCGATCCCGTGCACTCAAACAGCTGTATCCGGCCGTCCCCTCCGCCCACCAGCAGGTCGAGGTCGCCGTCGCCGTCGATATCACCCGGGGCCGGCTGCGAGTACGAGCCGACATCGATCATCGAAAGCAGGGCTGTCGATTCAGTCGTGAAGAAGGGCTGATCGACCGTGCCGAGGTTGCGCAGGAGATGCAGATTGTCGAGATCGGCGGCGTTGGCGACACCGAGGATCATATCGGGATCGCCGTCATCATCGAGGTCGGCCAGGCGCGGGTGGTTGAACCCCTTTGTCGGTTCGAGCAAAAAGGTCTCGGTCGCCCAGATCAAGTCGGAAGTACCCGGAGAACCGTCGTTCTCGAAGTAGTACATGTTCGAGTTGAAGATATCCCCCCAAAACAGATCCAAATCGAGATCGTTATCGAGATCGACGAAGTAGATAGAGCTGAAGCCGTGGTTCGGATCGAGGGCTGCTTTCCCTCCGCCGGGAAAGGCAAGGACACTGTCGTAGAAGTTGTCGATCAGGCTGAAAGAGGCGTTTGTCGCCGTTCCATCGTTGCGGTAGAACTCCAGCGCCCCGGTGACTGCTCCGAGGAAGAAATCGAGATCCCCGTCGGCATCGAGGTCGGCCAACGCCGGCGTGCTGTTGACCCCGGTTTCGATACCGGCATAGGCGGCATCCACGAGCGTGAACACCGGCAGGCTGTCCGGGCCGCCGTCGTTGCGATAGAAGGCGATCCCCGCCGTGCGGGAGTCGCAGAAGAGATCAAGATCGTTGTCGTTGTCGATATCGGCGAAGACATGCCAGGTGGCGATATCGATCCCGCCGAGGCGTTCCACCACCGGGACAAAGTGCGGCGCCTGCGGAGTGCCGGTATTGCGGAAATAGCCGAGGCGCCCCTCGGTGTCGCCGAGCATAAGGTCAACCAGGCCATCACGATTGAAATCCACCAGCGATGGTTTGGGGTTGTTCACGCCCCCCCAGAAAGGAATCTCCAGCGTGTCTCCCCCCACGATAACCGGCCACGGATTGAAGCGGCGGGTGTAAGTATCAGCCCTCGCGATAGAAGCCGCAAGCAGCAGGATGAGTGAAGTCGCGAGAAGTCGGCGCATACGGGCGTAACAGCGTCAACTGGACGAAAGTTCTCCACATCGACCGCGGGTGTGCCGCACCCAACTTCCTGTTTACATCGCGGGAGGGCCTGCGTATACTATTCGCGCACGGCATTCGACTGACACCTTCGACCGAATCACCGCCCGCGACGACCCAAAGAGACAGCGGACAGCGGCTGTCGATCGACTCAATGAGGAGGTGTTCATGCAAACGTTCTTCCTGTTCACCAAACTCGCCCCGTCGGAAGGGCGGCGTATGAAGGAGCGGCAGCAGCTCGGCCGCGCCTGGCTGGACGAGGTCCGGGAGAAGTGCCCGCAGGTGAAGTTTGTCGCCCACTACGCCCTGCTGGGGGACTACGATTTTGTCGACATCTACGAGGCTCCGGACGAAGAGACCGCGATGAAGGTCTCCATGATCAGCATGGAGAAAGGCGCGTTCGAAGCCAAGAGCCAACTGGCGATCCCCTATTCGCGCCTGGTGGAACTGGCCAACGAGCTGTAAGTGATTGCGCCGGGACTCGGCGCGCTGTTAATTATCGGCATGGCGAAAAATCAACCGTGGACATTTCACCCGCTGACCGCCGACCGGTGGTCCGATTTTGAGGCGCTTTTCGGCGAGAAAGGCGCCTGTGGCGGCTGCTGGTGCATGCACTGGCGGCTGCGCGGCAAAGCGTTCGACGAAGGCAAGGGGACCAAAAACAAACAGGCCATGAAGAAGCTGGTCACCGCCGGCGCCGAGCCGGGCATCCTCGCCTACGACAGCGACCGGCCGATCGGCTGGTGCGCGGTCGCCCCGCGCGAAAATTACGCCCGCCTGGAAAACTCCCGCTCGCTCCAGCCGATCGACAACACGCCGGTCTGGTCGATTGTCTGCTTCTTCGTGAGCAAGGACTACCGGGGCAAAGGCGTAACGACTGCCCTAGCCAAAGAGGCCGTGCGGTTTGCCAAAGCGCGCGGTGCGACGATGGTCGAGGGGTATCCCTATGACTATCGCGGCAAAGCGGCGCTACCACCGCCGTTCGTATATACCGGGCTGATTCAGGCGTTTGAGAAGGCCGGATTCAAGGAAGTGGCGCGGCCCTCGAAAACCCGCGCGATCATGCGGAAGAAGGCGTAGCGCTCCGGATTACCGGCCCTACTCCACCACCAGCCTGATCGGCCGCAGGTGGATCGCGTGCGCCCGCTCGGCGTTATCAAACACCGCCACCCCGAATTGGAACTCCCCCTTCAGGCGCAGATCGACCGGCGACCCGGTCGTCAATCCGCGCGTCAATTCAACCGTCCAGACTCCCTCGCGCCACACCCCGCGCGCTTCGATATCCCCCCGGTCACCGCTCGTCGGCGCCACCAGCACCGCCGGTATCAGGCTTCCGATCGAAAACGTATCGGCCAAATCGCTGTAAGGCTCATACCCCGGCGAGCCGTACAACAGCCAATCCCGGAAGATCCGGTGGGAGGGCACGAAATAGGGGGCGCGCAGAAGGCTGTCCAAATTTTCCCGGTATCCTCCGGCGGCACGATTGTCAAAACGCCTCCCCCCCATCGGCGGACCATTGTCTCTCACCCAGTACCGATCGTCCGCCTCGGCGGTCGGATTGGTACTCACCGCTTTCCACACCCAGACATCGGCAGTGTCCCCCCCCGTGTAGTGCAGGCCGACCCCTGCACCTTCCGCGAGGTGACAGCTGGCGCGACATGACTGGCTGCGGCTGAAATAGAGCGCCGCCTGATCCTCGTAGTAGATGTCTTCCCCGAGCGGCCCGGCAAACGCCGACCGCACCGGCATCCACCCGCTGTCGGTCTTCACCAGGTGGCGATTGAACGACCGCGTGTCATCTGCCCAGCGCAGCAGGAAGTAGATATCCCGCCCCGAACGAAAGCTCTTCACCATCACCGTCGCCGCGCTGTACGTGAGATTGGCCCCCCCGTGGGTCTGCACGACGATCGAATCGATCCCCTCCCACTCCGCCTCCATCGCGTAGCCGTCAACCGACACCTCCCGGCTCATCTCCCGGCAGACGAGCACTTGCGGCTGAGCCATGAACTGCCGAAAGGCCATCGCACCCACGACCGCCAACGCCGCCGCGATCAGCATCGCCGGCCAGTGGACAAACCCGATAAAGCGCCGCCCGAAAAACATGACGTTTATCCGCGTTCGACGGGACATGATCACTTCGGCCGTATGCAGAAGCAGAAACAGCGCGAGCAACCGGAAGCTCCACTGGTGCACAAAGCTGTTGAACAGGTAGCCCGGCCCCTCGCTGTATAGGCCCGTGAAAATCGAGAAACCCGAAATAATCGCCGCCATCCCCAGCACAAAGACGGCGAAGTACGTGATTTTTTTGAGAAAGGAGTACTCGTGCCGGTGAAAGAGATTGGTCAGGCGACGGCCCTCCCCCGTAAAGAGGAGATAAAAAGAATAGAATAGGCCAACCGCCCCGAAGAGCGTCCCCAATATCGCATGCTGATCATACACCCCCCCCGAGGGGGTGATCGCATCCACCACCGGCCGCACCGCCGGTTCCACCCAGTCCTTCCCCAGCCACCAGGCGAGACGCAGACCGGTAGCCGTCAGCAGAATGAAAAGGACCGTGGCCAGCCCGTGGGCAATCCGCACGGGAAGGCTGATATTGGGATCGGGACGCGCCATACCGCAATAATCGCGCACCGCCCCGGTTTGTGCCAGCAGAATCCTCGACCGCCGCGACTCGAAAATTGTGCTGGAGTATTTCAAAAACTAGACATATGTTAAACTATGCAGGGGGCGATGTACCGCATCGCCAATTCCTCATTGTGACTGTATGTCGCGATCGCGACACGTTTCCCGGCTGGCCGAGGACGCGGACCTTTCGCCGCACCTTTGGCCCTGCATCACAGCAAGGAGCCAACGTATGAACCTTCTGCATCCATCGGATGCACGCCGCCAGATCGAAGAACTCCAGCAGGAGTTGACCGACAAGCGCAAACTGCTGCGTGATCTTCGACGCACGTTTCAGCCGGAGCCGGTTACCGGGGCATATGCCTTTCGCGGGCCGGACGGCGCCACGGCCACGCTGGCGGACCTCTTCCTCGGTCGTCGTGAACTGATCATGATCCACAACATGGGCAAGGGCTGCCACTACTGCATGCTCTGGGCCGACGGATTCAACGGCCTCACTCCCCATTTCGAAAACCGCGCCGCCTTCGTCGTGGTCTCACCCGATTCTCCTGAGGTTCAACAGGAGTATGCGGCATCGCGCGGCTGGCGCTTCACCATGTGGTCCGCAGGGCAGGAGTTCCTCCGGGACATGAAGATGGCCGACGAGCACGGTTCCGCCTGGCCGGGCGTCTCCAACTTCCTGCGCCGTGATGACGGCGTCATTCTCCGCACCGGCTACGACTACTTCGGGCCGGGGGATGACTACTGCTCGATCTGGCACGTGCTTGATCTGTTCCCCGAAGGCGCGGGGGGCTGGGAACCGAAACAGCACTACGACAGGTAGCGCAGTCGAAGCAGCCACAGGCCGGTCGCCCAACTGCCTGCCGCCGCCTTATGAGTCGCCCCCAGCTTGCTGCCGCCTCTTGAGTACCCCACAGCTTGCTGTGGGATCCCAAGGGGACATAGCCTCTTGAGTCGCCCACAGCTTGCTGTGGGATCCCGAGGGGTCATATAGCCTTATGAGTACCCCACAGCTTGCTGTGGGATCGGGGAGATGAACAGGGTCAGATGAACAGGTAACCCGCAGCTCTGCTGCGGGCAGCTCGATACAAATGCTCTTCTTGCAAGCCGGGTCGCCCCCAGCTTGCTGTGGGATCAGTGGAGTGAAGAGAACGATTAGGGCCGGAGTCCCCAGACTCCTGCCACCGACCCGGACCGCACGCCCATACGCTGCTATTGCGGACGCAGCGACCCTATCTCCCACCCGACAAAATCGACAGCAAACTGATGGAGATTGCCCCATGGTCCACAGTAAGTATAAGACAGAGTGTACGGAAGCTGGGAGGCAATGTGTCGGCAGAAGGAGAGTCCACGTGTCGGCAAGAGGACTGTGAGGCAAGCATGGAAAGACACCGGAGAGCTTTGAACGCACACGGGAAACCGCGCAAACGAACCCAATTGCGACCAGCGGGGCCTGTATCTGTCAGCCCGGCTTTTCTTCTGTCATCCCGGCTTTTCTTCTGTCAGCCCGGCGGAGGCCGGGCTCCAGTCACGCCCAGGTCTACCGTAAGCCGAGATTACCAAACGAACCCTATTCATGGAAAGATGTAGGTCAGGCCGCCTGCGGCCTAACGGCGACACAAACACGCAACCGGGAAACTGCGCAAACGAACCCAATCCCCGGTGGCTCACCATTCATGGTGGGTTGCTCTCAGGATCAGAGCAGGAGGACAGAGCACGGTGTGCGAACAGGTAACCCGCAGCTCTGCTGCGGGAAGCCCGATACAAGTACTCTTCGTGCAGGTCAGGCTCCTCGGAGCCTGACCCCGCCTTCCGTACTTCGAAACCGATCCCCTACATCTCCGGTTGCGTGAGATCCGTCTTCCGGCGGCGCAATGTGCTCATAAGCTGGGCGAGCTTTTTGTCGGGGATAGCCGTCCAGCTCTCCACCTGGAACATCCGGTCCGCCCCGCACAACAGCGAGACCTTGGCGGCACTCTCCTCGTCGGGGGCCTCGTAGATATCCATGAAATCATACGGCCCCAGCAGCGCGTAGTGGGCCAGGAACCGGACCTCGGGACAGTGCTCCTTGACATCTCTGATCCACCGCCGCCCGGTCTCGTCGAGCGTTTGCATCTTGGCGGCGACCTCGACCAGGCTCGGGCCCTGCGGACAGAGCTTCGACATGACGACAAAGGTCTTCATCGCGACCTCCGATCGGTAAGGGTTATATCGGCCGTCGATGATGTCTGTCGCGGTGCGGCGCAAGTTCAGTAGAATGCTGTCGATTGATCGTGCGGATGGCCCCGGGCGGAGGACGATGGTGTCGGGAAAGCTGCCCGGACGGTCACCGCTCCTGAAAGCAATATAGCACAGGAAATGGATTTTTCGCTACATGATTCGCGCAATTAATCGCGCCCTTCGTGAGGCCGAATATGGCGCCCCGCTCGGAGAAAAAGTTGTGCCCGGCGCGAAGGGACGCCGGGCACGGTATGGTCGGCCTCTGCGATGAGAGGTGCTTGGTGAATGGGTGGCGGATCCCGCTGCTGGACCGCCGTTGACCCGGAGGCTGCAGGTCAAACAGGAGTCGAGTCTTTTTCAGCGAGCCCGGGCCGTTTAGAGCCCGGGCGGCGCTGCTTTCATCCCTGAAAGGACCTCTGCTCCATCAGGTCCTAAAAATCTGTCTGCCGTACAAGTCTCTTGTAGGTCAGGCTCCTTGGAGCCTGACTCTTGCATCGCGTGAACCTAACCCCGTCTGCCGTACAGGTCCTCTTCTTGTAGGTCAGGACCCTCGTGGTCCTGACATTGTCCTGCACAAACCTCCTGACTCAACGCCAACGTCTGGATACTGTCATCCCGGGCTTGACCCGGGATCCAGTCCCCTCTGATCGTGGTGTCAGGCGACGCTACCTGACACCATCCTATTCCTGTACCACGGACACGCCCCGCGTACCCGTGCGTGGTGTCAGGCGACCCCGCCTGACACCGCGGCAGTACACGACCGTCCGCTGCGGAACAGAAACCGACACCACCGTGCGCGGCACATGTCCACATGTGCCGCTATCTTCTCTGGTCGTGGTGTCAGGCGACCCCGCCTGACACCCCCTCGAACCTACTCCTCATGAACACCCGCTGGTCGATCCGCAGGTGTCACACTTGAGACAGGTGCCGTTACGAACCATGGTGAACTGCCCGCACTCAGAGCACATATCGCCTTCGTAACCCTTGAGGCGCGCAGCGCTGATCTGACGCTGTAGTCTCTGTGACTCTGTGCCGACACGATTCGGTCCTGCTGTCGCGGCGACATACTCAAGCACCGTTTCCTTTGCAGGCTGCGCATTTGCAGCCTGATGCGCCAGCGGTTTACCATGTCCGTTTCCTCCGGTTGCAGGGTGGTGGGCACCTTTGCCGTTGCCGTTTCCATGGCCGTTGCCGTTCCCGCCCAGGTGCAGGTCGAGGTGATCGGAGTGGATATCGTCCTCCATGCGCATGCCGCTGGCGCCGTGATCGACCGATTCTTCCGCAATGAATTCGGCCGTTTCCTCGGCGGGTACGCCGATGGCGTCGTGGCGAAGGTCGTCATCCGAAACCTGGGCGAGATCGTGCCGCGAGAGGTAGGTAATCGCCAGCTCGCGGAAAATATAGTCAATGATGGAAGTGGCGCGTTTGATCGCCTTGTTGCCGCGAACAAAACCGTTGGGCTCGAAGCGCGAGAAGAGGAAAGCCTCGACATACTCCTCCAGCGGCACACCGTGCTGCAGGCCGAGCGAGACCGCGATAGCAAAGCTGTTCATGAGCGAGCGGAAGGCGGCCCCTTCGCGGTGCATGTCGACGAAAATCTCGCCGAGCGTGCCGTCGGAGTACTCCCCGGTCCTCAGGTAAATCTTGTGGCCGCCGACCACCGCCTTCTGCGTGTACCCGGCGCGGCGGTTGGGCAGTTTGCGCCGACGGGCCAGGTAGCGGTAGACGATCTTGCGGGCGGCCTTTTCGGCCACACTTTCAACCGAGAGGTGCTGCAGATCCTCTTCCTCGTCCTCGTCAAGCAGCGCGGCCGACAGCGGCTGGCTGAGCTTCGAGCCGTCGCGGTAAATCGCGATCGCCTTGTTCATCGTCTCCCAGGCCAGGCGGTACGCCCGCTTGACATCCTCGAGCGTCGCTTCGGCAGGCATGTTGATGGTCTTGGAGATCGCGCCGCTGATGAACGGCTGGGCGGACGCCATCATACGGATATGAGCCTCGAAACTGATGAAGCGGCGGCCCTTCTTGCCGCAGCGGTTGGCGCAGTCAAAGATGGCGAGGTGCTTTTCATCGATATCGGGCGCGCCCTCGAGCGTCATCGTCCCGCAGCAGTACTCGTTGGCGGCGTCGATCTGGTCTTTCGTGAAACCCAGTTCGCGGAGCAGGCTGAAATTCCAGTCGTTGAACTGGTCGTCGGACATGCTCAGCGTGTCGCGCAGGAACTCCTCGCCGAGGGTGTATTTGTTGAAGGCGAACGAAATGTCGAAGACGTCGCCCAGCCCGGCCTCTATCCTGGCCAGCTCGTCGTCGCCAAATCCTTTGGCCCGGAGCGACTCGTGGTTGATGAACGGCGCCCCTTTGAGGGTCTTGTGGCCGGTGGCGTAATTGATGATATCTTCGATCTGGGGCTCGCTGTAGCCGAGTCTCTTGAGGGCGATCGGGACGGAGTTGTTGATGATCTTGAAATAGCCGCCGCCGGCGAGCTTCTTGAACTTCACGAGCGAGAAGTCCGGCTCGATCCCGGTGGTGTCGCAGTCCATGACCAACCCGATCGTGCCGGTCGGCGCGATCACCGTCACCTGCGCATTGCGGAAGCCGTGGGTGTCGCCCAGTTCGATCGCCTTGTCCCAAACCTTGCGGGCGGTCTGAACGAGAGTCTCGGAGATGTAATTGGGGTTGATACCGATCGGCTTGACCGTCAGCCCTTCATACTCCGAGCGGTCGGCGTTGTAGGCGGCGCGGCGGTGGTTGCGGATAACCCGCAACATGTGTTCGCGGTTGCGCCAGAAGCCGGGGAAGGGCCCCAGCTCGCGGGCCATCTCGGCCGACGTAACGTACGCTTCGCCGGTGAGCATCGCCGTGAGCGCCCCGCACCAAGTGT
Source organism: Candidatus Zixiibacteriota bacterium (assembly GCA_041742355.1). Classification (GTDB taxonomy): domain Bacteria; phylum Zixibacteria; class MSB-5A5; order GN15; family FEB-12; genus JAGNLV01. Next base: position 17,106 of record JBGSIV010000158.1, read on the forward strand.
AAGCCTCGGGGGAGTCGTACGGAATCCCCATGCGCATCAGGAGCGTGCCCAGATTGGCGTAGCCCAGCCCAAGTGTGCGGAATTCGTAGCTCCTCTGGGCGATCGGGCGCGACGGGTACGAGGCCATGAGCACGGAAATCTCCAGGACGATCGTCCACAGCCGGGCCGCATGGAGGTAGCCCTCGATATCGAACGTGCCGTCCTCCCGGACAAACTTGACTAGGTTGATCGAGGCGAGGTTGCACGCCGTGTCGTCGAGGAACATGTACTCCGAGCACGGATTGGACGCATTGATACGACCGTCGTCCGGGCAGGTATGCCATTCGTTGATGGTGGTATCGAACTGCACGCCCGGATCGGCGCACGACCAGGCGGCGTGGCAGACCTTTTCCCAGAGCTCGGCGGCCGGAAGTCTGCGCGCGACGGAGCCGTCGGTCCGTCGGAGCAGCTCCCAGTCGCCCCCCTCTTTGAGTCGCTCAAAGAAGCTGTTGGGGATGCGAACGGAGTTATTGGAGTTCTGCCCGGAAACGGTGGCGTACGCTTCGCCTTCCCAGTTGGTGTCGAGCTGGATGAAGTCGATCTCGCCGACACCCTGGCGAAGCAGGTCGAGGACTTTCTTGATGTAGGCCTGGGGCACGGCGAACCGCCGGGCCACCCGCAGGCTCTCTTTGAGGGCGGCGTTTTTCGCCGGGTCGCTCTCGTACACCGAGTCGCCGTTGGCGCCGGAAATGCGCGCGGCGTCGATGATCGCGTGCAACTGATCGCGGATCAGCTTCGAGCCGGCCACCATCGTGGCGACCTTCTGCTCCTCGGTCACCTTCCACGCGATAAACTGGAGAATATCCGGATGGTCGAGGTCGAGCGTGACCATCTTGGCGGCGCGACGGGTCGTGCCGCCCGATTTGATCGCGCCGGCCGCCCGGTCGCCGATCTTCAGGAACGACATCAGCCCCGAGGAACAGCCGCCGCCGGACAACGGCTCGCCCAGACTGCGCAGGCGCGAGAAATTGGTGCCGGTGCCGGAGCCGTACTTGAACAGCCGCGCCTCGCGCACCCACAGATCCATAATCCCGCCCTCGTTCACCAGGTCGTCGTTGATCGACTGAATGAAGCAGGCGTGCGGCTGCGGACGCTCGTACGCGTTTTTCGTTTCGGTGAGGATATGAGTGTCCTCATCGACATAGTAGTGTCCCTGGGCCGGCCCGGTGATGCCGTGGGCCCAGTTGAGGCCGGTGTTGAACCACTGCGGCGAATTGGGCGCGGCAATTTGGGCGGCGAGCATGTAGCAGAGCTCATCATAGAACGCTTTCGAATCATTCTCGTCGCCGAAATAGCCGTGCTTCTCACCCCAGTAGGTCCAGCAGCCGGCGAGACGGTGAAACACCTGGCGGGCATCTGACTCACTCCCGGTCTTCTGCCGGCCCTTCTCATCCAGTACCGGATTGCCCCGCTCGTCCTTCTGCGGCACACCGGCTTTCCGGAAATACTTCTGAGCCAGAATATCGACCGCCACCTGCGACCACGTTTCCGGTACGTGAATGTCCTTCAGCTCGAAAACCACCGACCCGTCCGGGTTGACGATCTTCGAGGTGCGGGCAGCGAAGGGGATCCGGCTGTATGGTGACTCGCCGTCACGCGTAAAATAGCGCTGAATATTCAAACGTCATACCTCCTGCAGCGTCCTGCTTCTCGTCCTCGGGCTGCGTCCATGCGTTGACTCGAGGCCTGGCTCGTTGGCGGTTTCACTCTGGCTGTATGCCCCACTTGCTTTGTTGTTTCGGCAGCCGCGTGGCAGACAGCGTCCCGAGTGCGTCTGCTCCACGGTGACCCCAAGATATAGGGGCTCCTTTTTGTCAAGCTACCAAAAATGGTGTTTTTCTTTCAAAAATCATATGCTCTTGCTAGTCAAGAGCCTGCATTGTGGGATCGTCGAATCTACATTTCGGCAGCCAATTCCATATGGTTCTTCTGAAAAAATTAAGATCCGTAACGCTTTGATGTACAAGGACGTACGGCGGGTGTAGGTTTTTATCGATTTCACTCACGGATCTCATATAAAATATACGTACGCTCAAAATATGTATTTGCAACGCATTACGAAGAACTCAACAAGCAATCAACACGTTGCCCACATGTAGTGTTGATAAGTCTCGCCGGCGCCCGCCCGAAGGTCCATTTTTTTGAGAAAAGAACGCATTTTTGCCTTGACAAAAAAAGGCTTCTGCGTTAATTTGCGAGTGCAATCGGAAAGTGTTACTCTTTCTGTGGATTACCTAATATCGTCCACCCAGGCAGGATTCGTCCCCTGCTTGGGTTTTTTATTTGTGGTCCTCCCGGTTTCATCGCCAGCTCCCTCACACCAAACTGCTGGCTCTTCACCAGGCACTTCTCGAACCATCTCCTCCAATACCCCGGCCAAAGAACCATAACCACTCTCGCTCTGACCGCGGCGGACTAGCAATCCTGCCACAATCAGCGACAAACATCCGAAAATCTCATCGCTCCCACGAATTGGCTTGACAGCTCCCCTTAATCACGATAAAATAACTCCCGATTTGTCAAATGAAATTGGTTTTCAATTTCATTTACGACCGTTAATTGAAACCGCATAGATACTTGGGAGACACAACGGTGAAAAACTCACTCTTTTTAGCCGCAGCGGCCGCCGCACTCACGCTCATCGCCAACTCGGCCCACGCCGACCGGCGCGAATTCGTCTGGACCTACCAGACCCTCATGCAGGTTCCGGACGCTTACGAACTCGAGCTGTACCAAACCACGCGGATCGATGAAACCAACAGCTGGGAGTACCGCATTGAGATCGAGCATGGCCTCTCCCCGCGCTGGGACATGTCGATCTACCAGATCTTCGCCCAGAACGAAGACGAAGCACTCAGGTGGGATGCTTTCCAGCTTCGCACGCGCTACCGCTTGACCGAGCCGGGGAGCACCCCATTGGATCCCATCCTCTACCTCGAGTACAACCGCAAGCTCGATTTCGACCGCCAGAACAAGTTCGAGGCGAAAGTCCTCCTCGGTGAAGACACCGAGCGCTGGTCGGTAGCGGTGAACCCGGTGTACGAGTTCTTCTGGGCGCCGGGGGATCCGGTGCATGAGATCGGCCTTGACGCCGGTGTGTCGTATGAACTGACGCCGAACCGGTTCGGGATCGGTCTGGAATCGACCACCCGCCACGAGTTCGTCCCCGACGCCGAGGACGAGACAGGCTCGTACTTCGGGCCGACGGTTTCATTCGCCTCCGGCGGAATCTACTACACGCTCGGCTACGCCTGGGGGCTGACCGATAGCAGCAACGACGCCCGGATTCGCTTCCTCATGGGGATTGCCCTGTGACATCGAGAGGAGTACTCATAGCCCTGACTGCAGCCGCGGCGCTCGTCGTCGCGGCCTGCGGCTCCAAAACGACTCAAGCGGGTGGCTCGGCCGAGGCACAGTCGCCCGGGGAACGAGCGTTCCGGGCCTCCTGCCAGACCTGTCATGTTCTTCCGAAGCCGACCGCGAAGACCGATGAAGAGTGGCCCGAGATTGTGCAGCGCTACGGTTCCCGCGCGCGGCTGTCTCAGGAGACAATGGCCCAGATCACGGCGTATTTGATCGCCAACAACTGATGTTCTCACCGGCACGGACAAGCGTCTCTTGTCCGTGCCGCCGCCTGTGCGGCACGGCACGGGACCAGCGAGCGCGCTCAATTCCACGTTGACACTCCCCCTCCTCCCCCCTACCTTTCAGTCGCATGAACACGCCCAACAAGCTGACATTGCTCCGGGTCATCATCGCCCCGATCTTCATGTACTTCTTCCTGCTTGACAGCTACTACATGAAGCTGCTGGCGCTCGGCCTGTTCGTGGTCGCCGCGCTGACCGACATGGCCGACGGCTACTACGCCCGCAAGTACGGCATTATCACCGGCTTCGGCAAATTCATGGACCCCCTCGCCGACAAGATCCTGGTCTCCTGCGCCCTCATCTCGTTTATCGCCCTGGGCATCGTCTCCCCCCTCCCGGTCATGCTCATCATCGGGCGGGAGTTCTCAATCACCGGCTTGCGGCTCCTGGCCGCCTACCGAGGGGTAATCATTCCGCCGAGCTGGTGGGCCAAGGTCAAAACCTTTCTCCAACTGACCGTCGTCGGACTGGTCCTCGCCTATATCAACCTGCTTCTGACGCTCGAGCATTTCCAGAGCCCGGCGCTCCCCTATTTCCAGTTTGATTATCCGTTTTATTTCAATATGCTCCTGTGGATAACCGCGGTCATAACCGTCTGGACCGGCATCAGCTACGTGGCCAAGTACTACTACATGATCAAGACCGTGCTGAAATAACGGGAGAGCCATGAAACGCGCGCTCGTCAAGTTTATCGCCAGCGGCCTGTACACCGGCTACTCGCCGATCGTTCCCGGCACCACCGGAACCGTCCCGGCTTGGCTGATCGCCTGGTTCCTGATCGGCGGCAACCAGATCTGGCTCGGGATTGCGACCGTGCTCATGTTTTTCGTGTCGGTCTGGTCGGCCACCGAGGCGGAGAAGATTTACGGCCACGACTCCAAGAAGATCGTGACCGACGAATGGATCGGGATGTTCCTGTCGCTGTTGCTGGTACCGTATTCGCTGCTGAACTATACGATCGCCTTCGTGGCGTTTCGGCTGTTCGATGTGATCAAGCTGCCGCCAGCGGCCCAGGCCGAGCGGCTGCCCCGGGGCTGGGGGGTGACTATGGACGATGTCGTGGCCGGGATTCAGGCGAATATCGCCACCCAGATCATCATCTGGGCCATCGCCCGGTTTGCCTCGCAGTAGTGCCAGGAGGGTACAAAGCGTATGCCCATGGATGTGGAGATTATCACGATCGGCGACGAGCTGATCACCGGCCACCGGTTAGACACCAACTCGGCTTTCATCGCCCAGCAGTTGACCAGGATCGGGTTGAATGTCCGTTACATGAGCTCGGTCGGCGACTCGGTCGACGCGATGGAGGAGGCTTTCCGCCTCGCGGTCAAACGGGCGCAGATTGTCATCACGACCGGCGGACTCGGCCCCACCGATGACGATATCACCAAGAAAGCGATCGTCAAGGTCTTCAAGCGTAACCTGATCTTCAATGAAGATGTGCTTGAGGTCATGCGCGACCGCTTCGCCCGGCGCGGGGTCGAAATGCCCGCGATCAACCAGAACCAGGCGCTGCTGCCCCAGGGAGCGACCATCTTTCCCAACCAGTACGGCTCCGCGGTCGGGCTCTGCCTCGCCGAGGAGGGCAGGGTGTTCATCGCGCTGCCCGGCGTCCCGTTCGAAATGAAGCAGATCCTGATCGACGAAGTCATGCCCTACCTGAGAGAACTCAATATCGGCCAGGCGCTGGAAGTGATCTCCCTGCGGACCACCGGCGCGATGGAATCCAAACTGGCCGAGCTGATCATGCCCGGATTGAAACTCGAGCCGGGGGTGAAACTCGCCTACCTGCCGTCGCCGTCGGCCATCGAACTGCGCGTCATGGCCACCGCCGAAACCCAGGACGAAGCGACAGCCAAGGCACAGGCACTGGTGCGCTACCTCGAATCGGTCGTCGGCAAATATATCTTCGGGCAGGGCGACGATACCCTCGAAGTGATTGTCGGCCAACTCCTCAAAGACAACGATCGGACACTGGCGGTGGCCGAATCGTGCACCGGCGGCGGGCTGGGGATGCTGCTCACTTCGGTGCCGGGATCCTCGGCCTACTTCCTCGGCGGCTTGGTCGCCTACGCCAACAGCGTGAAGATCGAACAGCTCGGGGTGGACCCGAAAATACTCGACCAGTGCGGGGCGGTAAGCGAAGAATGCGCGATTGCTATGGCCGACGGCTGCCGCAAACGGTTCCAGTCGGACTACGCCCTGTCGATCACCGGAGTCGCCGGCCCCGACGGGGGCACCGAGGCCAAGCCGGTCGGGACTGTCTGGATCGGGCTGTCGTCGATACACGGTTCGTACGCGAAGCATTTCCGCTTCGGCCTTCTGCGGGAAGCGATCCGCGAACGGGCGGCCTGTGCCGCACTCGAGATGTTGCGCCGCGAAATCCTGGATATCAAGTAATGCGACTCTTTATCGGGCTCCCGTTGCCGCACGAAGTCGAGACTGAACTCGGCCGGATAATCGCGCACCTCAAAACACAGGGTGGACGGGTCACCTGGGTGGCGCCGGAGAATATCCACATGACGGTGCGGTTCCTCGGCGAGACCGACGACGCCCGGGTGCCGAGACTCATAGCGCTTATCAACGAGGTCGCGCAGCACCTCCGGCCGGCCCGCCTCCAGATCGACCGGCTGGGTGGCTTTCCCAATATCCTCAAGCCGCGGGTAATCTGGGCCGGCGTGACACCGGGTTCGGATGTCGACCGCCTGGAAAAAATGGCCCGTCATGTTGAGCTTGAGGTGCGGCAGATGCGTTTCGGACCGGACCAGAAGGGGTTCAAACCCCATTTGACTCTGGGTCGAGTGAAGGATCCCTCGAACCTGCAGCAACTCGCGTCGACTATCAGCTCCTACCAAATCGATCCCATCAAAGTATACTTGGACCGCCTGGTGCTTTTCAAGTCAACCCTGACGCCGCAGGGCTCGATTTACGAACGTCTGCACGAAGCGATGTTGGGCGAAGAGCGCGAAGACCGGCTGGAGGGATAGCGAGTAGGGCAGGAGTCCCTCAGACTCCTGCCTAATGTCACCCAACCAGGCCATTGCCTGTTAGTGAGGTCGAAGGGTCACTTGGCGCCACTGTTAATTCCTACGGACACGCCACCGGCGCTGGACCACCCCGGAAGAGGTAGTTGACCATATAAGTCAAATCGGAGACATTGGTACCACTTGATCCATTCACATCGGCCGCCTGCTCCACAGGAGGCTTCAAACCCCCTTTGAAGAGATAGTTGACCAGAGAGGTCAAGTCCGCGACATTAATCGACCGATCGGCATTGATATCACCACACTTCCACTCCACCCGAAACGAACGCGTCTGCGTAGAGGCAACCGTCGCATTCCAGTCGTCGTGGGCGTACACTCTCCAGTAATAGGTCGCCGTGTCCACTGCGCTCTTCCAAAGCCCGCCTCCGAAGGAATACGCTGTGTCCGCACCTACTTCAACGACCGCCGAATCCGCCAAGGTAGGATCAGTCGCGATCACGACCCGGTAAGACACTATGTGCCCCGGATTCGGATCTACTGCCCGTCGCCAATGCAGGGACGCCGGAAGACCCGAAAACACAGTATCCGCCACAGTCAGCAGGTCAAACGCCTCGGGCGCGAGATTTTCAAAGGTCGGCAGTGGTTCGTACATCGCCGGCACGGTTGATAATGGCAGGCTGTCGACCAGAACCAGCGGCTCCTGGTAGTATGTGTATTCCGCAACGACAGATACAATTTCATCCGGATCGGCCCCTGCTTGTGGTGCAACCTCCACCGTAACATCTCCCAGCACGCTATCCAACGGCACGATCACCACCTGTTCCGAATCACCGTCAAGGTCGCTGTCAAACACGTAGTAGTCCGCGCCTGGGATCTCGTTGAGTGTCGGGGATACCCGTCGACCAAGGGGATCGCTGACTGTGATCTCAATAGGCGAGTGCCCGCGGATGACTATAGCCTTATCGATTTTCGGGTACAACCCCATCAGCACTGCATCAAATCCGTGCATGTTAAAGATCACGCCCAATGAAGGGAATGGATTTTGGGCGCCGCCGAGGCATTCATTGAACCGATTCTCCACCAACTGTCGTGTTCCTGAGAATCCGAACCCCTCCTCTACCAGCTTCTTCCAGGATTGCGGTTTATTGTGCTTGAAGCCGAATATTCCTACGATAATATCTCCCACCTCAACACCCGACTTCGCCCCTTGATAAGTGCAGTTGTCAATCAGATTCGCCTGCCGGGCGAGGTCAAGACCTCCGTCGATCTTACCGACCATCGTATTCCACGGTACACTCAATCCAGTCCAAGTCAATCCGCCAATTCCCAACACGCAGCTCCCGAGATTCCACGGCTGTGACAGATTGCACTTCTGAAGTTGAATTTTCGATCCTTCAACGACCGGATTCCCACCGTCGAACGTTCGCTGCCAACCAGTTGTGATGTCAGCCTTCATTGCGCCGAACATCGCCACTAAGCCGTCTCCTAGTACTTTACCAGATGCCTGATAGGCCGAGTTAGCCGCTCGAAACGCAAGAAAGTCCGTTGCCTTCGGCATATTCTTCCTAACCGTCTTGGCCGTAGTGTTAATCTTACGTGACAGCCACCACACCTTCTCGCGCACTCCTCCTGCCTTCTCGTCATAGGTTGTTGTGTCTTTCAAAGCCACTCCGTAAGCCTCCCGCACAAGACCGCCCGCGGTGCTGCACGCAAAAACATACAGATGGAGCCCTTCCACCGTACCAGCCGTCGGTGCCGAATATATGAAACTTCCGTCTGGTTGCACTGTGCACGAAGCCACCGTGTCCCGTGCGGGGTCCTCGACTGTGACCATCCCGCTCGCCGGTATGTATGCGGCTCCTTCGTGGGTGGAAAGGTAGCCTGTGATCGCCACTTGGTCGCCAATATACTCTCCAACAACTGACTCCTCGAAGGAGAACTGCGGATACGGGTCCGTCACCCGCACGTCGTCAAACTCAATGTCGCATGTGCCAAACGCACCGGTATAGCACGTGATCCCGACCCCGCCCGAGTAGTAGACATCAGCTGTATCGGTAAACGCAATCTTCTCCACGCCGTCCACGTACACATGGAACGTTTCGTCGACACACGTCACTTTGAGCGAGTACCAAACCCCGTTCGCATTTGGCACTGCCGCCTGAGCCAGTACCGTGGGCATCCCGGCATCTTGCCGCTTGGTTAGCAACAGCTGACCGTCGCTGGATCGCAGGTTCAGGCCGTACCAGCGGTACTCGTCCTGCACGCGGAAGTTGACTACCTTATCGACCCCGTCGTTCCCCTTGACCTTCACCTCATAGTCGTAGTTTCGCCAGGTCATGTCGCCGATAGCCTTGGTGCAGTATACCTGCTGGCCGGTTGCTACCGCGTGGAAGGTGGTAGCTGTCGCGTCCCAAGTGCAACCACCCTCAATCGTCCACCATGTCGGGTCCGCGCCACCGGCAAAGTCATCACAGAACATCCCAGTGAAACCGTCACAGAAACCCTGCACTCCCTCCCCACTCAACTTGGTGACAAACGCATCGACAATGTCTTGATAAGTCTGATAGGGGTTTTGAGTAGGGAAGTCCATCCACGAACTTACTCCCGTCACATACGCACTCCCCGTTCCATCGACCGCAATGCTGTAGCCAACATCGTGGAAGCTTCCGCCCAGATAGGTGCTGTAGACCAAACCGCTGCCGTTACTGGAGAGCTTGCTGACAAAGACATCTTCATAGCCGTTATAACTGCCGTCGTAGGCATTCTGCATGGGAAAATCGGTGGACCAAGTCTCCCCCGTCACGTAGGCGCTCCCCGAGCCGTCCACGGCTATGCAATGGCCTCGATCATCGCTGCCCCCCCCCAGGTAGGTGCTGTAGACCAAACTGCTGCCGCTAGTGGAGAGTTTACTGACAAAGAGATCCCAGTCGCCGTTATGACTGCCGTCGTAGGCTTTCTGCATCGGAAAATCGGTGGAAATAGTATGCCCCGTCACGTAGGCGCTCCCCGAGCCATCCACGGCTATGCCATAGCTCCATTCGTAGTCGGCCCCCCCCAAATAGGTACTGTAGACCAGAGCCACCGCCTCGGGACTCCGAACCGCCGACATGCTCTCCTCTGAATCCGAACTCTTCCCCTCACCATCTTCTGCCACTCGGGCATTCAATGTAACTCTCGCGTCCCCCCTCGGAGCCGCCAGAATCCCTTCTATCCGTCCAAACGCCGTCTCGCCGATGACGATCCCTTCGCCCCCTTCTACCATCTCTGCAACCCCGGCATACTCCAACCGGGCAGTTGTGATATCCGCGTCCGCGGACACCCTGTAATTGTATGTAAGCAACCCATTCGCTCCTCCGGCGAACTGGATATCGATCCCCTCATACACCCCCCGCATCGTCACCCTCTCATAGTTCGGCACATCCGTCGCCCACTTCTCCGGATCATTCCCAATGAAGTAGTTGTACCGGTACTCCATCAACCCCTCCGCCACCACCTCCGGCTCCGGATTGCTCCCCACAAACGCCGCCTTCACCAGCATCGTTTCGACACTGTCCCGCTCGTGCCCGAACTTCCCCGGCATCTGTGGCCCACCATTTATGGTGGGATCTTCTTCCCCCGACTTCTCAATCCTTCGGAACAACTGATAGTACACCCCAGTCCTGGTGATCCACACCACAGCCCCGCCGGCATCTGCCCGGAACAGGATTGAATCAGGCCACTGCCCCTTGTTCTCGGTAAACGCGACAGGCATGGACGACGGGTTCGTCTGAACCGATGGCGTCGACTGAGGCTCACCTGCCGCGAGGCAGAACTGCGACCAAAAGCAGACTGCGAGGATGGAGAAGGCGATTCGCGCGAGGCGCATATGCAACTCCCTGCGAGATGTTCGTTTGCTGACCATGATAGGACCGTAAGAGATCGGACGGACTTTACCCTACACTTCATGCCCAATATACTCCAGATTGGCTTTCTGGCCAAAACCTTTCTGGCTATGTATGAACCGCACATCACCGCCAGCCGCTTAGGTCAAGATCCCTGCGATCTTGACCCCTCAAGGTCGCGCTTCGCGACCTGCTCCCCTGTGCAAAATCGCATGCAAACTGATGGAGATTGCCCCATGGTCCACAGTAAGTATAAGACAGAGTGTCCGGCAGCTTAAAGTCAACGTGTCGGCAAGGGGAGAGGCAGGGCAAATGTACGACCAGAGTCCAAGGCGAGCCCCTCGACTTCTTTCCTGTCACCCCGGCGGAGAGCCTGCCCCGGACTCGATCCGGGGCCGGGGACCAGTCACGCCCAGGACATCGGTATGCTGAGACTTACCAAAACGAACCCAACCGTAGATCGGCGTTCCAAGGGGTTAGGTCGAGGTTCCGAGGGGCGTCAGCCCCGAGAAACCCGACTGTGCGTCAATCATGGAAAGACAGTGGAGAGCTATGAACACACAGGGGAAACTGCGCAAACGAACCCAATTCCCCCTTCTGTCACCCCGGGCTTGGCCCGGGGCCCAGTCACGCTCAGGTCTACCGTAGGCCAGGATTGGCAAACGAACCCAATCTCTTACCTGTAGGTCAGGTCGCTTGCGGCCTGACGGCGAGACAAACACGGAAAGGGTAAATTGCGCAAACGAACCCAATCCCCTCAAGACAGGGCCGGGGTATCCATATAATCTAATGCAAAGCAACGACTTAATGACGCCGCAAGCCCGACCCCACCCCCAAACGTATACGCAGAAAGCGCCCCGCCCCTACTTCCCATAGCTTTCCCGCCCTCAACACCTTATCTTGGGCCATGGCGCTCCACAACACCATGAGACGACACACGTTCACATCCCTGCTCCCGGCAGCCCTGCTTGTGGCCCTGCTGCTGCCCGGCCTTGC
>JBGSIV010000159.1:0-13488 GCA_041742355.1 Candidatus Zixiibacteriota bacterium
GGGTTCGCCCCCATCGCTACCCCCAGGCGGGTGATTTCGGCCAGTCCGCGCGTGATGAGCGCCCCGAGCGTGTTGTCCCCCATCCCGAGCCCGGCCACAATCCCGGCCGCGATCGCGATGATGTTCTTGAGCGACCCGCCCAGTTCGACGCCGATCAGGTCACCGCAGAAGTACACCCGGAAGGCCTGCCCCGAGAATGCTTCCTGCACCTCGGCGCAAAACGCCTCGTTGATCCCCCCGGCCACGACTGTCGTCGGCATGTCCCGCACGACCTCTTCGGCATGCGAGGGTCCCGAGAGCGTCACCACCCGATAGAGCGGCCGCTGCAGACATTCGGTGATTACTTCGGACATCCGTTGGAGGGTGCGGGTCTCAATGCCTTTGGCCAGATTGACGACGCCGACCGACTGGTCGATCCGGCCCTCCAGTTGCATCAACGCCGAGCGGAGATACTGCGAGGGCACCGCCAGCACCACCAGCCCGGCCCCGGACACCGCCTGCATCAGGTCGTTTGAAATGGCGATAGCGGGATCCAGGCGGCACTCCGGCAGTTTCTTCGGGTGGGTCCGGTGTTCCAGGAGCGTCCGGTAGTCAGCCGCGTCGAACTCCCACAGGGTTACGGCATGGCCGTTGCGATGGAGGAGTTGCGAGACCGCCAGCCCCCATGATCCGGCGCCGAGTACGGCGATCCGGTCAGGCATGACGCCCTACCTTCCCCCGGTCGGACGATCCTCGGTCAAACCGGCTCTCGGTTCCAGCCGCCAGACGTTTGATATTGCCCCGGTGCGCGTAAATGATCAGAAGCGTGAGAACGGCCGCGACCCACACGTACACAGTCGCCACCTCGTGTCCGAGCGCATACTTTTCGATGAGGATCACGGCCAGGAACGCGGCCACGCCGGCCATCGACGCCAGCGAGACATACCGCCCGGCCAGGAAGACAATCCCGAATACGCCGAGGGCGATCAGTGCTTCGACCGGCAGCAAGGCCAGGCCGACGCCGAGAGCCGTATTGACTCCCTTCCCTCCCTTGAACCCCAGGTACACCGGGAACACGTGCCCGAGCACCGCCGCGATCGCGCAGAGCACCAGAAAATTGTGGGTGGTTTCGAACGGGATCGGGAAGTTGGCCGCAAACCACCGGGCAATCAGCACCGCGACCACTCCCTTGCCGACATCGGCGAGGTATACCCACACCGCACGGCGGAAACCGAGCACCCGGGTAACGTTGGTCGCGCCGATATTCCCCGAGCCGTGCTGCCGGATATCGGCCACGCCGAACAGGCGCGGCACCAGGAGCCCGAAGGGAACAGCTCCGAGCAGGTAGGCTGAGAATATGGGCAGTATCCAAGTCATGCGGCGGTTGTCGTTCTCGTTCGTCCCTGACCCCTCAATCATCTCGTGTCACTGCCCTGCGAGGTAGTGGCGCGGGGTATGATGGACGCGCCGGCCGATCACGGCCGGCGCCATAAGAAGGCTGTGCTTACTCGTTGGCAGCGCCGGGGTCGGCGGCCGTGTCTGACGGCATCTCACTGTCGGCCGGGATTTCGGTTTCTGCGGGCGGAGTGGCGCCGCCGAGCTCGGGAAACGCCTTGTACACCGCGTTGACGAACTGCTCGACTTCGAGCGAGTCGACCACTTCATCGCTGCGGATGTGCTGGATGTCCTGCACATACAGGGCGAGGGCCTCCACCGGCGGTTCCTGCTGCCCGCGGACATGGGCCAGGAACGAGTCGGCGACGGAGTTGACCCGGACCGAGTCGACTCCCGGCTGCGGCTTTTCCGCGACACTTTTCTTGAGTTCTTCGGTCATGGCGACCGCACCGTACTGGACCAGTTTACCCCGGTTGGCGTAGCAGAGGTAGCCGAGGATGACGACAATGATGACAAGTACGCCGACAACGATGAGGGCGACAAGACATCCCGTTGACATCCCTTTCCGCTGCTGTGGAAATTCCTGATTCATAACCCCTCGTCTGAATAGATGAGATCACTTCTGGTCGCTTACGTTAAGGGTAGTATCCGCAAAAAGTTCTGGCAAGTACTTAATGTGGCGCTTCGAAAGAAAGGGCGCGCGGTAGGCGTCGCGCGGGGCAAAAAATAGCCCACCGTGAGGCGGGCTATCGTTATGTCAGTGCGAGATGTCAGATACTTCGGGAGAGCGGCCGATGGGCAAACCGAAAGATCCGTTACGCCTTGGCGGCGGCGGTCTTCTTCTCTTTGCCTTTTTTGGCCTTCTTGTCGGTCTCTTCCTTGGGCTTCTCGGTGAGCAGTTCCACGACCGACATCGCCGCGCCGTCGCCCCGACGGACCCCGAGCTTGATCACCCGGGTGTAACCGGAGGTGCGGCTTTCGAACTGCGGCACGATCTCGTCGAACAGCTTCTTGAAGATCTTCTTCTGATGGACCGTCTTGGCCACCTCGCGCTTCGAGGCCAGGGTGCCCTTCTTCGCGGTCGTGATTATCCGGTCCACGACCGGCCGCAGCGCCTTGGCCCGAGCGTCCGTGGTCTTGATCAGACGATGCTCAAAGAGCGACATCGCCATGTTCCGGAGCATGGCGTCACGATGCGCCTTGGTCCGTCCCAGCTTTACTACTTTATCCTGATGTCCCATCGCTCAATCATCACTCTATGCGTTAGACATTGACATTCTGTTTCTGCGACTCATCGAACTTCGATACATCCATCCCAAAGCCCAGCCCCATCTCCTCGAGCAGGCTGGAGATTTCGTTGAGCGACTTGCGGCCGAAGTTGCGGTACTTCAGCATCTCCGACTCGCTTTTGGTCACGAGGTCGCGGATGGTCTGGATGTTCGCCGCCCGGAGGCAGTTGGACGATCGCACCGACAGCTCGAGCTCGTCGACCCGGGTGCGAAGCAGGTTGCGCACGCGCACCGTCTCCTCGTCCTCTTCCGGCTCCTCTTCCACCATGACCTCTTCGTCGAGGTGGATGAACAGCTGGAGGTGGTCCTTCAGGAGTTTCGCCGCGTACGACAGCGCATCCTCGGGGGTGATCGACCCGTCGGTGGTGATCTCCATGATCAGCCGGTCGAAGTCGGTCTTCTGGCCGACGCGGGTGTTCTCCACCTGGTAGCTGACCTTGATGACCGGGGAGAACAGGGAGTCGACAAAGATGGTGCCGACCGCGGCATCGGGCCGCTTGTTCTGTTCGGCCACGTGGTAGCTGCGTCCCGAGTCGACGTCGATTTCCATTTCGAAATCGATGTCAGCCGTGATTTCGCACACGTGCAGGTCCGGATTGAGAATCTCGAAATCCGGGTTACTCTCGAACATCCCGGCCGTGATCTTCCCCTTGCCTTTGTGGCGAAGGGTCAGGGTGCGCATTTCGTCGGCATGCATCCGGATGCGGATCTGTTTGACATTGAGGACGATGTCGCTCATGTCTTCGTACACGCCTTCGATGCTGGAAAACTCATGGAGTACGTTCTTGATGCGCATCGAAACGACTGCGCCGCCCTGGATGGACGACAGCAGGACGCGCCGGAGGCTATTGCCGAGCGTAGTGCCGTAACCCCGCTCCAGCGGTTCAACAATGAATCGAGAGTAGTTTTCGCTAGCCGAGGACTGGTCGTTGACGACTTCCTTCGGCATCGTTAATGGCTTCCACTTCATAACTCTGGCAAACCCTCCCAAAGGGTTTAGTACACGTTACTTGGAGTACAATTCCACGACCAGTTGCTCGTTCACCGTCATGGGTATATCCGAGCGTTTGGGCGCTTCCAGCAGTTCGCCTTCAAGGCTGGCCTTGTTGAGGCGGAGCCACGGGAGATCGCCCGCGCGCCCGATTTCTTTGAGCGAGGTGTGGATCATATCCAGATTGCGAGACTTTTCCTTGATCCGGATGATCTGCCCCGGCCGCACGTTGTAGGCGGGAATGTCAACGAGCTGGTTGTCGACCAGTACGTGACGGTGCCGCACGAGCTGCCGCGCCGCGTTGCGCGACGGCGCGAAACCCAGCCGGTAGACCAGATTGTCCAGGCGGGTCTCGAGGAACTGAAGCAGGGTCTCACCGGTGACGCCTTTCCGGCGCGACGCCTTCTCGAAGTAGTTGTGGAACTGCTTCTCGAGGACGCCGTAGAGCCGGCGAATCTTCTGTTTTTCCCGCAACTGCAAGCCATACGCCGATACCTTTCGACGCCTGCTCTGACCGTGCTGCCCGGGCGGAAACGGCCGCCGCTCGATGGCGCACTTGTCGGAGAGGCACCGGGTACCCTTCAGGAACAGCTTCTCGCCTTCCCGACGGCACAGCTTGCACTTGGCCTCACGATATCGTGCCATTCACTCTCCTGTATCGTTCACAAAAAACAATGTTCTGCCACGTCACATCACACCCGGCGCCGTTTTGGCGGGCGGCAGCCGTTGTGCGGAATCGGGGTTACGTCTTTGATCAGCGTGATCTCCAGTCCGGATGCGGACAGCGAGCGGATGGCCGCTTCGCGCCCCGAACCGGGACCTTTCACCCAGATTTCGACCCGGCGCAGACCCATGTCCATCGCTTCGCGGGCCGCAGTCGAGGCGGCCTGCTGCGCGGCAAACGGCGTCGACTTCTTCGATCCCTTGAAACCAACCTTCCCCGCCGTTCCCCAGGAGATCGCACGCCCGATGGAATCGGTCAGGGTGATGATCGTATTGTTGAAGGTGGCCTGGATGTGCGCGACACCGCTCGAATCCACCTTGCGGGATTTCTTTCTCGTCTTTCCCTTTTTCTTCGGCTCAGCCACTCAAATACCTCCGGATAACCGTTACTTCTTGCCGACTGGTTTCTTCTTGAGACCACCGATCGCTCGCCGCGGACCTTTCCGGGTGCGAGCGTTGGTCTTGGTCCGCTGCCCCCGTACGGGGAGGCCGCGACGATGACGCAAACCGCGGTAGCTGCCGATGTCAATCAGCCGCTTGATGTTCATCTGAATCTCACCGCGCAGGGAGCCCTCCACGGTGTACTCGTTCTCGATGACCGCACGCAGCTTGGTCACGTCCTCATCCGACAATTGATTAACCCGGGTATCGGGGTTGACACCGGTCTTGTCCAGAATCAGCTTCGCGCGGTATGGGCCGATACCGTAAATGTAGGTAAGCCCAACCTCGACCCGCTTATCCTTGGGAAGATCAACTCCGGCTATACGTGCCAATGCGAATTCCTCACTTCTCTATAAAAAACTAATATTCTGCTTATCCCTGACGCTGCTTGTGGCTGGGGTCCCGCTTGCAGATCACCCGGATCACGCCGTGGCGGCGGATAATCTTGCAGTATTCACAGCGCTTCTTGACCGACGATTTGACTTTCATACAACAACCAGTCTTTCGCGAAGTTCGTTATTTGTAACGGTATGTAATCCGGCCTCGGGTCAGATCGTACGGCGACAGCTCCAGGGTCACCTTGTCCCCCGGGAGGATCTTGATGAAGTGCATCCGCATCTTCCCGGATATGTGCGCCAGCACCACGTGGCCGTTGTCGAGTTCCACCTTGAACGTGGCATTCGGCAGCGGTTCGATCACGCGACCTTCAACCGTAATGGTTTCCTCTTTCGCCATAAACTCCTTTACGCCGCCGTCAGTATGCGCGGACCCTTTGCGCTAATGGCCACGGTGTGTTCGAAATGTGCCGACGGCAATCCGTCGGCCGTAACCACCGTCCAGCCGTCCGGCAGCGTCTTGACCTCGTGTGTGCCCATGTTGATCATCGGTTCAATCGCGATGACCATCCCCACTTCCAGCATCGGACCGTCGTTGGGCGAGCCGAAATTCGGCACCTGCGGTTCCTCGTGCATCGCCCGGCCGATTCCGTGGCCGACCAGCTGCCGCACGATTCCGTATCCCCGGGCCTCGGCGACCTGCTGAATAGCCGCCGATACCGCGCCTAATCTATTGCCTTTTCTGGCGTTGTCAATACCGGCGTGCAGCGCTTTGAGCGTCCAGTCCATCAGCTGCTGCTTGTCCGCCGACACTTCCCCGATCGGGAACGTCCGGGCGGAGTCGCCGTAAAAGCCATCCACGATGGCCCCGATATCCACCGACACGATCGAGCCGTCCTTGATCATTCGCCGGCCGGGAATCCCGTGCACCACTTCGTCATCGATCGAGATGCACGCCGAAGCGGGGTACCCCTGGTAGCCCTTGAACGCCGGAATCGCCCCCTCGGAGCGAATGAAGTCCTCGATCAGACGGTCGAGCTGACCGGTGGTCATCCCCGCCCGGATGGTCGTGCTGACCATATCCAGCGTCCGGGCCACAACCCGGCCGGCCAGGGCCATGATTTCGATCTGATCTTCGTTCTTAAGCACTATCACAACAGGTATCCGCTACTTTCGTACGCCGACAATGTCCAGCAGGTTGCCAAAAACAACCTCCGGCGGCTGCTCGCCGTTCACCGGGACGAGAATGTTCTCCCGCCGGTAGTAATCCTCGATCGGCTGAGTTTGCTTCTTGTAAACCTCGAGGCGATGCCGGACTACCTCCGGCTGATCGTCCTTGCGGCGCTGCAACTCGGTTCGATCGATGTCGCACCGTCCCTCAACTTTGGGCATGTGGTGCGGGTAATTGTATGTCTTCTGGCAGGCCGGGCAGAACCACCGGCTCGACAGCCGCCGAACCACTTCCTCATCCGACACCTCCAGCAGTATGGCGGCGTCGAGGACATGGTCGTGCGTCTCGAACATCTCTTTGAGCGCCTGGGCCTGCGGGACCGTGCGGGGAAAGCCGTCGAGGATAAACCCCCGATCGAGATCCCCGGCCCGCGATTTGGACTCGATCAGGCCGATGAGCAGTGCATCGGGGACGAGTTCGCCGCGCTCCATGTATCCTTGCGCCTGTTTCCCGAGCGCGGTACCCTGCTTGACCGCGTTCCGAAGCAGGTCGCCGGTGGACAGATGGACGACCATCAGTTCACCGGCCAATTTGGCTGCCTGTGTACCTTTCCCGGATCCTGGCGGGCCAAGGAACACCAGGTTGCTCATCACATGGACCTCCCCCGGATCCTGCCTTTCTTGAGGAATCCATCGTAGTGTCGCATGATGAGGTGCGATTCGATCTGCTGCAGGGTGTCCAGCGCCACACCGACTACGATCAGCACGCCCGTGCCGCCGAAGAAGAAGTTGACGTTGAACTGCCCGATCAGCACCCAGGGCAGGATGGCGATCACGGCAAAGAAAATCGCGCCCGGCAGCGTGATCCGGGTCAGAATCCGTTCGATATAGTCAGCGGTGTTCTTGCCGGGGCGAATCCCGGGAATGAAGCCGCCATTCTTGCGCATGTTGTCCGCGATTTCCATCGGGTTGAAGACGATCGCGGTATAGAAGTAGGCGAAGAAGACGATGATCAGGCCGTAGATGATGTTGTACCACCACCCGCCCGGGGCCAGCCACACGGCGACCAGGTTCTGAACCCAGTCGGTGTTCGGGAAGAGCTGGGCGACGGTCGACGGCAGGAACATGATCGACTGCGCGAAGATAATCGGGATAACGCCGGCCGAGTTCACCGACAGCGGCAGGTGCGTCGTGGCGCCGCCGAAGACGCGGCGGCCGACCACCTTGCGCGGGTACTGTACCGGTACGCGGCGTTGCGCTCGCGTGACCAGGATGACGGCCGCGATTACGCCGATCATCAGGGCCAGCATGATCAGGCCGACGATCGGGCTGCGCGACCCGTGCCAGACGAGCAGGACTTCCTGCACGACGGCTTCGGGGAAGCGCGCTATGATTCCGATGAAGATGATCAGGGAGATACCGTTGCCGATACCGCGTTCGGTAATCTGCTCGCCGAGCCACATGATGAAGATCGTGCCGCAGGTGAACGTCAGGATGGTGAGCGGGATAAATGCGGCGGTGTTCATGTGGACGGCGGAGATGCCCGCGGTGTTCTTGATGGTCGTCAGGTAGCTGGCCGTGCCCCACGCCTGAAGGGCGGCGATCAGCACCGTCAGGTAACGCGTGTACTGGGTGATCTTGCGGCGACCTTCCTCGCCCTCGCGCTGCAGGCGCTGAAGGTAGGGCACCACGGCGCCGAGAAGCTGGAGCATAATCGACGCGGAGATGTAGGGCATGATGCCCATGGCGAAAATAGTCGCTTTGGCGAACGCGCCGCCGACAAACAGGTCGAACAACCCGAAAATCGTGTTGTTGGCCAGGACCGACTGGAGAATGCTACCGTCGATACCGGGGGTCGGAATGTGCCCGCCGACACGGTAGACCACGAGAAGAGCGAGGGTGAAGAAAATCCGTTTCCGCAGCTCCTCGACCTTGAAAATCGACCTGAATGTATCTATCAAGACAACACCTCGGCTTTTCCGCCGGCCGCTTCGATCTTGCTGGCCGCCGATTTGCTGAATGCTGCTGCTTTGACCGTGTAGGCTTTCTCCACCGCGCCGTCGCCGAGCACCTTGACCGGGACGCTGGTGGAGCGGATCAGTCCGACCTGCAGGAGAATGTCGGGCGTGACCTCGGTGCCGGGGCACCGGGCGAGGTCGGCGACGTTGACGATCTGCCAGGTCTTTTTGAAGATATTCGTGAAGCCGAACTTGGGCAGACGCCGGATGAGGGGCATCTGGCCGCCTTCACGCCAGGCATCGTGCTTAAAGCCGCTGCGGGCCTTGGCGCCTTTATGGCCGCGGCCGGAGGTTTTGCCCAGTCCGCTGCCGGAACCACGGCCGACCCGCTTGCGGGTTCTCTTCGCGCCTTTCGGCGGTCTCAGGGTATGCAATTCCATCGGGGCCTCTGTTTCTCTACTCTATCTCTTCCACCGCCACCAGGTGGTTGACGGCGCGAATCATGCCGCGTATCTGCGGCGTGTCGTTGTGGACGACGGACCGTCGGATCTTGCCCAGTCCGAGCGCCTTGATCGTGCGCTTCTGTGGCTCCTTGCGGTCGATCGTACTCTTGATCTGCGTCACTTTCAGCTTGCCCATAGTGCCGTCGTCTCCTCGCGGCGCGCCTACTCGGCGTCGCGCGCCTTGGCTTCCTGTTCACGCGTCTGCAGCGCCGCGAGGCCGTTCATGGTCGCCTTGACCATATTATACGGATTGCGGCTGCCCAGGGTCTTGGCCAGAATGTCCTGAATACCGACGGACTCCAATACGGCGCGGACCGCGCCGCCCGCGATCACGCCCGTGCCGGGCGATGCCGGCCGCATGACCACTTTCGTCGCACCGTACTCGCCGTCGATCCGGTGCGGGATGGTTCCCTTCAGCAGGCTGACCTGGGTCATGTTTTTACGGGCCGCCTCGGTCCCCTTGCGAATCGCATCGGAGACTTCCGGCGCCTTACCGTGGCCGATCCCGACCCGGCCGTTTCGGTCACCGACTGCCACCAGTGCGGTAAACGAAAAACGGCGGCCGCCTTTGACCACTTTGGCCACCCGCTTGACCGATATTACTTTTTCCTCAAATTCGAGGTTTTCCATCTCAAAGCGCGCCAATATGCACCTCTTTTAGACTAAGAAATAACTCATTGTCGTTAGAACTTCAAACCGCCCTTACGCGCCCCCTCGGCGACCGCCTTGATGCGGCCGTGGTAGCGGTAGCGGTTGCGATCGAAAACGACCGCTTCAATCCCATGGGACTTGGCCTCCTGAGCGAGAATCTCGCCCACCTTCTGGGCCACTTCCACTTTGGTCATTTCCGGTTTGAGCTGCGCGGCGACGTTCTTCGAATTGGAAGCTGCCGCCACCAGGGTCATCGCCCGATCATCATCGACAATCTGCACGAAGATGTTCTTCAATGACTTGGAAACGGTCAGCCGCGGGCGTTCGCCGGTTCCATGAACCTTACCGCGCACGCGCCGACGTCGACGCTCAGCCCGCTCAAATTTGTGGATACTCTTGTCAGCCATCGTTTAACTACTCTCTCTTAACCTGCTGTCTTGCCGGCCTTGGTCCGGACATACTCGCCGTGGTAGCGGACACCTTTGCCCTTGTAGGGTTCCGGTTTCCGGAACGAACGAATCTTGGAGGCGACCTGACCGACCAGCTGCTTGTCGATGCCGATCACCTTGACCTTGTTTTCCTTCGGGATCACCTCGATGGTCACGCCCTCCGGCGGGTTCATCACCACCGGGTGGGAGTAGCCGAGGAACATCACGAGCGTATGGCCGCGCATTTCCGCACGGTAGCCCACGCCGATGATATCCAGTTCGCGAACGTACCCATCGGTCACGCCGATCACCATGTTGTTCAGCAGCGACCGGGTCAGGCCGTGCAGCGCGCGGTGCTTCTTCAGATCGCTCGGCCGCTCGACCACGATTTCCTTGCCGTTGACCGACGCCCTGATATCCGGGTGCATCGTCATGGACATCGAGCCTTTCGGGCCCTTGATGGTGACGGCCTGGCCGCTGATGGTGACGGCGGCTTTGTCCGGGATCGGTACGGGCAGTTTGCCTATTCTCGACATCGTTTCGTCCTTTCCTACCAGCAGCGCAGCAGCACTTCGCCGCCGACGCCTTTGCGGGCCGCCTCAAAGTTGGTCATGACGCCGCTCGAAGTCGAAAGCACGAACAGACCGCGCGTGTTGTACGTCGTCTGACGGGTCCGCTCCGCGTCGTAGTACCGGCGCAGCCCGGGACGGGAGACGCGCTGGATCCCCTTGAGCACCGGCTTGTCGCCGGCCACGTACCGGAGGTACACGCGCAGGATGCCCTGCTTGTTGTCCGGCAGGTCGATCACGTCCTTGACAAATTTGTGTTCCTTGAGAATCCGGATAACTTCCCGCTTCAGGTTGGATGCGGGAACGTCGACGGCGTTCTTCTTCGCCTTGGAACCGTTGCGAATTCTCGTCAACAGGTCGGCGATGGGGTCAGTCATGCTCATTGTGCTTTCGCTCCCACTTTCCTTACCAGCTGGCCTTAACCACGCCGGGCAATTCACCGGCCAGGGCGAGCTGCCGGAAACATATGCGGCAAAGTCCGAAGCGGCGCAGGAACGCCCGGGGACGGCCGCACCGACGGCACCGGTTGTAGCCCCGCACCTGGAACTTCGGTTTGCGATTACATTTCTCTATCAGGGATTTCTTCGCCATGACACCTCTACTTGCGGAACGGCATCCCGAATTCCTCCAACAGCTGGCGGGCCTCCTGGTCCGTCCGGGCTGTGGTGGCGATCGCGATGTTCATGCCGCGCACTTTATCTACTTTGTCCAGGTCGATCTCAGGAAAGATCAACTGCTCTTTCAACCCCAGGTTGTAGTTGCCGCGCCCGTCGAACGCCTTCGGACTCACCCCGCGGAAGTCGCGGATACGGGGGATAGCGACGTTGAGGAGCCGATCCAGAAATTCATACATTGCTTCGCGGCGCAGCGTGACCGTGCAGCCGATCGGCATCCCCTTGCGGAGCTTGAAATTCGAGATGCTCTTGCGCGCCCGGGTCACCAGCGGCTTGCGCCCGGTGATCTTGCCGAGATCCTCCACCGCCGCATCGAGCGCCTTGGAGTTCTCGGTCGCCTCGCCCACCCCGATATTCAGGGTCACGTGGCTGATGCGCGGCACCTGCATGATGGATTTGTACCCGTTCTGCTTCATCAGCTTGGGTACAATCTCCGTGACAAATACTTCTTTAAGCCTGGCCATGGCGGTATACCTCAGATCTCCTCACCGGTCTTGGCGTCGACTCGGACGCGCCGTTTCTTACCGTCTTCTTCGAGCGTGCGGGTCGCGATGCGGACCGGGCCGCCCTGCGACGAGCTGTACAGGGCAAGATTGCTCAGAGCGATCGGGCCCTCGATGCTCACGATGCCCCCCTTCGGGTTCCGCTGTGTCGGCCGCTGGTGCCGCTTGCGCATGCGGATGCCCTCGACGACGGCGGTGCCCTTCTTGAGGTTCACGTGGAGCACCCGTCCGGTCTTGCCCCGGTCGGCGCCGGTCAGCACGTATACGGTGTCATTTTTCTTAATTCGCATAGATTACTCGGCCTCCGTCGCCTACAAAACCTCGGGTGCGAGGGAGATAATTTTCATGAACTTCTTCTCGCGCAGCTCGCGCGCCACCGGCCCGAAAATGCGGGTCCCCCGGGGTTCGAGCTGGTCGTTGATTATCACCGCGGCATTGTCCGAGAACCGAATCAGCGATCCGTCCTTGCGCCGCAGCGACGATTTGGTCCGCACGATGACGGCCCGGCAGACTTCGGATTTTTTCACCGTTCCGCCCGGGATCGCCTCTTTGACGGTAACCACAATGATGTCTCCGATGGACGCATATTTCTTGCGCCCCCCGAGCACCCGGAAGCACATAACCTTCTTGGCGCCGGAGTTATCGGCCACATTCAGCAGCGTGTATTCCTGAACCATGAGTCATTCACCTCTGCAACGCTAACGAATCTCGATTCCTATTGCCGGTTCCGCTTACTTCGCCCGTTCGACGATCTCGATCAGGCGCCAGCGCTTCTTGGCGGACAGCCGGCGGGTCTCCATGACGCGCACCAGGTCGCCCTCGCGGGCCTCGTTCTTCTCGTCGTGGGCGTAGAGCTTGGAGGTCGTTTTGGACGTCTTGTAGTACAGCGGGTGCGGACGCGTCCGCTCCAGCTTCACCACAATCGTCTTCTCCATCTTGCTGGAGGTGACCCGCCCTTCGCGGACCTTGCGGCGACTTCTTTCAACCGTATCAGTCATCTATGCTACCTCTTC
Organism: Candidatus Zixiibacteriota bacterium; assembly: GCA_041742355.1. GTDB lineage: Bacteria > Zixibacteria > MSB-5A5 > GN15 > FEB-12 > JAGNLV01. Next base: position 12,623 of record JBGSIV010000159.1, read on the forward strand.
TGCGATCCTTCTAGGCCTTCTTGCCGGATTGGGGGAGAATGGACGTTTTCATGTCGGCCAGACGACGAATACCCTTGGCATCCTCGGCGAGGATCGTCTCGATCTTGGCAACCTCGCGGCGGATCTGGCGCAGGCGGAGGGGGTTATCCAGCGCCTTGAGTGACCGACGCATCCGCAGATTGAACTGCTCGTCGAGCAGATCACCCTTCTTCTGCAGAAGCTCTTCGCGCGTCATCTCGCGCAGCGACTGTACCTTCAGCACCGACTAAACTCCTTCCGTTTCGACACGGGACACAAACTTCGTTTTTAGCGGCAGCTTGTTCGCGCCCAGGCGCAGCGCCTCGCGCGCCGCCGTCTCCTCGACGCCCTGGATCTCAAACAGGATGCGGCCGGGCTTGATCACGGCAACCCAGTACTCCGGCGCTCCCTTGCCTTTTCCCATGCGGGTTTCGGCCGGCTTCTTGGTCACCGGCTTGTCCGGGAAAATCCGGATCCAGATCTTGCCGCCGCGCTTGATCGAACGCGTCATCGCGATACGCGCCGCTTCGATCTGCCGGTTGGTGAGCCAACAGGGCTCCAGGGCCTTCAGGCCGAACTCGCCGAAGCTCACCGCGGCGCCGCCCTTGGCCTTGCCGCGCATGCGGCCGCGCTGTTGCTTGCGGAACTTGACTTTATTGGGCATCAACATGGGCTATAACTCCAACTTCTCGACCGCTCTTACTCAGAAGGTTTGGCATTGCTGTCGCCGCCGCGAGGGGCATCGCCTTTGTCTCTAATCTCGCCGCGGGGACGCGGAGGAGCAGCTGCTTCCGGCCGACGGCCGCGGGGAGCCTGCCCGTCGCCGGGACCACCGGTCCGGCGGACTT
>JBGSIV010000160.1:0-17738 GCA_041742355.1 Candidatus Zixiibacteriota bacterium
GCGGTGCGCACTTCGCCGCCCGCCGTCTGCAAGGCTGCCGCGGCCGCCGCGACCGCGATCTCGCGGTACGCCGCGCTATCCACTGTCCGCTCGCTCATGTGTTTCTCGATAAAATTGGTGTAGGTGTGGCCCGCTGCGAACTCGGGGTGGGTCAGGACGTCGATCATGAACTTCTTCGACGTCTTGACGCCGAGCAGCTTGTATTCATTAAGCGCCCGCACCATCTTCTGGATCGCCAGCGTGCGATCGGGCGCGTGCACGATCAGTTTGGCCATAACCGGATCGTAGTCGATGGTGATCTGGCTTCCCTGCACCACGCCCGAGTCGACCCGGATACCCGGCCCGGAGGGCTCGCTGTAATACACGATCTGCCCGGTCGATGGCATGAAGTTCGCCTCGCCGTCCTCGGCGTAGATGCGGCATTCGATCGCGTGGCCGCGCTGGGTCAGGTTGCGCACCTGCTCGGAGAGCGGCTCGCCGGCCGCAATCCGGATCTGCTCCACCACCAGGTCGGAGCCGGTCACCATTTCGGTCACCGGATGCTCCACCTGGATGCGGGTGTTCATTTCGAGGAAGTAGTAGTTCTTGTGCTCGTCGAGCAGGAATTCGACTGTCCCGGCGTTGGTGTAGTCGGCCGCTTTCGCGACCTTCACCGCATCGGCGCCCATGCGCGCCCGTAATTCGGAAGTCAGCGCCACCGACGGCGTCTCTTCGATAATCTTCTGGTGGCGGCGCTGGATGGAGCATTCGCGTTCGAAGACGTGGATCGTGTTGCCGTGGTGGTCGCCCAGCACCTGGAATTCGATATGGCGCGGGTTGATGATGTACTTCTCGAGGTAGACGGTGTCGTCACCGAACGCGTTCCCGGCCTCGCGGCGGGCGGCGTCGATCGCGTCTTTCAGGTCTTCCTGGCGGTGCACGACGCGCATCCCTTTGCCGCCGCCGCCGGCGGCCGCCTTGATGATGACCGGAAATCCGGCTTGGTCGGCGATGGTGCGGAATTCGTCGAGGGAGGCGTCGGGCTTCTTCATGCCCGGGATCAGCGGCACACCGGCATCGGCCATCTTGATGCGGGATTCGACTTTGTTGCCGAGCAGTTTGATCGCGTCGGGCTTCGGCCCGATAAACGTGATCCCCGCGTCGGCGCAACACTGCGCGAAGACCGGGTTCTCGGCGAGGAAGCCGTAGCCGGGGTGGATGGCGTCGCACCCGGTGTCTTTGGCCGCGGCGATCAATTTCGGGATCGAGAGGTACGACTCGCGCGGGGGCGGCGCGCCGATATGTACGGCTTCGTCGGCGTACCAGCGGTGTTTCGCGTCGGCGTCGGCGTCGGAATACACCGCGACACAGGGGATTTCGAGTGTCCGGCAGGCGTTCATCACGCGGATGGCGATTTCCGACCGGTTGGCGACGAGGATCTTTTTGAACAGCTGCTTCATGATTGTATTTCCATGTATGTACAGAGCGACTTATTCAATGTCATTTCGGCGGAAGCCGGAATCCAGTCTTTGCCTTTGCAGGTTAGGCTCATAGAAGTAACCATGTCAGGACCACGAGCGTCCTGACCTACACGAAGAGTACTCGTATTGGGCTGCCCGCAGCAGAGCTGCGGGTTACCCGTTCATTCTGTCAGGCTGCAAGCAGCCTGACCTGCACTGTGACCAATTCTCCTTCATGTCGGGTTTCTCCGCTTCGCGCCTGCGGCGCTCGCTTTGGAACCCGACCTACGACCTTCAGGATCCCTTCAGCAGAGGAGGCACGACCGCTGAAGGGTCGTGCCCTACGCTTGACCTATGTCCATTAGCTCCCGGTATCTTCAATGTCAGGACCGCAAGGGTCCTGACCTACAAGAGGAGACTCAATTGTACGTTCCTGTGGTAGGTCAGGACCTTTATGGTCCTGACATTGACCTAAGCCAACTCTCAGATTGGCATTGTACCCGCTGTCTCGGGTTTCTCGGCGCGGTGCGCCTCGGAACCCGACCTACTCCCCTACTCCGCCCACCGCGGCTTGCGCTTGTTCAGGAAGGCGTCCATCCCCTCCTGACCCTCCTGCGAAACGCGGAGCCGCGCGATCATCTCGGCCGTGTACGGCCGGAACTGCTCCGGCGTCATCCCCGGCACATTGCTGATGAGCGTCTTCGCCATCGCCACCGCTTCGGGACCCGAGCTGAGGATCGCGTTGATGAGCTTGTCCGCTTCTTCATCGAGCCGGTCATCATCGACCACCCGATTGACCAGCCCGACCTCGTGCGCCCGTTCGGCGTTCATTCGCTCGCCGGTGATAAACAGCTCCCGGGTCTTCCCTTCCCCCATCTTTCTGATCACGTATGGCCCGATACAGGCGGGCACGACGCCGATCTTGACCTCGGAGAACGAGAATACCGCCGACCGGGCCGCGATCGCGATATCGCACACCGCGACAAAGCCGGTCCCGCCGCCGATGGCCGCGCCATTGATCTTGCCGATCACCGGACGCTTGCACGTGTAGATCGCCCAGAACAGCTCGGCTAAAGCGTTCGACTCGGCGAGGTTTTCGTCGAATGTCTGCTTGATCACGCCGCGCATCCAGTTCAGATCCGCCCCGGCGCAGAACGACTTCCCCTTCCCGGTCAACACCACGACGCGGACCGATTCATCCTTCGCGATCTGCCGGAAGACATCGGTCATCTCGTGGATCACGGTCGAGTTGAAGGCGTTGTGGATCTCCGGGCGGTTGAAGGTCACCAGCGCGAGGCGATCTCTTTTCTCATAGGCAACAGTCTGGTAGTCCATGCCACTCCTACATCCGGAACACGCCGTACTTCTGGTCGGGGATCTCGGCATTCAGCGCCGCCGAAATTCCAAGGGCCAGCGCCTGCCGGGTCTCGGTGAATCCGAGTATCCCGTCATCCCACAGCCGCGCCCCCGAATAGTACGGGGTCGACTGGCTTTCGTAGTTCTCGATAATGGGCCGGCGGATCGCGTCGATCTGCTCATTGCTCAGATTCTGCCCTTCAGCCTCGAGCTGCTTGATCTTGACCGTTGCGAGCACATCGGCCGCCTGCTCGCCGCCCATGACGCAGATCTTCGCATTCGGCCACATCCACATCATGCGCGGGAAATAGCCCCGGCCGCACATGGCGTAATTGCCGGCGCCGTAGGAGCCGCCGACCACGACCGTGAACTTGGGGACATCGGCGTTGGCCACCGCATGGACGAGCTTCGCGCCGTCGCGGGCAATCCCGCCCGCTTCGTACTGACGGCCGACAATGAAGCCGCTGATATTCTGGAGGAACAGGAGCGGGATTTTCCGTTCCGTGCACAGCTCGATAAAGTGCGCCCCTTTGAGCGAGGATTCGGAGAACAGCACACCGTTGTTTCCTAGTATGCCCACCGGGTAGCCCATGATCCGGGCGAAGCCGGTCACCAGGGTCGTGCCGTACAGCTCCTTGAATTCGTGGAACCGGGAGCCATCGACCATCCGCGCGATCACCTCGCGCACATCGAACGGCTTTCGGATATCGCTCGACACCACGCCGTACAGCTCTTCGGGGTCGTAGTACGGGTCCTCCGGTTCGGAGCGGTCGATGAAGAACTTTTCGCGACGGTTGAGGTTTTGCACGATGTTCCGGGCGATCTGGATAGCGTGTTCGTCGTTCATCGCGTAGTGATCGGAGACGCCCGAGGTGCGGCAGTGGACATCGGCCCCGCCCAAGTCCTCGGCCGACACCACTTCGCCGGTCGCCGCTTTCACCAGCGGCGGCCCGCCGATAAAGATCGTGCTCTGCTTGCGGACCATGATCGTTTCGTCCGACATCGCCGGGAGGTACGCGCCGCCGGCCGTGCAGGAGCCCATAACCACCGAGATCTGCGTGATCCCCTTGGCCGACATCCGCGCCTGGTTGTAGAATATCCGCCCGAAGTGATCCTTGTCGGGGAATGTCCCCGATTGCAGCGGCAGGAAAATGCCGCCCGAGTCCACGAGGTAGACACACGGCAGGTGGTTTTCCTCGGCGATCCGCTGCGCCCGGGCGTGTTTGAGGATCGTCATCGGGTAGTACGTTCCGCCTTTGACCGTGGCGTCGTTGACAATGACCATCACTTCGCGGCCGTGGACAAGTCCCACGCCGGTGATGATTCCGGCCGCCGGGGCGTCGTTGTCGTACATGTCGTACGCCGCCAGCGGGCTCAGTTCCAAGAATGGCGTGTTCTTGTCCAGCAGGCGGGCCAGGCGCTCGCGCGGGAGCAGTTTGCCGCGTTCCGTGTGGCGCTGGCGTGATTTTTCCGGACCGCCCAGTTTCACCTGTTCGAGGCGCTCCTTAAACATGCGGTGGGCGGCGGCGTTCATTTCGCAGTTGGTGCGAAATGTCTCCGAGTGGGTGTCGATCTTGGTCTCGATACGAAACATGCTTCTCTATTCCCCTGTCGCACTACATTGTTTTCAACAGTGATTGCGGCACCCGCAGCTTCATCTGCAGGAGCGCCTGGGCCAGCGTTTTCCCCTGCGGGTCGATCATGAGCGACCGCGTCCCGCCGCCGCCCAGAGTTTCCTCCAGGAGGAAATTCAACCCGAGCAGGTTGTCCAGTTCGAACCGGACCACTTTGCCGCGTGTGATACCGGTAAAGAACTCCCGCACGTGCTCGGCGGTCAGGTGTTCGACCAGCCACTCGTAGATTTCCGGCGACCGGGCCAGGACGCCGACGTTGCAAGTGTCGCCTTTGTCGCCCGACCGCGCGTAGCAGATGTCCTCCAGACGGATCTCCATCGGTCGGCCGGCCGGTTTCCGCCCGGCCTTGCGTTTGATCGGCGGCTCTTTCGCTTCGCTTCGCTGCGATTGCACCCGCACCGGGAAGGTGATCTCGTAGAATGATTCCTGGCCGTCGGTTCCGACCACCAGCACCTTGGCTTTCACCCGGCTGCGGTGGATGAGGGCCGGCCAGTAGGCGACCACGCTCGATGGTTTCGGCCGTCCGCCGGTGGTCACGGCCATGCCCGCCGGGCCGGAGAGGATCAGGGTCGGCAGCGCTTTGCCGAAATCCCGGACCTTCTCGAAACTCTGGTCGAGCACCGAGAATCGCAGGAGGACTTCGCTCGTATCATCGGTCGCGAACGCTCGGGGCCAGATCGACCCGGTTCCGATCACTTCGGTCCGCGTCGCTTCATACTTGTGCCGCAATTTCGCCCAGAGGATATCGGCGATGACTTTTGCCTTGTCGCACGCATGCGGCCCCGATACCAGCACCGATCCGGAGGACTTCCATCCGTCGTCGTACGACATCGAGACTTTCAGGTGATCCGGTTCCGGCTTGCCCTTGATCCCCCACACCTTCACCCGATCCTTGCCGATCTGCTTGAGTTGAATCGAATCGAATCGCGCGATGCCGTCGGGGGAGATGTAGTTCGAGGGATCCCCCATTTCGTACACGAGCTGTTCTTTGACCGTTTTTTCGGAGACCAGTCCGCCGGTTTTCTTGTGTTTGGTGACGACGAACTCGCCGGTGGAGTCCATCTCGATAATCGGGTAGCCGATATTGTGGAAGCTCTTAACTTCCCGCCAGTCGGTGATATTGCCGCCGGAGCCCTGCGCCCCGCACTCGATAATGTGCCCGGCGATAATCCCGGCCGCCATCTTGTCCCAGTCGTCCATCGCCCAGCCGAATTCGTGGATCATCGGCGCAAGGGTGATCCCGGTGTCGGTCACACGGCCGGTCACGATGATCTGGCAGCCGGCATCGAGCGCTTTGACCACCGGCTCGGCCCCGAGGTAGATATTGGCCGAGGTGATCCGGGAGCGGTAGCTGAAGAAGCTCTCCCCCGTCTCGAGGTTGCTGAACTTCTCCCCGGCCGCGGTCAGTTCGTAGAGCTGGTTGACGATGTCGTCGCCGTACACGATTCCGACCTTGATATCCAGCCCCATCGATCGCGCCATTTCGATAATCTTGCGCCCCATGCCGATCGGGTTGATCCCGCCGGCGTTGGAAATGACCCGCACCTTCTTTTTGACAATCAGGGGGAGGCACTCGCGGAGTTGGTCGAGAAAGTCGACGGCATAGCCGAGGTCGGGGCTGGACTTGCGCTGGCGCTGGAGGATCGACATCGTGATCTCGGCCAGGAAGTCCATAGTGATGTAGTCGAGGGGGCCGCCGGTGAGCTGGCGTTTGAGGGCGTCGAGGTCATCCCCCCAGTAGCCGCCGGCGTTGCCGATACGAATTGTCTTTTTCAAATGTCCGGGCCTTTCCAAATGTGACAGTCCGGCGCGAGGGCCGTCCGATTCTGCGAAAGGCCAATATAGGGGGTGACAAACCGTTTGTAAAGGGGGCGAAACCGGCCTAAAAGACCGCGGTCGGACCGGGGAGGCCCGACCGTCGGCTCACACCATTGTCGCACAGTCCCCGGTCTTCAGTCGGCGGTCATGCCGTCGCCGCCCGGCAGAACCAATCCGCTGCCTGCCGAAGCAGTTCCACCGGCGGCGTTTCTGTGCAGGAGGCCCGCTCGTAAAACGGCAGCAGGCGCTTCTGATCGAATCCGTTCAGGTCGTACGCCAGCGTCTGCAAGCCGAGCACCCGGCGGTTATAGAACATCGCCATCACCTCATAGGCCCCGTACAACTTCGGCCAGTCGTACTTCTCGTCGTTTGACAAAGTTAGCACCGAATCGATCAGGAGGTGGGTGCCGATCTCATGGCTGATCAACTGCCAGGTTCGATCAAACGGCTTGTCGTAGAATATCAGGTTGCCGTTGTAGCCGAGCGAATTGTAGTCCGGGCCCCCCTTGTTGGCGAAGCATACCACGATCTCGTAGACGGGGGCGCGAAAGCAGAGCTTCAGGTGATTTTCCCACAGGGCGATGTAGTCCTGTGTGTCAAAATGGCGGGTGAGTTCCTCGACCCGGGGCGACATGGCCGCCTGGGCCTCCGGCCAGACCTCCGCCACATACCGGTCATAGGCCCGCAGGTAGATGCCGGCCAGATCGGCCAAGACCGATCGCAGCCTCGAAGTGTCGTTGGGGAACTCCCAGCGATCGAGCGACGGCCCGACCATCGGGTCCGACCAGTTCATGTGGGGGAACGCTTTCCGGATGGGCGCGAAATTTCGCTCGGACAGCGTTGTGTCCAGGGCTTCGAAGTAGGCGGAGAAGTCCTCCCGCGCCTCCAAATGCAGCCAGCCCGCAAAGGTCGAGAAGAACGCCGCGAGGTCTCCTCCCGCGCCGCTGCCGAACCGCAACAGCTCCGCATGGCACTTCAAGTGCGCCAGGTCCGACGGCTCTATGGTATGCTCGTACCGATCCGCGTAGTCCGAGTTGTAGCCGATCCTCGCCGCTGCCAGCATGTGCCACAGGAAGTTGGGGCCGAGGCGGGTGGTGAACTGGATCGGTTTGATGACTCGAGGGTACATCATGAAACCTCCCTTGCATCAAGACCACTCTTCCCCGCCGCATTCCTGTAACACCGCCGCGGCCGCGGACGTTCTACTGAATGTCGTACATGTCGGTGTCGTCCTCTTCGAATTCTTCGAAATCGGTCGCCATCATTTGGGCCTGCATGTACTTATCAAACCACGGCGCTTTGAGCGAGGCCTGGTAGACCATGTTCTCGAAGTGGAACATCAGGCCGATATGGCCGATCTCGCCGTCGTACGGCTGCAGTTCGTTGAGCAGCTTGGTCAATTCGATCCAGTGTTCCGGAAAAGAGTCATCCTGCACGTACTCCGCGTCTTCCCGGAGTTCTTCCATGTCGACCGTGTCGTAGTCGTACACCAGGGCCTTCACGCCGATGCTCTGGGCGAACCGGAAGAATTCGCGCCATTCGTTGTTTTCGCCCGATTTCCAGGCGATGCGCGGGAAGCCGGACTCGAAGTCGCTGACGCCGACCATTCGTCCGCGAATGAGGGCAAGGCCGAAGGCGGCCGCTTCTTTCTGGATTGCCGCGAGGGCTTCGTTGGTATCTTTGACCACAGCGCCAAAGTGCTGCATGGAGGTGTTCCTTTCCGTTCCTGGCCTTTGCTTTTCGCCTAGGGATAGCACTTTTGATACGCAGGGTCAAGGGGGAATGTGGGAGTGGGAGCAGGTTAGGGTGCTGTCAGGTGAGGGCACCTGACAGCACGGCAAAGTGCCGTCAGGCGAGGACACCTGACATCGCGGCAAAGTGCCGTCAGGCGACCCCGCCTGACGGCGCGGTGCACTTCTGTGCTGTCGGGCGACCCCGCCTGACAGACTCCTCTTATAACCTCGGATCGACGAAAGGAGATGTTTCTCCTGTCGACCACTCGCGCGCCGACGAATACTGGTAATCTTCTGGCCGGCAGACGAGTCCTGCCCGCACTGGATTGTTGTGCATGTAAGCGAGCTTCACGGATAGCTGCTTCTCGGAGTACAGCGCGACATCGTCAAAGCGAGGCATCCAAATTCCATGACGGTCCGGAAACATCATTCGCGAGGAGAGTGATTTGATGTCTCGCACCATGTCAGAGAGTATGGGCCCGCCGCCCTCAACCCAGACGACCATGTGGAAGTGGTTGGGCATCAGCACGTATCCGTACAGGCGACCGTCTCGCTGGCTCACAGCTTTCACGATTATTTCGCGAAGCTGGGAGAGTCTATCGTCAGTATCAAAAATCTGCTCCCATCCTCGGACAGTCGTAGTGACGAAGAAGGTTGTTTGATCGGTTGATGTCGACCGCCCGCGAAGTCCCATATGATCACCGTGTGCCCAACAGCCTAAACATGCTGTCAGGCGGGGTCGCCTGACAGCACACTTTCATCATCAACGGTATGTGGTGTCAGGTGGAGACGCCTGACAGCACACTTTCATCATCAACGGTATGTGGTGTCAGGTGAGGACACCTGACAGCACACTTTCATCAAAGCAGCGTATGGTGGTGTCAGGCGAGGTCGCCTGACACCACATTCCTTACCACCACTTCGGGACGAACTTGTACGCGTAGCTCAGCACGCCGTGATGGTCCTCGGTCTGGACCCGGCGGAACTCGACCCGGACATCCATCCCGATCGTGACTTTGTCCACGTCGACATCAGTCATCTGCCCGAACACTTTCGCGCCGTCGGTCAGTTCGACAATCGCCAGCGCGTAGGGCGACATATCCCCCCACTGCGACGGCGCCACGCGCACGACCGTGTAGGTCACGACCTTCCCGAGATCGGGCAGGCGGACCATCTCGGCCTCGCAGTCACCCGTTTCGGGATCGATCGACCGCGGCGGGAAGTACGTCTTGCCGCTCTTCTTGAACTTGACGGCTTCCATGCGGTACCGCTGCGGGTACTCGCGCCAGTTACGTGAGCTGAACATCGTCATCACGCCACCTCCAGGATGTGGACGACCGACGAACCGCCGGAGCCGCCCATGTTCTGCGCCATGCCGACCTTCAGATCTTTCTTGACCTGGCGGCCGGTCTCGGCCTGCCGGGTCAGCTGCTTGTAGATTTCGACAATCTGCGCAATCCCCGTCGCGCCGACCGGGTGCCCCTTGGACTTCAGGCCGCCCGACGTATTGACCGGGAACTTGCCGTCAAGCCCCGTCTCGCCCGCCAGCGTACCCGGGCCGGCACATCCCGGCTCGTACACGCCGATTGATTCGAGCACGATCAGTTCGGCGATCGTGAAGCAGTCGTGCACCTCGGCGAACTGGATATCCTTGATCGTCCGGCCCGCCATCTTGAGCGCGCGCGCCGACGCCAAAGTTGCCGCCTTGATCGTGGTGAGATCGGCCCGTTGCGCCAACTGGATTGTGTCGGTCGCCGCGCCGGAGCCGAGGATTTTCACATACGGCTTGCCGAGCTTTTTCGCGACCTCTTCGGTGCAAACGATCGCGCAGGCCGCGCCGTCGGTGATCGGCGAGCAGTCGAGGATGCGCAGCGGATCCGCCACCATCACCGAGCTCTCCACCGTCTCCGGCTTGATCTTGAACGGGTACTGCGCGTTCGGGTTCATCGACCCGTTGTGGTGGTTCTTGACCGCCACCGCCGACAACATCGACCGGGTCGTCTTATACTTCGCCATGTGGGCGTGGGCCATCATCGCGTACAGCCCCGGAAAGGTCGCGCCGTGGAATACTTCGTACTCCTGGTCGGCCGCGGTCGCGAGGGCCGCCGTGGCGTCATCGCCGGAGCAGTCGGTCATTTTTTCGACGCCGCCGGCCAGGACGATATCGGCCGCGCCGGAGGCCACTTCGAAGAAAGCCGCGCGGAACGCCATGCCGCCCGAGGCGCAGGCGCTTTCGACGCGCATCGCCGGTAGGCCCGGCATACCGATATAGTCGGCCATCAGGGAGCCGAGGTGCTCCTGCTGGGCGAACAATCCGCCCGACATGCAACCGACATAGAGTGAGTCGATATGATCGACTCCTGATTTCGCTATTGCATCAAGCGCGGCGTCGGCAAACAGCTGGCGCAGAGATTTCCGCCAGACTTCGCCCCATTGGCTCATGCCGACTCCGGCTACACATACGGTTTTCATTCTTTCCACCTCCTACGCGTTCTTGTGGATTTTGCGCCGGAACTTGGCATAGGTGCCGTAATCGACATACGTGAGATTCTCGTCAAGCAGCTTGTGCGTCCTGATCGTCAGGTCGCGCACCTTGTCGATACGGTCGGTCACTTTCCAGATGAACGCGTCGGAGCCGGCGCCGGAGCCGTAGGAGCACATCATGATCATGTCTCCCGGTTTGGCCACATCGAGCGTCGCGGTGAGGCCGATCGGGGAGGCCCCGGAGTAGGTGTTGCCCAGGCGCGGCGACAGCCAGCCCGGATCGATCTGCTCCTGGGTGAATCCGAGTTCGAGCGCCACGCGCTGCGGGAACTTCCCGTTCGGCTGGTGGAAAATCGCCCACTGGAAGTCCTGCGGCTTCATTCCGGATTTTTTCAGGATGGCGTTGGTCGCGCCCTTGGTGTGGGCGAAGTACGCCTCTTCACCGGTGAACCGCCCCGCGTGCTGCGGATAGAACTCGTGTTCGCGGCGCCAGAAGTCCGGCATATCGGTCATGTACGAGTGCGTGAACAGGCACTCGGCGATGAGGTTCTCTTTCCCCATGATGAACGCACCCGCCCCGGCCGCGGCCGAGAACTCCAGCGCGTCCGAGGGGGCACCCTGCGAGGTATCCGCCGCAATCGCCAGCGCATACTTCATAAAGCCCGACTCGACATGGGACAGCGCGACAAACATCGCCTCCGACCCCGCCTTGCAGGCGAATTCGAAATCGGCGCAGTGAATGTCCGGCGTCGCCCCGATCGCCTCGGCCACGGTCGTGCCCGACGGCTTGACGGCATAGGGATGGGACTCAGAGCCGATGTAGATCGCGCCGATATCGACCGGGTTGACCGTCTGGGCCCGAATGAGCGCCCGGCGCGCCGCTTCCACCGACAGGGTAATCGTGTCCATGTCCGGCGGCGGAACCGACTTTTCGCGGAGCATCAGGCCTTTTTTGTAGCTCGGTGCATCCGCGCCCCACACCTTCGCGATCTCTTCCACTTTGATCCGGTGGCGGGGGAGGTGGCAGCCATAACCAACAATACCTGCCATAGTTTTTACCTCGTTAACTGTGAGTGTTCGTTGGCAACCAACGTTTTCCATAGTCTTACTCGATTTTTCGAACATACCCATTTGTGAATGGATACACAAGCAATTCGGACTGGATAGAGCACGTTTCCCGACGATTTTTGTCGCCCCCACATTTTTCTCAGCTTCCCCCCTCCCCCCGCCGATAAACCGACAATGATAGCAGCCTGCATACTGACCGGCCTTTTGTCGGCCGCTTCGTTCAACCCCTATGCCGACCTGACCCGGCCGACCGTGGATAGCAACACCGCCTTTTTTCAGGGGGATCAGCGCTCCTACATCTTCGCCGCTCCCACCGGATACCGGCTGGTGCTCGATGAGGCCGCCCGCGACGGTTTTTCGCTCGCCTTTGTCCCCGAGGACCAGGCGTTCGATTCGGCCGATGTCCTTATCAACGCGACCATTTTCAGCTTCAAGGGGAAGAAAACCCCGTTCCGCAAAATCGTCGCCGAGGACACGACGGCTCTCCGGACACACTACGGACCGTCGATCGAAATCTGGGGCGTGGATTCGGTCTACAGCGGCACCCGGGAGTTGATTCCGACTGTCTATCTCAACGACAAGAAACGCTTCCTCCCGACCGTCATGGTCTCGTACTTCGACGGCGGTTCGGAGGTCGTCATATTCGAGCTGGTGATCAGCGACCGCTACCCTCGGTTCAAGGCCGAGCCGGCCTACGACGAGGCCCTCCAGCGCTTCAAAGCTCTTCGCCGAGGGGATCCGTCGACCGTGAACTTCGGCAGCGCCGACAGCACCGATGCGGCCGTGAAAGATTTCTAGTACGCAGCGTCTCATGCGGGGTTAACGCAACGGCGGTCTGCGGGGAGCAGGCCGCCGTTGTCATTTGGCGCAGGTCGTTCTTGCAGGGCGGGAATCCCCGGATTTCCGCCTTGGTACTCTTTGCCTGTCCCGGCAGAAGCCTGAGGGCTCCGGCCCGTTATTGCCCTGGCAGGAGCCTGGGGGCTCCTGCCCTACAGCGACGACTATCATTGACATCCTCATCCGGTTCGCCTATACTCCGTGGACAAACTAGGAGAGGTTTCCCATATGCACCATCGCCGGACATTTCTGCTCACCCTGATGCTGCTGCTCTTTGTGGCGGCCGCACCCCTGTATGCCCAGGAACCCACGGAGGATATCGAACCGACCGTCTGGTCGTTTCTGTTTTCCTGGCACTACCTGCTCTTTGTGATTGTTGCCGTGATCGGCCTCGTGCTGGTTATGAACCGCCTGGTCAACAAGTGGGTTCGTATCGGGGCGATGGCGGCTGTGTTCGTCCTTTTCGGCCTCGACTACCTCTTCCCGCTGCATCCGAGCCCAATGTGCGGCGTGACCAACCTGTTCATGTTCAGAGTCACGACCGGCATGTTCTTCCCCATTTTCATTGCGCTCTTCCTTGCGATGTTCGTGCCGAGTTTTATCGGGCGCAAGCTCTTCTGCGGCTGGGTGTGCCCGCTGGGGGCGCTCCAGGAACTGGCCAACAAGATCCCGTTCAAGTGGAAATTCAAGCAGTTCAATTTCACCGCTTTCAACGCGGTCCGCATGAGCCTCCTCGGCCTGTTCATCCTGACTGTCTTCGCGGTGAAATCCCATATCGCCCTGCTCGCAGAACGCCTGGAGGTAAACCCGGCCGAGGGGCCATGGGTGGCGTTCTCGGCCTACAGCGTGTATCAGCCGATCAACTTCTTCGAGCTGCTGCACTGGAATATCGATTTGACTTTCTACATCATGATGGGGATCCTCCTGATCGCGAGCCTGGTGCTGTACCGCCCCTTCTGCTACAGCATCTGCCCGATCGGGGCCCTGACCTGGCTGGTGGAGAAGATTGCTCCGGCTCGTATCCACATCGACCGCGACGCCTGCACGCTGTGTATGGATTGTGTGGAGGCAGCTCCGTGCCCGACGATCAAGAAGATTGTCGAAGGCGACGCGAAAGCCCTCCCCGACTGCACGTCGTGTGGCGAGTGCCTCCGGGCGTGTGAGTTCGACGCCCTCAGCTACGGCTTCACTGCGAAGCGTGGCGGAAAGCCAGCTGCGAAGCCCGCTCCCGGTCAGAAAGCGGATGCGTTACCGACAGCGTGATTGGATCGTACCGACTATGAATAGTTGGGCGGGAGTCTCCAGACTCCCGCCTTTCTGCTGTCCCCGAAACCATGCGGGGGCCGAGCTTCCCTTGCAGCGCAACAGCCTTTACTGTTTCCCCTCCAACTCCCTCACCAGCTGTTTCATCTCCTCAATTTCGCGCAGCTGGCTCTCGATTATTTGGTCGGCAAGCCGCCGAACCCGGGGGTCTTCGATATTGGCGCGACGGCTTGTTAGAATAGCGATCGAGTGGTGCGGGATCATGGCTTTCATGTACGCGACATCATCGATCGTCGCCTGGCTGCGCACCAGCCAGAGCGCCACCGCAAATAAGACGGCGCTCCCTGCCAGAATACCGGTGTTCACCCGCCGGTTCTGATACATATGCCACATGAATGCCAGCATGACGACCGCCATGGCCGAACCCATCACGATCGCCATGTACACCCGCATCTCGCTGAAATACACGTGCCGAATGTCATATGTGTTCAGATAGGTCATTCCGTACATGATGCCGACCGCGGCCAGAATCATGACCCCGAACCTGCCATACCTGCTCATGACCGTCCTCCTCTCGGGACATCGGGTGATACTCCTCCCGGTCGGCCGGGCCTGAGCCAACAGGAGCAAACGCCTGCCACAGAACGGAAACAAAAAGCAAGAGCCGGTGCTCTTGCCTGCCATGCGTTGAGAGGAACCCGGCACTGCGGCCACTGGCTGCGGCGCAACAGCTTCCTCACCAATGTATACGAAATGTAGTGTGGATTGATTGGCTCTCGCCGGTGACCACCGGTTTGCACTCTGTCCGAGAGGGCTCAGCCAAGTCCTGCAGATCAGGATCCTCGGTGCTCCTGACCTAGATCTTCACAGGCGTTCAGAAGCTGTCATGCCGGCGAAAATCCTGCCCCGGGCTTTACTGTGAGCCAGGATCCATCCTTTGCCTCTTCCCCGAACGCCGCGTCTTCCCGTTCGTCCTCTTCGACGTACACGACGTACTCGATACGATTCTGCTCATCCCCGTTCTGCCACTGTGCGTATACATTCCGGCCTATAAACCGCGAGCCGTCGTGCAACCACCGTTTGTCGACAAAATGCCGCTTGATCACCCAGCCGCAGAAGCCGAAGATCGCGGCGTGGAATAGCGCGAGCGTGATGATGACTGAAGCAGTCATGCGATTACTTTGCTCCATATGGTGTCAGGCGGGGTCGCCTGACACCACGGCTGCCTGTAGACACAGGTGGCAGGAGCCGAGGGGCTCCTGCCCTACAAGACTGCCCTACAAGACACTCTTTCAGCGGTGTCAGGCGGGGGCGCCTGACACCACGGCTGCCTGTAGACACAATGGCAGGAGCCGAGGGGCTCCTGCCCTACAAGACTGCCCTACAAGACGCCGCTTACTTCGCGTCGACCTGCTCCTTCACCGTGCCATCCGCTTTGAACACTATCTCGCCGTTGGCGGCATCCACCCGGAGTGTCTGGCCCGGACGGACCTTGCCGCCCAGCATCTGTTTCGCGATCTCTTGCGACAGCTGTTTCGATATGTATCGCTTGAGCGGACGCGCTCCGAACGTCGGGTCATAGCCCGCCTCGGCAATCTGGTGCACCGCCGCTTCGGTGATCTCCAACGCGATGTCCTTTTCGGCGAGCAGCCGTTCCAGACGCGTGAGTTGCAGCCGGACAATCTGCGCGATCTCCGCCTTTGAGAGCGAGTGGAACACGATTATCTCGTCGATCCGGTTCAGGAACTCCGGGCGCATCCGCTCGCGCAGCGCCGCCAGCACGTTCTTGCGGATATTCTCCCAGACCATGTCGAGGTTGAACTCCCCGATTCCGGCTGTCTCCTGCTGGATATAGTCCGCCGCGATATTCGAGGTCATGATCAGGATCGCGTTCTTGAACGACACGGTTCGCCCCTGGTTGTCGGTCAATCGGCCATCGTCGAGCACCTGCAGGAGGATATTGAACACCTCCGGGTGGGCTTTCTCGATCTCGTCGAGCAGCACGACCGCGTATGGCCGGCGACGGATCGCCTCGGTCAACTGCCCGCCTTCGTCGTAGCCGACATATCCGGGCGGCGCGCCGACCAGCCGCGACACCGAGTGTTTCTCCATGTACTCCGACATGTCGAGCCGGATAATCGCTTCCTCGGTGCCGTACATGAACTCCGCCAGCGCCCGGGCCAGTTCGGTCTTCCCCACGCCGGTCGGTCCGAGGAAGATGAACGACCCAATCGGGCGGTTTGGATCCGACAGGCCCGCCCGCGACTGACGCACCGCGTTGGCCACCGCCTCGACCGCTTCGTTTTGGCCGACCACCCGCCGGTGCAGTTCATCTTCGAGCCGGAGCAGTTTCTCGGATTCCGATTCGGTCAGCCGCGACACGGGGATGTGCGTCCACTTCGAGACAATCTCGGCGATCTCGTCTTCATCGACCACTTCCTTGAGCAGTTGCCGGTGCTGCTGAATAACTGACAGCGAGTGCGTCAGGAACTGCAGCTTCTTCTCCGCTTCGGCCAGCTCACCGTATTTCAGCCGCGCCGCCGTTTCGTACTCGGCCCGGCGTTCCGCCTCAGCGGCCCGGTGTTTGAGCTGCTCGATCTCGACCTTGGTGTCGCGGATTGCTTCAACCGTTTCCTTCTCCTTGGTCCACTGGGTCCGCAAATCGTCCCGCTGGGCATAGAGGTCTTTCAGATCCTCCTCGATCGGCTTCAGCCGTTCGAGTGCATCTGTTTCCCGCTTGACCCCTTCCTTCTCGATCTCGAGCTGGCGGATCCGCTTCTCGATTGAATCGAGTTCCTCCGGCAGCGAATCAATCGAAATCCGCAATTCCGCCGCCGCCTCGTCGATCAGATCGATCGCTTTGTCCGGCAGGAACCGGTCGGCGATATAGCGATCCGACAACTTGGCCGCCGCGACCATCGCGCCGTCGGAGATTTTAATCCCGTGGTACGTCTCATACTTTTCGCGCAGCCCACGCAGGATCGACACGGTCTCCTCGACCGACGGCGGCTCGATCAATACCGGGGCGAACCGGCGTTCGAGCGCCGCGTCTTTCTCTATGTGCTGGCGGTACTCTTTGAGCGTAGTCGCGCCGACAAACCGGATTTCCCCGCGTGCCAGCGCCGGTTTGAGCATGTTCGAGGCATCGAGCGACCCGCCGACTGCCCCGGCGCCGACTATCGTGTGCATCTCGTCGATGAACAGCACGATCCGGCCCTCGGCGTCTTCAACCTCTTTGAGGATCGCCTTGAGCCGCTCTTCGAATTCGCCGCGGTATTTCGATCCTGCGATCAGCGCCCCGATATCAAGCGCCACGAGTTGGCGGTCCTTGAGTGTTTCGGGAACCTCGCCGATCGCGATTTTCTGCGCCAGGCCTTCGACCACGGCTGTCTTCCCCGTCCCCGGTTCGCCGATCAGCACCGGATTATTCTTGGTTCGCCGCGAGAGGATCTTGATCACGCGCCGGATTTCCTCATCCCGCCCAATCACCGGGTCGAGCTTCCCTTCGCGCGCCGCTTGGGTCAGGTCGCGCGAGTATTTCTCCAGCGCCTCATACTTCGCTTCCGGGTTGTCGTCGGTCACCCGGCGGTTGCCGCGGATAGTCGTCAGCGCGCGCATCAGTTCGTCCCGTTTGACCCCGTTGCGCTTGAGTATCTCTTGCGCTTTCGAGCGCACCTCGATCATCGCCAGCAGCAAATGCTCGACCGAGACATACTCGTCTTTGAAATGCTTAAGTTCCTGTTCGGCCTTGGTGAAAACCATGCCGAGTTCGCTCGACGGATAAATCTGGCCCCCTGAGGTCCGGGGCATCGCTTTGAGCGCATCTTCCGTCTCGGCCTCAATCGACACGACATCCGCTCCAACTTTTTTGAGCACCTGCGGAACGAGCCCTTCTTCCTGCATGAGGAGCGCATGGAGCAGGTGCTCCGGCGTCATCTGCGGGTGCTGGGCCTCGCTCGCCATCTGCTGGGCCTGTGTGATGGCGTCGATGGATTTTTGAGTGAATCTATTTGGGTTCATGTATCACCACCTTCCTCATGCATTGGCGCTGTAGGGCACGACCCTTCAGCGGTCGTGCCTCGCTCTGTGGTGTCAGGTGAGGACAC
>JBGSIV010000161.1:0-1989 GCA_041742355.1 Candidatus Zixiibacteriota bacterium
CCCCCACGCAACTGTGACGAACTGGTATGCCTCGGGGACATAGTCGGGTTCGACGTCACCTGCGACGGTCATGCGGAGTCGCGCCGTCCGTCGTCCTGCATCGCGGCGATCCGGACCAGCTGCAAATCTGTGGTTGCCGGCAATCACGATCTGTACGCAATCAGGCGGGTTCCCCGGTCGGTGCACGCGTTTGCGTTCCCGCCGGACTGGTACGAGCTCGCGGTGGAGGAGCGGCGCGCGCGAAGCGGAGGGCGGGTGTGGCTGTATGAAACGGAGAGCCCAACGACGAAGCTGACGCGGGCGGAGCGGTATTACCTGGAGTCGCTGCCGGAACACCTGCTGCTGACCTGGGGAGGGCGAGGCGTGTACCTCTCGCACTCGTGTCATCCGGATGTAACCGGCTCGCTCATGCTCCGCGCGCACAATCCCTGGGAGATGCGGGGCCACCTGCAGGAGCTGAAGAACCAGGGCTGCACGTATGGGTTCTCGGGGCACATGCACCCGAACGGTGTGGTGGTTATCCGGGAGGAGGGGATGCGGGAGTCGCCCTTCGGCCCGATGCCGCTGGGGGACGGCCCGGTGCAGTTCTCTTGCCCGGGCATAGCCGACGGCGGCCGCCGACAGGGATACGCGATTGTAGACAGCAACGCGCTGACGATTGAAGCCTTCCCCCTGCACGAACGCAAGGGGATGCGGGAGACCTGGTATGAGCGCCTTCTCAGGAAAAGTTAACCTCCGGATATTCTCGCTGAACGTGGTGCTGCCGACCCTGCTGACAGTCGGGCTCTTCGTGGCGCTCATATTCGGCTACATCATTCCCGCGTTCGAGCGGAACATGCTCGCCAGCAAAAAGGAAATGCTGCGGGAGCTGGTGACCTCGGCCAACGGGATCGCCGATCGGTTCTACCGGGATGCGCAGGCCGGGCTTCTGAGCGAAGAAGAGGCCAAGGCGGCGGCGATGTCCCGGATCGGGCACCTCCGCTACGGGGTGGGCAACAAGGACTACTTCTGGATTACCGACATGCACCCGGTCATGATTATGCACCCCTACCGCCCCGATCTCAACGGCGGCGATCTGACCGAGTACCGTGATCCCAAGGGGAAAGCGCTCTTTGTCGAAATGGTGGAGCAGATCCGCCGGAGCGGCGAGGGGTATGTCGACTATGAATGGCAGTGGATGGACGATTCGCTGAGTGTGGTGCCGAAGATTTCGTACGTCCGGGCGTTTGCGCCCTGGGGATGGGTAATCGGCACGGGCGTGTATATCGAAGATGTGAAGAATGAGATCGCCGCGATAAAAACGAGGCTGACCCTGGTCTCGCTGGCGATCACCGCGTGCATGGCGTTTCTGCTGGTGCTGATCGCCCGGAACAATCTGAAGCTGGATATCAAGCGCAACGAGGCGGAACGGGAGCTGCACATCTCGCGGGAGAAATACAAGGCGCTCGTGGAGGCATCAACCGAAGGCACGGCCATGGTGCTGGGGAACCGGTGCATCTTCTCGAACGAGAAGTTCCGCAGCATGTTCGGCGTCGGGCAATCCGATCTCGTGAGCCCGGATCTCAGCGGTCTGATCGGGCCGGGCCGGGCGGATGATCTTGACACTATCCGGCGGTTTGCGGCCGGTTCCGAGAATTTCGTCCAGATAGAGACCTCGCTGCGGACATCGGGGAGCGGCGCGATGAACGCGCTTCTGTCGTTGTCCAAGGTTACGTTGGGCGGGGAAGAGGGGCTGATCATCGTGGTCAAGGAACTGTCTCGGGACGATCTTTCCGATGAAGAACGGAGTGAGCGCGGGCGCCAGTTGCTGGCGCTGGCCGATGCCTCGGAGATCGGCATTTTCAAATGCACCATCGGGCGCGGGGCGCGACTGCTTGATGTGAATGACGGTATGGTCAAGCTGCTCGGATATGAGTCGAAAGAGAGCCTCCTGGAGGTCGACCTGTCGGAGGTCGTGGACGAGGATTCTGATCTGCGGGCGTTCCTCAA
>JBGSIV010000162.1:0-2025 GCA_041742355.1 Candidatus Zixiibacteriota bacterium
TACAGGAGGGGATGAAGATCGGGGATGTCGATCCCAGAGGAGAGATCGCGTATTGCCAAACCGTCTCGGAGAAAGCCCGGGCTCTGGGAGGAGCGGTCCTGGAAGCAATCCTCAGGCACTTCAACACATAGTTCACGACCATATCTCCTGCACTTTCACCGGCTAGGTAACCAAAGCCCCCTTTCCTCTTGAACACAATCACTCTGACCGTGCCCATCACACGATAAACGACACTCGCAGACTTGAGATCGCAGGTCTCCAAAGGGACGCGCTCTTCAGAAGCCGACCTTGGGGAATTGGCCTTGAAATTTAGCGCCGATTGCGATATAATCCTTCATTGTCAACCAGAATGCATCTGACATTTCATGAAAAACTAACGATTAGAGGGTGTCTCTCGTGCGTGTAGTAATCATACTGGTTGTTGCAGTCTCGTTGTTTTGTTCTTGGTCCCCGCTCACATGCGGACAAGTCGCTGAAAGCCTTCCCGGCACAACAAAAAGCAGCATCGCCGCAGCTCCGTCCGCCGGAGCCGGAGCGTCTTCCTACAACAAAGGGCCTCGCGCGCAGGACTTGAACCGTCGCTCGGAGGCTCAAACGCTGGGCTCAACGGTGCACGGGCCGAGGATCGCTCTGGAAGTCGCGGGAACTGCCCAGGCGAGCGCGTCCGAGAGTGCCCAGACCGCGACGCTTCAGGACACAAAAGGTTTTCATCCCAAAGAGCGCGACCCACTGGACCTTCTCCCTCTCGACAACATCAAGCCTCTGTACACGGCCCCTGCTATGCAGGGCGAAGGCGTCTGGATGACCAACGAATGCCCGAGGGATCCGCACGGCCTGCCCATTCTGTACCGTACCTTCTACCGGCCGAGTGTGTCGTTTCCCAATTCCATCGTGTACATGATGGTCGTGGACATGAACAAGGTCCAGATGTCCTACTTTGTCGGTTCACAGGAGCCCGGTGCTCAGGCCGCATCGGCAATTGTGCCGACAGAGCTACGCGACCACTTGATGGCAGTCACGAACGCAATGTGGATGCAGCGGCACGCAAAGGGAGCTGGAGCCATCTTTCGCGGTAAGGCGCTCTACCCCATGACGGAAGGCATGGCCACGTTGATCGTCTACAAGGACGGTTCGGTGGATGTGCGGGAATGGACCTCGGACATTCCTGTCAGCCAAGTGAGTGACGCCCGGCAGCTCTTGCATCTCATCGTCAAGGACGGCATGGTCGTTCAGGCGGTGGCGCGAGGAAAGCAAGTGGTGGACTCGGAGATCGGCCTTGGTTTTCTGCTTGGTGGTGGCGGCCGAGACCAGGATGGACAGCATTTCTGGTACGTGGCCCACCGGAGTGGATTCGGGATACGCAAAGACGGCAATCTGGTATTCGCCATCGGACACCACATCAGTACGAAAGACCTGGCGAAGGCGATGGTGCTGGCAGGATGCGAACGAGCGATGCACGCGGATGCCAACCCCGACAACATCGTGAGCAACCTCTATATTCGTGATCCGACGGGGAATCTTGTGCGAAAGGCACAGCTCTCCCCCGAGCAGTCCAAGTACTCACTGCACCGCTACGACAGGCCGTACAGCAAGGACTTCTTCGCATTCTTCCTCAAGGAACCGCCCAATTCCGACGCCGCGGCCCTTACCCGCAACGCAGCCCCGGCTCGCGTCCGTCGCTGATACCAAGTCGCAATCCAAAGAGCACAATCTTGGGGGGACCTTCTGTTCAACGAGGTTCTCCCAAGATTACCTCTTTGAAAGCAACTGGTCGTGAGTCACCGGAAACCAGTTCGGCCGGGCACAATCGCACCTCGCTCCTGAGCTGAACGACTGCACAGCCTAACCTCCTTTCTCCTCATTGACTTGCCTTGTAGTGGTTGCCAAGGATCTCTGGCCGCGTTCATCGGATAGCCGCGAAATCGTATGGACTGACCGGCCAAAATAGGATAAACCAGAGGCTGATACAAGTCAGCCTTCCGACGACGAAAACCTTGCGGCTCTGTTCGCTGTCCGACACCGAAC
>JBGSIV010000163.1:0-1523 GCA_041742355.1 Candidatus Zixiibacteriota bacterium
GCCGCCGCCCTGGCCGTCGACGACCATATCGGCCTCGGCGAAGCGACCGGGCGCGTCATCAATGAGCGGAACGCGCCGAATCGCGATCTGTCCGTATTCGGCGTGGCCGAAAGTCTCGGCCTCCCGGCGACGGTGCACGCCGGGATCGGCACCGATATCGTGGCCCAGCACCCTGACTTCGACGCCGCCGCGGTCGGCGCGGCGTCGCATATTGACTTCCGCATCCTCTGCACCGTCTGCGTCGACGTTGACCGGGGAGGCGCTCTTGCCAATATTGGTTCAGCGGTTATATTACCCGAGGTCTTTCTGAAGGCGCTGACGGTTGCGCGGAATGTCCGCGGTGTGAAGAACACCGAGGGCCCGGTAACCGCCAACTTTGACATGATTACGCACTACCGACCGACGGTTAACGTCGTGAACCGGCCGACCAGTGAATCGGGGAAGGGATTCAATTTCGTCGGACACCACGAACTCATGGTGCCGCTGCTGGCCTGGGGCCTGCGACGCGCGTGCAAACTGTAACGACCACGGAGATTGCGATGGCCAAGCTTGTTGAATGCGTACCGAATTTCTCTGAAGGACGGCGTCCCGAAGTCATCGACGCCATCTGCGCCGCTATTACGTCCGTTGAAGGTGTTATCCTCCTTGACAAGGAAATGGACAAGGACCACAACCGCGCGGTCGTGACCTTCGTCTGCCATCCCTCCAAAGCGGTCAACGCCGCCTTTGCGGGTTACAGCAAAGCGGCTGAACTGATCGATATGCGCACCCACCAGGGCGAACACCCGCGGATGGGGGCCTGCGATGTCTGCCCGTTCATCCCGATCAGCGAGATGGAAATCGACGAAGCAATCGAATTGGCCAACAAGCTCGGCCAGCGGGTCGGCGAGGAACTCCAGATACCCGTGTACCTCTACGAGGACGCCCGCACCCGTCCGGACCGGCGGAACCTCGCCAATGTCCGGCAGGGGGAATACGAGGGAATTCGCGACACGATCGAAACAGACCCGAACCGGGCGCCCGACTACGGCCCGGCGAAGATGAACCTGAAGGCGGGCTCGACCGCAATCGGCGTCCGTTTCCCGCTGGTCGCCTTTAACGTCTACCTCGGCACCAACAACAAAGCAATTGCCGACAAGATCGCCGATGCCGTGCGGTCGCTTACCGGGGGATACCGGTTCGTCAAGGCTTTGGGCTTTGATATCAAGGAGCGCAACCAGGCCCAGATTTCCATGAACCTGGTGAACTACACGAAGACTCCGGTCTTCCGGGTGTTTGAAACGATCAAGTCCGAAGCGGAGCGCTACGGCGTCCCCGTGACATCCTCGGAGATCATCGGTTTGGTGCCCAACGACGCTATGTTGGCCGTCGCCGACCACTACCTGCGGCTCGAGAATTTCTCCAAAGCCCAGATTCTCGAGGAGAAGCTGAAGATGGCCGGCGGCTCGGCCTCTGCGGCCGATGTCCAGGAGAGCTTTTTTGACAAAGTGGCGTCCTCGGCACCTGCGCCGGGCGGCGGTTCG
>JBGSIV010000164.1:0-31061 GCA_041742355.1 Candidatus Zixiibacteriota bacterium
AATGACAAAACTGATTCGTTCATCACGCATGGTCGCTGTCCTAAACGGCATATCCTGGCTCCTCTGTAAGTAACCCAAGATAGCCAACCTGTATACCATGTCTTGAAAGAACATGTATACTATGTCATGATAGCGTACACCTTGTGTCGCCCCCGGAAACAGAACGCGCGACAGGCACGAGCGCGGCGGCTCCTGCCCTTCGGGAACCCTACTTGATCTTCTTCGCCGGCATATCCCGGCCGCCCTGATGGAGCACCATCCCGGTGGCCATCCCGGTCGACGGATCGAGCTCGAACGTGATCTGGGCATCGACCACCCGCAGGAAGTACTCGGTCTCGCTGGTCGGGAAGATCTCGAACTCATCCTGCCCGGTGGCCTGCGAGAATATGCGCCCCTCGCGGGTGCGGAACGTGAGGACAAAGCCCGGCGCCAGCTCATAGTCGCCGACGAGGCGCTCGAATACTTTCGGGTCAACCTGCGCCACCGCCCGCACCGCCATCAGGCTGTCGGCAAGGGAACCGGTCACCCGTTCGCACCGGGAGTCGGCGCCTCCTTGATGCATCAGGTGGGCGACCACCGCGCCCTTCTCGTCGCGGATGAAGGAAACGGTCGTGGAGTTGTCGTTCTCGTAGTAGAACTTGTCGGTCGCCTCGGGGTAGATGCGGAAAACCGGCCCGGCCGTCCGCTGCGAATAAAGAGCGTCGCCGTCGCGGCGGATCACCCGGTAGGCGTTGTCGCTGACTTTGTAGACGCCCGCAAACGCGTCGAACGTGGCCGGATCGGCGGCGATCGGAGTCTTGCGGATCGGGAGGTCGTACGGCTGGTCGAACGCAATCGCGGCAAGGTCGAAGCCGATGATCGAAGCATTGGCTGACATGTTGTTGGACAGCACGACGACGGTCACCTTGTCGTCGGGATAATAGGCGAGCGTGCTGGTGAAGCCGTCGATACCGCCGCCGTGGGAGATTTCCCTGTGGCCGACACGGTCGCCGATCATCAGGCCGTACGCATAGCCTTCCAGCGCCGGGGTGTACATGAGCGCCTTTGAAGCCGCCGAGAGCACCTTGTCGCCGTGCAGCGCCAGGTTCCAGATAAGCAGGTCGCCGACGGTCGAGGAGAGCGCGCCGGCGGCATAAGGCAGGGTCATCGAGATCTTCTCGGCAGGTTCGATCGTGCCGTTGGGAGCGACATACCCCAGAGCGCGGCCCGGCGGCGGCTCGCTGGGCGCATACATAGTGTGGGTCATGCCGAGCGGCTTGAAGATGTGCTCGGCCACGTAGTCGGCGTAGGTTTGCCCGGAGACCTTTTCGATGACAAGGCCCAGCAGGAAGTAGCCCGAGTTGCAGTACTGGAACCGGGCGCCCGGCTCGTACAGAAGCGGGAGGTCCTTGAAGCTGGCCAGCACAAGCTCGTGGGGGAAGTCCTCTCCGCGCCGTTCCATCAGCACCTCATTGTCGGTGTAGCTGGGGAGGCCGGAGGTGTGGGTGAGGAGGTGGTGAATCGTGATCCGGTCACCGGTGGCTTTGGGATAGTCGGTCAGGTATTTGGTGATCGGGTCCTTCACGTTGAGCTTGCCTTGTTCCTGAAGCTGGAGAATCGCGGCCGAGGTGAACTGCTTGGTCACCGACCCGATGAGGAACTCCGTCTCGGGTGTATTAGGCTTCTTCGTGTCCACGTCGGCCATGCCGTAAGCCTTGGCGAAAATCGGCACGCCGTCCTTGGCCACCAGCGCGGCCCCCTGGAAGAGGTTGACGTTGTGGGCGGCGGTCAGGTACGCGTCGAGTTCGGCCGCCTTGTCGGCAGCGTGTATCGGCGCGGCGGCGAGAAACAGTATCAGCAGCGCCAGCAGCCGGAAGGGCATTGCGTTGGTAGTTATGCGAGAGTTCATGGCGGTCCTTTCACTATAGGTCATGAGGATAATATCGACTAGGCTATATGACGGTCACCGGAGAGATTTGTTGCACGGGGCATGTGACTCCAAGCGCCGGGCGGCGGCGATGGTGGTGTTGTCGATGGTGAAGTAGAGGCGTGGATAGAAGCCGGCGAGATTCAGCGTTCACAGCCACGTCCGTACAATCCAACCGGTCGGTCGACGGGGCGAGTATCATGAAGACCTCACCCCGGTCGTCGAGAATTGGGCTTGCATATTCAGGCCTACATCTTCTCCACACACCCCGCGATCAAGTCCCGCAACACCGGCTCGGTCGCACTCGCGGCGCCGATCACATCGGCCAGCGAACAGGGATGCATGTTGTCCGGCAGCCCCATGTCGGTGATAATGGAGAAGGCCAGGATCTTGTTACGCTGATGGTGCGCGGTGATGACCTCGGGCACAGTCGACATCCCAACCGCATCCGCGCCAAACCCGCGCAGCATGCGGTACTCGGCCGCGGTCTCAAGGCACGGACCGGTCAGCCCGACATAGACCCCCTCCTGCAGCCGGATTTTCTGCTCGAGCGCGACCTGCTTGGCGAGCTGAATGTAGTTTCGGTTGTAGACTTCGTACATGTCAGGGAAACGGTCGCCGAGTTCTTCGTCGTTGGGGCCGATCAGCGGGTTGCCGGGGAAGAAATTGATATGGTCCTTGATGAGCATGATATCCCCCGGCTTGAAATTCGGGTTCATGCCGCCGGCGGCGTTGGAAACAATGAGAGTGTCGATCCCGAGGGCTTTGAGCGTGCGGACCGGAAACGCGATCTGCTGGAACGAGTAGCCTTCGTAATAGTGGAAGCGCCCCTGCATGCAGACGACCTTCTTGCCGCGCAGGTGGCCGAAGAGCAGGCGGCCGGCGTGGGATTCGACCGTCGAGGTCGGGAAATGCGGGATCTTGTCGTAGCTGACCGTGCCGACCATATCGATACCGTCGACGAGCCGGCCGAGGCCGGTGCCGAGAATAATGCCGATAGTCGGCGTGAAATCGATCTGGGACTTGATGTAGGCGACCGCTTCGTCGCGCATCTTGCGGAATTCCTTGACAGTTTGCATGGGCCGGTTCCTTATGGGTAGAGCTTTGTGTTCATTGTCGCCGGGTCGCTGAATTGTCTGTTCGCCATGGTTCGAAAGCGCCATCCTTCGACTACGCTCAGGATGACATCTATTCTCCAGGCGACCCCTGTCCGTCATGCTTCGACTTTACTCAACATGACAAGCGGTAGGTCAGGCCGCTTGCGGCCTGACGGTCTTCCGCTGCCCGTATTCTTGTCAGGCTCCGAGGAGCCTTACCTACGGGAACAAGGATACGTCCGGCAAGGAGAAGTGTCAGCGAAAAAATGCGGGCAAAAAGAAGACCGGCCGCGGGGGGGAAAGTGCGGCCGGTCTACAAATGCAGGTGGGGTATCTTGTTTGCCTCGTATCGTGAGGCCGTTTCTGCTACGCTGTAACGCCCCTCATGACTTGGCGGCGCGATCCATCTCCTCCTCGAAGCGGGCCGCCACTTCATCGAGCTCACGGGCTATGGCTACCGGGTCCATGCCCGCCGGCGTCGGCACACGGAGCGGGGGTTCCTCCTGCCGATACGGGGTCGGCCCGAGGCGCGGGCTCTCCTCCCGCGCAACGGGTTCGCCGCCGATCGGCTGGTCAATATCGATGAGGTTGTGTTCGGTATTGTCAGGTTCGTCGGGCGCGGCCTGGGTGCGCACCTTGTCGGTCGACTGCTGCTCATCAAGATCATTCGAGGTCGCGCGCATGGACTGGTCGCGGACGGGCTCGGGGGACTCCACGGGTTCGGCCGGTGCGGTCGCTTTGACGAGGGCCAGTTCCTCGGCCGAGCTGTGCGTGCGCTGGTAACTTTCAAGAGCGGCGGCCAGTTCCGGATCCAGCACCGTTGGCGGGGGCACGGCCGGAGCGGGACCGACAGCGATGATCCGTTCGGCGGCATTCGCTTCTTCCGTGCGGACCGGCTCAACCGGTTCGGGCGGCGTACTGAATGTCTCCAGTTTCCGTCGGGTAACGTCGGTCGCTTCTTCCACGACGATGCCGTTGGTGCCCGGGTGAGGATTGTCCATCCCCGAGGCCGACCAGTCGATTTCGAAGACCGCCGGCTTCTCGGAAGGCACACCGCCAGCCTCCTCCAAACCGAATGGATCGCTCTGTTCGGAATGGAGAGATTCGTCGGGAACCGGTGTCGGATCATTCCGGGGAGCAGCGGCAACGGGTGCGAAAGCATCCGACTCAACGGTCTGGGACTCAGACAGAGCTGCGGGCGCAAACACCCCGCGCGGCGTCGGCGGCATGGTATCGTCGAGGTCGGCGTTCGGAGCGGCCGTTTCGCGGTTGGGAATCACCGGAGCCTTGAGGTGCTGGATCTCCTCGATCAGGGCGAGGTGGGATTCGATGAGGTTCTTGAGCTTGGCCTGGTACGAGGCTTTGGTCATCTGCAGCTTGGAGATCTGATCATCCAGACGCAGGGCTTCGTCCTTGCGCGAACCGACCGTCTCTTCGGCCTGGGCGCGGGCCCGGGTGAGCAGTTCGTTGACCTCGCGGCGAGCGTTCGCGACGAGGGTGTCGGCGTTGCGCCGGGCGTCGATCGCCGCGCTCTTGATCGTATCCTCGAACTGCTTGAGCGCTTCCAACTGCGTACGCAGGGTGTCGCGCTCCATCGACAGCTTGAGGTTCTCCTGCTTGACATCCTCAAGCGTGGTCGCGATCTGATCGAGGAACTCGCGCACCTCGTCTTTGTCGTATCCGCGCATCTGGTGCGAGAACTCGTAGTTGCGGATATCGTTCGGTGACAGGCCCGTACTCATAGCTTC
Organism: Candidatus Zixiibacteriota bacterium; assembly: GCA_041742355.1. Classification (GTDB taxonomy): domain Bacteria; phylum Zixibacteria; class MSB-5A5; order GN15; family FEB-12; genus JAGNLV01. The sequence goes on from JBGSIV010000164.1 coordinate 4,752, forward strand.
TGCTCCTTATATCCTCCGTTGCCCTCCGCATCCGGCAGCAACAGCACCACTGTTCGATTTTCGATCAGGCACAGGTCGGCCCGCTCTACTATACTTATCGGGTGTTGGCCGGGTAAAATTGAGCGGAGAATTGCGCCGGACCGGATCTCGGTCGGGCCGGGCGAGCCGTTCGGGGACTTGGGGTTATGCGGGCTGGTTGGTTTCCCGGGGGCCGAACAGGAGGCTGCCGATGCGGAGCATGGTGGAACCTTCGGCGATAGCCAGCGCGAAGTCATCGGACATACCCATAGACAGCGTATCGAAATCGTCGCCGAAGAGGCCGCACCCCTGCGAGAAAAGCTCGCGGCAGCGGCGAAAAGCGGCGCGGACAGCGTCTTCGTCCTCGGTCAGCGGGCCGATGGTCATGAGGCCCACGAGGTTGATGTTTTCCATGGCATGAACCTGCCGGCAGAGGCTGATGCACTCCTCCGGGGCCACGCCGAACTTCTGCTCCTCACCGGAGCAGTTGACCTGGACAAGGCAGTCGATTGTCAGTTCGGCTTTGCCGGCATGACGGTTGATCTCCTCAGCGAGCTTGAGGCTGTCGACCGACTGGATGACGTCGAAGAGCTCGACGGCGCGTTTAACCTTGTTGCTCTGGAGATGCCCGACCAGATGGAAACGGGCGATCTGGCCGAGGCGGGTGATCTTCTCGTCGGCTTCCTGCACCTTGCTCTCGCCGATGTTGTGGAGACCGGCGGCGACTGCGGTTGTTATGACAGAAGGCGGGTGGGTCTTGGTGACCGCCACAAGAGTGATATCGTCGGTATCGCGGTCATACTCTTCGCAGGCGTCCGCTATCCGACCGTGGAGGGAGGCTATATTTCGGCCAATGTCTGCTTTCATCGTTCCGGCTGAATAAAGGGGGGAAAGCGCGAAAGGGGCAAGGAAAATCGTGACGGCGCGAGCCGGCAGAAAGACGGGCCGGGCCATTCGGCCCGGCCCGCCGTCAGGGACCATTACAGGGGAAACCGCCGATCACTTGTCAGCGCACCGGTTGCGGCCGGCGGGTTCGCTCGGTGTGGTGGATGGGCCGGATGTCGCGGCCCCGCCGCTGGTACCACGCCCGGGTGAATTCGGCGCCGATGTAGAACACCTGCGACGAGTAGTACACCCAGATGAGAAAGGCGATGGCGGCGCCGGCCGGGCCGAACTGATCCGCCGCACCCGAACGCCCGAGGTAGAAGGTGATGAGCCACTGCCCCACAACAAAGAGAATGGCCGTGATGAGTGCGCCGAACCAGACATCGCCGAAGCCGAGTTCCACATCCGGGAGGTACTTCAGGATGAACATGAAGAGCACCCACACCAGGGCCAGCGAGATCGCATAGCTGGTGGCCTGGATGACGATGGCCGGCAGAGAGAGGATCTCCTCGAGCTGACCGAGGAACTTCGGCACGATGGCCGTCATGAGGACGGCGGCAAGAATGAGGGCGGCGACGATGAGGATGATCAGCAGGGCGCGGACGCGGATCATGATCGTATCGCCGATGCCGGCGTCCCTCGACTTGCGCACACCCCAGATCGTGTTGAGTGAGTCCTGCATATCGGCCACGACGGTTGTCGCACCGAAAAGCAGGAGGACACCCGCCACGACCAACTGGATGACGGAACCCTGGGAGACGTTCGTGTTCTGCACGATCATCTGCACGAAAGCCCCGATGCGCTCGGAGGTGAACTGCGCCATCTGCGTCTGGAGCTGGCCGGCGGCGGCCTGCTGTCCATAGACGAGCCCGAGAAGCGTGATGAGGATCAGGATGATCGGGCCCATCGAGAAGATGGCGTAGTATGACAGGGACGCCGAGAGCTTCGAGACCTTGTGCTCGCTGTAGCGGCTTGCGGTTTCCTTCAGCGGGTTTGGCACCAGTGCTACTCCTTCCGCGTCGGGTTACATGCCTGCACCCAGCCAGCCGCCGACCGCGGCCGCAATACCGGCCAGCGTCGCGGTCGCGACCATCCACCATGCGGCGGTGGAAGCGTCCTTGCGCAATTCCTCGGCCTGGTGGTAGGCTTCGTCCTTGGCCTGCTCCACCCGGTACTCGACTTCGTCACGAAGCTGCTCGGCCTTGGCCATGACTTCATCGCGAGCGTTTTCGATGCTGCTGATCATCTTCTCGGCGTCCTCTTCATCGAGGCCCTTGACCGATCCGACCACGGCCTTGATGGAATCGCGGTCCATGCGCTTGAGGCGGCGGTAGAGGGCGTCGGCGCCCGCTTTGGGATCGTTGAACAGGCGCATGAAATCACGGCGCACGCCCTCGTAGTTGAGTTCCGGCCGGTCGAGCTGGTCGAGATAGTTCTTCACGGTTTGGGCGATCTTTTCCTTCGCCGATTCAGAAACGCTCGACATGTCGGGCAGGCGGTTCTTGACCTGTTCGGAGACGCCGGTGGCGGCGCCGCGCGGGCTGGACTGGCGGCGGAATTCGCCGACCCAGTTCTCGATGACCCCGTAGACCATGTCGGTCTTGCTCATCGCCTCTTCGCGGCTCATGTCGGTGCGCTGCGAGATAATGTCGGCGACCGTGTTGCGGTCGATGCGGGCCAGGCGGGCGCCGATGGCAGACATGCCTTCCTTGGGCGACTCGAAGAGCTTGGCCAAGTCGCGCTTGATACCTTCGGGGTTGAGGGCCGACTTGTTGGTGGAGCGAAGGAATTCAGTGACCTTCTGGCGGGCCTGCTCGGCCTCGCGCGGAGAAACCCCGGCCGCCTGCAGCATCGCGTCGGTGACCCGGTCGACCTTGTCGCCGCCGTTGCCATCGCCGGTGCGCATCGAGGATATGACGTTCTTGATCCGGTTCACCACGGTCTGCGAACGCTGCTTGGCCTGGTAGTTCTCGCCAATGCCCAGCTTGGCGGTGATTTCCTCGTGGTCGAGGAAACGATCATCGTCGATGATCGCCCGCAGTTCGGTCTTGTCCAGAAGCTTCTCGAGTTCTTTGCGGATATCCTTGGGTTCGGGCCCCTTGAGCTGGTCGACGTACCCCTGGATCGTCTTGGCAATGTCGCCGGTGTCAATATCACCCATGATTTCGTCACGGACTTCCTGCGTGATCCGCTGGGCGATGTCGCCGGCCTTGTCTGCTTCGGAGGATTTGAACATCGAGGTGACGCCTTCGTAGGCGCTCTTGACACCGGCCATCATGAGGCCAAAGGCCGATCCGAACAGCGCGGTGCCCGCGGTCGCCTCGAACAGCGCCAGGGAGATGAAGAACAGCCCCCAGATCGTGAGGCCGAGGATGATCCCGGTCATGGCCATAGCGGTTACCGCCAGTTCCGTCGCCAGCCAGGCCGCGAAGAAAGCGCACAACGGCGTGCTGATCAGCCAGAACAGCCCGAACGCGCTGGTGAACTTGCGGATTTTCGGGTGGACGCCCTCGTCTTCGTCCCGGTCCCGATCCTTGTCGAGGTCTCTGTCGCGGTCGCGCCCGCTCTCGTAGTCAGGATGCCGTTCGCGGTATTCCTCCGCCTCACGGCCTGAGATCGGCCGTCCGGTTATATCGTGCTCCACGGCCCGGGAGGAGGGGCGGTCGGTGTCCCGTTCGGCCGTCCCTATGGGCCGGCCGGTTATGTCATGCTCGACAGCTGCGCTGCCGCCGCGCCGCGGCTCAGACGTCTGATAGGCGTAGTCGCGGCGCTGGGTGCGATCTCGTTCGTAGTCACGGTGCGGCCGCACGGCATGACGGTCGCGTTCAATGGAAAAAGCGCTCAGGCCGAGCGCGGTCGATAAGCCGGTAAGCAACAACTGGAACGCCAGCGCCAGCACCAGACCGGCGAATACGGCGATCCAGAAATGACCGCTGACGACAGCTTCGGCTACTTCTTCAGGGTCGTCAACGGCAGCGTCCTCGAGGTCGTCGGCCCCCTGCACCGTCACTTCGGCGTCGCGATCGACGTCGGCGGGGGGCTGCGCCATTACCATCATGGGCACCAAAAGGACAATGAGTATAAACAGGAACCTCATCATAATTTGCCTCCACTAGTTATTCTAGTTAGGCGATTTAGCCCCCCTGTACTCATGATGCGTAACAGGAGGCGAGCACGCCTGTGTGGCATTCATAAGATGTTATTCAACAAAGGAATGGATTGGGCATGGTGGATCACTTCGTGTGCACGATGTACAGTCATAACATTGTGCCGTAATCCAATGTTCCGACGGCACACCCTGCGGGATGGCCCTGCGGCAGCCTGACGGGCTGCCTAGAATAACAACGGCGGGACACGTGTCCCGCCGTTGTCAAACTGATTGGGAAAGCCGGATCAGGAGGGTCGATCCGACTCGCGGATGATCGTTTCGATCGCGCGCTTGAACGTCGCGTAGTCGCGGGAGCCGACCAGTGCACCCGTCATGCTGCCGTCGGAATCCTCCACCTCGACCAGGTTTCCCTCGGCATCGAAAAAGAAGGTGGTCGGAACGCTCTGGATGCCGAACTGGATGGCCACCTGGGGGTCGCCGATGAGCAGCGGCCAGCTCATGCCCGCCTGTCCGGCATAGGCGGTAACCTTGTCGGGCGTGTCATTCAGCGCGATGCCGACAATCTCCACGCGGTCTTTGTACTCCTCGTAGACTCTGACCATGTCGGGGATCTCTCTCCGACATGGCGGACACCAGGTGCCCCAGAAATTGACCACGACCGGCCTCTTTCCGATCCACTCATCGGCGTTGTGAATGTTGCCGGACGCATCGAGGAGTGTGAATGACGGCGAAGCGCCCACAGCGGGCTGCTGAGCGGTCTGGGGTCGCGACGTTTCGGGGGCGGCGTTCTGGGACTCGTTTGTGTCGCCGCTGCAGCCGAGCATGACGGCGGCCAGCAGGGCGAGCGGGAGAGCGGAGATACTGATCATCTTCATCGGGTCGTCTCCATCAGGTAGCCGTTCGTGCACAATGAAGCGGCCCGTGCGGCCGCCGGTTGACGGGCGGGACACGGGCCGGTTATCTACCGAGCGAGCTTCTACTTGCCCGACTGCGTGCCGGACGTATCGGCCGCGGTTGAGTCGTACTGCTCTTCCACCACGTAGGTGAAGGCTTCCATCATCACGTTGGCGGGGCGGTAGCCGCTGATCGCGCCGAGCTTGGTGCCGTCCGCCTTGAGAAACCAGAAGGTCGGATAGCCGCGGACGCCGAATTCCTGTTTGGTCAGGTTGGATTCGGTGATCTTGTAGCCCTTGATATCGAGTTCCTTCTGCGAGTCGCCGTCGACCTTCACCGGGATGAAGTTGTCGTTGATCATGGCGATCACTTCCGGCTGGCTGAAGGTTTCAGCGTCCATCTTCTTGCAGAAGCCGCACCACTTGGCGGTGAAATCAATGAAGAGGTGCTTGTTCTCTTTCTGGGCGCGCTCTAACCCGACGTCGTACGACAGCCACTGGATGCCGCTGGTGGTGCCGGCGGGGGCAGGAGCGGGTTTGTCGTCATTGCCGGCGATGAGGACCGCGGCGGCGACGAGCACAAGGAGAGCGGCGAGCGTGATGTGCTTGAGGATCGGCATGAAAAGCCCCTTGTTGTATTGTAGTTAGCTATCTTTTCGTTGCAGGGGTCGCAGGTAGGCGGCAGTTTCGCCGAGAAGCGACTTCAGGCTGTTGAGCAGCGTGAAGTCGGGATTGACCGAATACTTGCGCGACCGAATGTACACCTCAGAACCGTTTTCTCTTGCTGCGAGCAGGACCGGGGTAGTGCCCTGGTAGTCATTGAGCGAGACCAGCGCCTGTTCAATGAGGCTATCGGAGCAATCGACATCGATCTTTATAACAAGTTGACAGGTGAAGCGTTCCGTGAGCTTTTCCAGGGCCATGACTTCATTGCCAAGAATTTTCGGGGCTTCACCTTCCCGTGTCGAAACCCGTCCAGTGACAAGAACCATCCGGTCTACCTCGACAATGTCCTTGCACTCCTCGTAGCACTTCGAGAAGAGGATGAGTTCGGTCGAACCGGTGTAGTCCTCGATCGTGGCAAACGCCATCATGTTACCCTTCTTGTCGACCATTTTCTTGACCGCGGTGATAATGCCGCCAACACGGACCTCCCGTCCGTCGGGGGCCTGCTTGAGGTGGTCGGCCGTGAAGGTCGTAAACGATTTCAGTTCATCGCGGTAGGCATCGAGGGGGTGGCCTGTGATCCAGAAGCCGAGGGTGGCTTTCTCCTGGTTGAGGCGCTCAGTCCGAGTCCAATCGTCAACATTGGGCAGTGCGGGAGCAACACGCTTGGCTCCAGCCGTCTCGGCAAACAGGTCATGGCTGGACGTTGCCGCGGCGACCTTGTGGGCGAACTCCAGCATGGCCTCTACGGCGGCAAACTTCGCGGCGCGAGGGCCGGGCAGAGAGTCGCAGGCCCCGGCCGCGACCAGGCTTTCGAGAACTCGCCGATTGAGGCTCTTCGCCGGCGCGCGGGTGACAAGGTCGGCCAAATCGCTATACGGGCCATTCGCCTCCCGTTCGGCCACGATCGCCTGCGCCGGCACCCCGCCGACATTCTTCACCGCCTGCAAGCCGAAGCGGATCTTCCCTTCGGGCACCGAGAAGTCGACTTTGGAGTAGTTGACGTCCGGGGGCAGCACCGCAATGCCGGCGCGCCGGCTTTCTTCGAGGAAGACGTTGATCCGGTCGGAGTCGCTGATTTCGGAGCTCATCAGCGCGGCCATGAATTCCCGGGGGTAGTAATGCTTCAGCCAGGCGGTCTGGTACGCAATGTACGCGTAGCAGGCGGAGTGGGCCTTGTTGAAACCGTAGCGGGCGAAAGTCTCGATCTGGTGAACCACCTCTTCGGAAACCTTGCGGTTGATCCCCTGGCGGTCGGCCCCGGCGAGGAATTCCGTTTTCTGCTCGGCCATGAGCGCGGCGTCCTTCTTGCCCATCGCCTTGCGCAGCAGGTCGGCCTTGCCGAGAGAGTACCCGGCGAGGGAATTGGCGATCTTGAGCACCTGCTCCTGAAACACAATGACGCCGTAGGTGTCGCCGAGAATCTCCTCCAGCAGCGGGTGGACGTACTCGACCTTCTGACGGCCGTGCTTACGGTCGATGTAGACGTCGATCATCCCGGAGTCGAGTGGCCCGGGGCGGTAGAGAGCATTCATCACGACAAGGTCGGTGAACTTCGACGGGTGCAGCTTGCGCAGGTAGTCGCGCATACCCGGGGATTCAAACTGGAAAATGCCGATCGTTTCCCCGCGGCTGAAGAGCTGGTAGACCGCCGGGTCATCGAGCGGGAGGTTGTCCAGGTCGAACTTCGCGTCGGGGTAGTTTTCATGGATCATCCGCAGGGCGTCGTCGATAACCGTGAGGGTGCGCAGACCGAGAAAGTCCATCTTGAGCAGGCCGATCTTCTCCACCATCTTCATATCGTACTGGGTGGTGATTTCGTCCTTGCTCGATTTGAAGAGGGGGACATAGTTGGTCAGCGCGGAGGGGGCGATCACAACCCCGGCGGCGTGGGTGGAGCAGTGGCGCGCCAGGCCCTGCAGGGTGGTGGCGTACGTGAGGATCCGGTCGACCCGGGCGTCCTTCTTGCGCAACTCAATCAGCTCGGTGGCGGTCTTGAGCGCCTTGTCGATCGTCTGGCCCGGCGCTTCCGGAACCATCTTGGCGATCTTGTCGACATCGCCGTAGGGCATGCCGAGGACGCGGCCGATGTCGCGGATGACGCCGCGGGCGGCCAGGGTGCCGAAGGTGATGATCTGGCAGACGTTGTCCTCGCCGTACTTGTCGATGACGTACTTGATGATCTTGTCGCGGCCGCGGTCGGCGAAGTCGATATCGATATCGGGCATGGATATGCGCTCGGGGTTGAGGAAGCGCTCGAACAGGAGCCCGAATTTGAGCGGATCGAGGTTGGTGATTTTGAGAACGTACGAGACGATCGAACCGGCGGCCGAACCGCGGCCGGGGCCGACGGGAATTTTCTCGCTGCGGGCGTAGTCGCAGAAATCCTTCACGATCAGGAAGTAGCCGGCGTAGCCCATCTGCTTGATGACACCGAGTTCGTAATCGAGGCGCTGGCGGACGGCGTCGATCATCTCGCCGTAGCGGTCGCGGCAGCCCGCAAGGCAGAGGTCACGCAGGTAGTCGTCGGGGTTGGTGAACGTCTGCGGAATCGGAAACACGGGGAGCAGGAGGCGGTCCATCTCGAGTTCAAGGTTACAGGCCTCGGCAATGCGGATCGTGTTCCGGAGCGCTTCCTTGAAATCGCCGAGGGTTGATTCCATTTCGGCGGCCGACTTGAAGTAGAGCTGGTCGGTGCTGTACCGCATCCGGTTGGTGTCATCGACCATCTTGCCCGTCTGGATGCACAGGAGTGTGTCGTGGGCCTCGGCATCCTCGCGGCGCAGGTAGTGGCAATCGTTGGTGGCGACGAGCGGGATGCCGGTTTCGCGGGCGATCGCTTCCATGCGGGGGACCAGCAGCTTTTCCTGCTCGAGACCGTGATTCTGGATTTCAAGGAAGAAATTCCCCTCGCCGAAGATCTCCTGCAGCTCGCGGGCGACGGCAACTGCTTCATCGGTGCGCCCCTGCAGTAGGTTCCAAGACACCTCCCCCTTGAGGCAGGCGCTGGTGGCGATGAGCCCCTCGCTGTGCTTCCGGAGAATCTCCTTGTCGATGCGCGGGCGGTGGTAGAAACCGTCAAGAAACGCCGCCGAGGAAAGCTTGATCAGGTTGTGGTAGCCGGTGAGGTTTTTGACGAGCAGGACGAGGTGGAAACCGCCGTCGGGCCACCGGCTCGAGGGTTTCTTGTCAAGGCGGCTGCCGCCGGCGACGTACGCCTCGCAGCCGACGATCGGCTTGATGCCGGCCTTGCGGGCAGCCGTGTAGAATTCGATTGCCCCGAACATGTTGCCGTGGTCGGTCACGGCCAGGGCGGGCATCTTGTGTTCTTTGGCCAGCTCGATCACGTCGTGCAGGCGGCAGGCGCCGTCGAGGAGCGAATACTGGCTGTGCGTGTGCAGGTGTACGAAATTGGCAAACATTGTCTATCGCTTCCGGGCGTTTTCTTCTTCCCTGATTGTACGGCGGCCGGGGGTGGCGGGTCATCGAAATCCTCCCCCAGAGTCTCGCAGAGTGCGGCCACTGTCTGGGCTCAAAAAACAGCCTTTGGCGGGATTCGTCAAACACTTATTCGAGAGGAACAGCGTGGTGGGCCGGTGAATGACCGGTTTGGACAAAAAAAAGAGGCGGCCGTGACAGCCGCCTCGTCAGGTACGGAATGGCTTGCGCCGCTTACTTGCGGAACTTGCGCACAATTCCCGCGCCGGCCAGGCCGATACCCATGAGCAGCATCGTGCCGGGTTCCGGCACCACCGTGGTGGAGGTGTCGGGGCGGAGGACTTTGTAGCCAATTGAACCGTTGGTCGGGCCATCGAGCGGATCGGGGTTGCCGAATCCGTTGTTGTAGGCCTCGTTCAGACCCATGCCTCCGGCGCGACCGTCTTTAGCATAGAAATCGCCCCAGACGGGCGCGCGGGTCGAGAAGAACTCGTAGTGTCCTGAGCCGTAGTCGAGCTTCATGGCGCTGGAGATGCCATTAATGTCACCGAATTCCAGGCGCCCGGAAGCACCCCAGAAGTCCGCCGCGGTTGCATCGGGCGAAATCTCCAGGGTGAAATGACTGACGGCGGCTGTGGCCGGATCCTGGTAGAGCACCCCCTGGCTGTCTTTCAACCAGTACTGGTACTTCCACGAGCCGTCGGGCTGATCTTCTACGAGCCACTCAATCTGGAAACCGTTGTATCCCCAGTAGCCGGTGGCTGTCGCCCCGGCGGGTGACATCAACGAACCCGAGAACGAGAGAGCGCTGGCCAGTGGCGCGAGCAGCAGGACCAGGGCCATTGCGAGAAAGGCTTTTTTCATAGGCGTCTCCGGTTGCAGGTATAAGGTTTCTCTACATTTCCAAGGTGTCGTTTCGTTGCCTCTCTGAGCATGCACCCGGCCCACGGCGACCGAGAAATCTGAGAACTCCGGCAGCAACCCTGTGGCTACGAGCAGAAAGCACGACAGGCGTTGATGCAGCACCTCTGCCGACCGCAAAAGCAACCGATATGCCCTTTCCCAGCGCGCACTACAAGTTGTCGCAATACCGCCGTAAGTCGTTAAATAACAGCGTATTATTTATAATGCCGGGCGAGCCATTACCTTGTATAATAGACACCGGGTAAATGTTGGGTGCGCAAACAGATTCACACAACCTGCCAAACCGAGACATCTTGGCCTTTAATTGCGCAACCGCCGGATAATGGCAAGGGTGACGGACGGAGTCATAGCGGGCGGAACAAATCAGTTTTATGGGTAGGTAAGATGTGATATATTTGCGTGTACTTCTGGGGTATCATTACCGGAGATGCGCACAATAACAAGAAGGAAATGATGGCTGTGAAAGAAGGCAAAGGAAAGACGGCGGCCTCACAGGTGCCTGATCGAAAGAAAGCTCTTGAAGCGGCGCTCGTGCAGATCGAGCGGTCGTTCGGCAAGGGGGCGATCATGCGCCTGGGCGATGAGACAGTGCAGAAGATACAGGTGATATCGACCGGGTCGATCGGAATCGATCATGCCCTCGGAGTCGGAGGCATTCCGCGCGGCCGGGTGATTGAGATATTTGGTCCGGAATCATCGGGTAAAACAACCCTGGCGCTGCACATGATTTCCGAGGCCCAGAAGTTGGGCGGCGTGGCGGCGTTTGTCGATGCCGAGCATGCGCTCGACGCCAATTACGCCAAGAACCTCGGTGTCGATACCGAAAACCTGCTCGTGTCCCAGCCGGATACGGGCGAACAGGCGCTCGATATCACCGAGACGCTGGTCCGGTCGAGCGCGGTGGATATCATCGTGGTCGACTCGGTGGCGGCCCTGACGCCCCGTTCGGAAATCGAGGGAGAGATGGGCGACGCGCACATGGGGCTGCAGGCGAGGCTCATGTCGCAGGCGTTGCGGAAACTGACCGCGATCATCTCGAAATCGAAAACCAGCGTCGTGTTTATCAACCAGATTCGAATGAAGATCGGTGTCATGTTCGGCAACCCCGAGACGACGACCGGCGGCAACGCGCTGAAGTTCTATGCGTCGGTGCGGCTGGATATCCGCAAGATCGCCTCGATCAAGGAAAACCAGGATGTGATCGGCTCGCGCACGCGGGTGCGGGTGGTCAAGAACAAGGTCGCGCCCCCGTTCCGCGAGGCGGAGTTCGATATCATCTACGGTAAAGGTATTTCCAAGGCGGGCGAACTGGTCGACCTGGCGTCGACACAGGGAATTATCGAGAAGTCCGGCGCCTGGTTCTCCTACGGCGGCGACCGCCTGGGGCAGGGACGTGAGAACGCCAAGCAGTTCCTGCTCGACAATCCGGCCATATTCGAGGAAATCCTGCAGAAGGTGCAGGTCGACCTCGGTTTCGGCACAGCGTCGGAGGATGTCGAGGAAGAGGCGGCTGAAGTCGAGAGCTGAAGAACCTCACCGGTTCTATTGAAATGACAGGCCGCTCCGGGACAGACTCGGGGCGGCCTTTTTTGCGCGGGGTTCTCGATCGGGCTCTACGGCCGGGGAGTCTGGAGGTGCGGCAACGGGCGCGGGTGAGGCAAGGGCTTTGGGGCGCAAGGTCTTCAAGTCCAAAAAGCGCTTGCTTTTGCAGGGGCAAGGGGTATTTTGTCGACGTCGGCGCCCGGTGACCGTCAGGGGTTGTCGTATGCTCTCCCCGGTGGAAATTTGCGGGCTGTCTATTCCTGAATGCGAATGAACAAGTTGAACCTGTATAGTTAAGGACTCAATTATGAAGTTTACCGACACGCTCAACGGAGATCTGGTCGTGATTGACATTTCCGGCAAGATCATGGGCGGCGAAGAAACGACCATGTTCCACGGGAAAATCCACGAGTACATCAAGCTCAACAAGAAGAACTTCGTGATCGACCTGAAGAAGGTTGACTGGATGAACTCGGTCGGGCTGGGTATGCTGATATCTGCTTTGACCACCGTGCGGAACGCCGGGGGGCGCCTGGTGCTCGCCAATATCGACAAGATTGAGTCGATCCTCACAATCACGCGGCTGATCTCGGTGTTCGACCACTACGACAGCCGCGAACTGGCCGTCGCTTCGTTCTCCTGAACCGGTCGCTCATTTCGATTTTTTGTGAAGAGCCTCGCTAGCGAGGCTCTTTGCTTATCCGGACCACCTGATCCTTTTTCACCTGCTGGAATTCCCCGCGGAGCCGGCGGGCGAAACATTCGCTTTGCTCCGGCCGTAGTGCGCTGTAGTGGATGGTGTCGACTTCCCTCTATTTCGTGCGAGGTAGCCTCATGAGACCAGCGGTACCGGCGGCCCTGTACTTCTTCCTCTTTTCGTTTTCGGTCAGCGCACAGGAACTTTCGTTGCGCCCGACTCTGGGTGTTCCCCGGGCGAGCGCGCCGATCATTGTCGACGGGCAGCTCAATGATCCCGGGTGGACCGGTGCGGCAGCGACGGACAATTTCACGCAGTTTCAGCCTGTTGACCGGGTCAAGCCGAAGGTTCGGACAGTCGCACGCGTGACCTACGACCAGCACTATCTCTATCTCGGGTTCATGTGCTACGATGACCCGGCCACCATCAGATCGACGCTGACCGACCGGGATCACATGTTCGACGATGACTTTGTCGGGATCGTTCTCGATACGCGCGGCGACGCGGCGTGGGCGTACGAATTCTATGTCAATCCGCTCGGTGTGCAGGGAGATTTGCGCTGGATGACGACCGGAGATGAGGATTCACGGTTTGATGTTGTCTACACCGCCGAAGCGATCAAAACCGATTCCGGCTGGCAGGCGGAGATGGCCATCCCCTTCTCCTCACTGCAGTTTCCAGATCAAGACGAACAGACGTGGCGGGCCAATTTCTGGCGCAGCCATCCGCGTGACAATGTTTACAAGTATACCTGGGCACTTTGGGAGCAGGGGATGGCCTGCCACCTGTGTGAAATGGGGTACTGGACGGGGATCGCGGGGGTGAGGCCAGGGAGCCGGTTTGATATCCTTCCGGCATTGGTGGGATTTCAGTCCGGAACGCGGCGCGACACGGAGGACCTGGGGTCCCCGTTCGAAAACGCCGATCCGGATGCCCAAGCCGAGCTCAACGCCCGGTATGGCCTCGGCTCCGGCGTGACGATTGAAGCGACCGTGAACCCGGACTTCAGCCAGGTCGAGTCGGATGCGGCCCAGATCGAGGCCAATAACACGTTTGCGCTGAATTTTCCGGAGCGGCGGCCATTTTTTCAGGAGGGTGGGGATCTGTATGACACGGAGATCGACGCGATCTACACGCGGGCGATCAATGATCCGGAGGCGGCGCTCAAGCTGACCGGACGGCAGGGATCGACGAGCTACTTCTTCCTCTCCGCATCGGATGACAACAGCCCACTCACAATTCCGTTAGCGGAGCGTTCGGAGTTTGTGCCGCTCGGCAAGACGTATTCAAATCTCGGGCGGGTGCGTCACATGCTGGGCGGTGACGCACATATCGGCGCGCTGTTCACCGACCGTCGGGTCGATGCCGGAGAGGGAGCGAACACGGTGTACGGCATCGATGGCGCGGTCCGGGTGCTGAAGGACTTCCGGGTGGCGTTTCAGGCGCTGGGCAGCCGGACGACGGAGGTTGAAGCTCCACTGCTGTCTGCGGAGTACCTTGCGATCGATAGCGCTCTGCAGGGTATCGATTCGACTTTTGACGGCGGCCGGCATTCGGTGGCGCTCGACGGGGAGTCATTTGAGGGGTGGGCCGCGAAAGTGGCGGTTAGCCGGGAGAGCCGGCTATGGCGATTTGACGCAGAGTACGGCGGCAGCAGCCCAAATTTCCGCGCCGACAACGGGTTCATCTTCCGCACGGGGATTCACGAAGCTCAATTGAACACCGGCCTGGTGTTCCGGCCGAACGGCAGGGTATTCACGCGCGTGCAGCCATCCATGACGGTGGGTAGAATATGGGAATGGGACGGCGCCCGAAAGGACGAATGGGTGGTGGGTGCAATGGATCTGACGCTGCGCGGGCCGTGGTATCTGGGCTGCAACATGCTCCTGTCGCGGGAGATGTTCCGGACAGTGTGGTTCGAAGATATCCGGCGGGTGGACGCCTGGTTCGAGTCGGCTTCGCTGGACCGGGCCCGGTTCGGGGCCTCGATCAACTATGGCAATGCGATTGCCCGCAATGTCGATCCGCTGCCGGTGATGGGGCGGCAGTTGACGGGGAATATCTGGGTGTCATTCAAGCCGCTGCAGCAGTTCACGATCGAACCAAACTGGGAGTACGCCCGGATGCGCGACCGGGATACCGGCGAGCGAATTTTCGAGGGGTACGTGCTGCGGACACGGCTCAACTACCAGTTCACGCGACGCCTGTTCACGCGGCTGATCGTCCAGTACGATGACTTCGATGACCAGTTCAATGTCGAGCCGCTGTTGACCTACAAGGTCAATCCATTCACAATCTTCTACATCGGGTCGACCTCGCGATATGCCTGGCGGGATGCCGACGACCTCGGCGGTCGGCTCGTGGATCGGCAGTTCTTCGTGAAGTTGCAGTACCTGTTCCGGGTCTAGAGGTGGATGGCGGGCCGTGCTGCCCAACGTGACTTCGAGCTTGACGCCGCTCCCTCCCGGCCGCTACTTTCAAAGCGTATGCCCCAGCGAATCTTTCAGGTCGATTCCTTCACCGACACCCCGTTCTGCGGCAACCCGGCCTGCGTCTGCATTCTGACGGCGCCGCGCGATGCCGCCTCGATGCAGGCGGTCGCGGCCGAGATGAACGTATCGGAAACGGCTTTTCTGTATCCGCGGGACAGCGGCTACAGCCTGCGCTGGTTCACGCCGCTGGTCGAGGTGGACCTGTGCGGCCATGCGACGCTGGCGGCAGCCCATGTCCTCTGGACCGAGGGGTATGTCGAGCGCGGCCGGGTAATCCGTTTCCACACCCGCAGCGGCCTTCTGTTGGTCAGCCGGAGCGGGGAGTTAATCACCATGGATTTCCCGGCGCTGCCGGTTCAAGCGTGTGAACCGCCTGAAGGCCTGCTCGAGGCGCTCGGAGTCGAGGCTGTCTTTGTCGGCCGAAATGCGTATGATTTTCTCGTCGAAGTCCCCGATGAAGGAACGCTGCGGTCGTGCCGGCCCGATTATAACCGTCTGGCGGCTGTGACAATCGAGGGAGCGATCATCACCACTCCCGACGGCGACGACTATGATTTCCTCTCCCGCTACTTTGCCCCCAAGGTAGGAATTGACGAGGATCCGGCAACCGGGGCGGCACACTGTGCCTTGGGACCATACTGGGCGGCAAAGCTGGGCAGGGAGACGGTCCTCGGATACCAGGCCTCACGCCGGGGCGGGATAATCCGGGTGACCATGGCCGGCGACCGGGTCCATCTGGCCGGGCAGGCGGTCACGATTCTCAGGGGAGATCTGATCCACGCCCGGGGGCCGCTCCACCAGTCGCCATCGGCAGATGAACCGGGTCCGGCGGACGCGTAGATAGATCCCGGTGCGGCCACCCGGCGCTCCGCAGGTACCGCGCAGTCATCTCGCCAGCATCTTTCAGCGTCCGATCGCACCATGGATCCCGGCCGCACCCGGTATTAGCGCCGCCATGCGACGAAAATTCATGTGAATCCGGAGATCCAAATCCGGTTGCATTCGGTCGATAATATTCTTATAGATTGAACAGGTACAATAAATCGTAAGGAGATTGGCGCCATGATAAACAAGATTGAGCAATACCTGGGTAGTCACAAGGATCTGTTGAAACACGAGTGCAAGACGATCCCGAAATCGAAGCTGCACCTGCCCGGCCCGGATTTCATCGACCGCGTGCTGTCCCAGACCGACCGAACGCCCGTGACGCTGCGCAATCTCGCGAGCGTATTTGGCCACGGCCGGCTGGCCGGAACGGGGTATGTCTCGATTCTGCCGGTGGATCAGGGTATCGAGCACTCCGGGGCGGCGTCGTTCGCCCCCAATCCGGACTTCTTCGATCCGTCGACGATTGTCGAACTGGCCATCGAGGGGGGCTGTAACGCGGTGGCGTCGACACTCGGCGTGCTTGGCTCGGTTTCGCGGCGGTACGCCCACCGTATCCCGTTTATCGTCAAGCTCAACCACAGCGAGATGCTCACGTACCCGAACCGGTTCGACCAGGTGATGTACGCCGATGTCGAGCAGGCGTTCGACATGGGCGCGGTCGGCGTGGGGGCGACGATCTACTTCGGCGCCGAAGAGGGAACGCGACAGTTGCAGGAGGTGACGGAAGCGTTCAAGTTCGCGCACGAACTGGGGATGTTCACGGTGCTGTGGTGCTACTTGCGCAACAACGCGTTCAAGAAGGACGGGGTCGATTACCACACCGCGGCGGATCTCACCGGCCAGGCGAACCACCTCGGCGTGACGATCGAGGCCGACATCATAAAGCAGAAGGCCCCGACCACCAACGGCGGCTACAGGGCGGTCAATTTCGGCAAGACGCACGACCGGGTGTACAGCGAATTGACCACCGACAACGACATCGACCTGACCCGCTACCAGGTCATCAATTGCTACATGGGGCGAATCGGCCTGATCAACTCCGGCGGCGAATCGAAAGGCAAAGGGGATCTTGAGGCGGCCGTGCGCACCGCAGTAGTCAACAAGCGGGCCGGCGGCATGGGCCTGATCTCCGGTCGCAAGGCGTTTCAGAAGCCGATGAAGGAAGGAATCGAGTTGCTCAATGCGATCCAGGACGTCTACCTGACGAAGGAAGTGACGATCGCATAGTCAACCCACCGACAACGACTGGTTCAAGAGGCGGATTGCTCCGCCTCTTTTTTTGTAGTAACCCGAAGGGAAACGTATCCGTATAATTCTGCATTATGCGACGTAGGTTACATCTGGAGGTAATAGACATGCGGTCAGCGAGTCTGATGATCATCACGGTCGTGCTCTTTGCGGTGGCGTTCTGGCTGGCGCCGTCGACGGCGGCGCAGACGGCGACGGAAGATGCGGGAAGCGCGCTCACCTCTCCCCTGCCGGACTCGGCGGCGGCCGGAGTCGGGGCGCCGACGGAAGCGGGGCCGAACGATATGCCGGCGTATCCGATGGATCCAGAGCGCAAGGCACAGTCGATTGCGTACTCGCGTTTTGTCAACATCTGGCGGTTCGTATCGTTTTTCGTGACGGTCGGCCTGCTTTCGCTCGTTCTGTTTACCGGGCTGTCAGCGAAACTTCGCACATGGGCGCAGAGGCTGTTCCAACGGCCGTTTCTGGCGCTCTGGGCGTTCTTCATATTGTATCTGCTGGTGGATTTCCTACTCAATCTCCCGTTCGACATCTACCGCGGATTCATTGTCGAATCGAACTACGGGTTTATGAACCAAACGTTTGGCGGCTGGTTTGGGGAGAAACTGCTCGGGCTGCTCATAATGGCGGTGCTCGGGGTTGTGCCGGTGTGGATTCTTTACTGGGCGATCAACAAGTTCCGGCGGTGGTGGGTGATGTTCACGCTGGCGGCGATTCCACTGGTGGTGCTGATGATTGTCATTGTACCGGTAGTGATCAACCCGCTGTTCAACGATTTTGTGCCGATCCAGGACCAGGCACTCGGAACGAAGCTGACGAGCCTTGCGGAGAGTGTCGGTATTCATGACGCCGACGTCTTCCAGGTGGATGCATCGAAGCAGTCGTCGAAGATCAATGCGTACGTGACGGGGTTGTTCGGCACCAAGCGGATCGTGCTCTACGACACGATGATTAAGGGCTTTTCGCACGAGGAGATCCTGTTCGTGATGGGGCACGAGATGGGGCACTATGTGAAGAATCACATCTTCTGGGGGCTGTCGGTGGCGATCCTGTTCATTGCGTTTCTGCTCTGGGGGGTGAACCGGACAATTCATCCGATCATCAATCGTTACCAGGGGCGGCTCGGATTCAGCCGGCTCGGGGATATGGCGTCACTGCCATTGATCATGCTGCTCGCGGCGGTGCTCGAATTCGCGTTTCAGCCGATCACCAACGGCTACAGCCGCATTCAGGAGAACGTGTGCGACCGGTACTCTCTCGATGTGACCGGTATTGACGGCGAGACGGCGGCGCGGGCGTTTGATAAACTGGCGGTTTACAACATGTCGGATCCGTCGCCAAGCGCGCTGGTGGAATTCTGGTTCTATGATCATCCGGCGTTAGACAAGCGGATGGCGTTCGTGCGGGAGTATGCGGCGCAACGAGCGCCACAGGCGGTTGTTGAGTGATTGCTGTTTACCGTCGCCGCAGATAAGCATCGGACGAAGACATTCATGCCGGGCCGTCGGGCATCGATCGGCCGAAGTTCTCTTACGGTCATCCCGTAGCGGCTTGTACGCGGCAATTACGCAGTCGACATCGCCACCGCCGCCGTAATTCCTATGTTAAAGGAGATTATGGAACAAGCGGGGCGCCGGACGCAGGGGTACTGCCGGTGCTCGTACAAAGAGCAGACGTTGGATCTGCACCGGGCTGGGTATCTTGCAGCACTCGCCATTTCATCTTCCCTCGGGACATATGCCACAGAGAATCGCACCGTCAGCCCGCTGCGGCCCGGCGAACAATCGCTCGTGCACTTTGCAGGAAAGGAAGGGATTGACCATGGCACAGATGCCGGCGACGCGGGGGCGCCAGAACTGGATATTCCCCCATACCATGATGCAGCAGTGGCTGGATGACTTCTTCACGGGCATGCCGGGCATGCGGGGGGACACCGACTGGATGCCCCGGACGGACATTTACGAAGAAGGCAACACCTACGTAATGGAACTCGACTTGCCGGGCATGAAGCGGGACAACATCAACATCACCTGCACGGGCGACACGATCAAGATCACGGGCACCCGCGAGCACGAGCGCACGTACGACGAGAATCAGATTCACCGCATGGAACGGGTGCACGGAGCGTTTAGCCGTCAGTTCACGCTGCCGTCGGATGTCGACGCCGACAAGATCAACGCGGAGATGAAGGACGGTGTGCTGCGGGTGATCATGCCCAAATCGCAGGAGAAGGCCAGCGAGAAGACGATCCAGATCCAGTAAGAGGTAGACGGACTTCTGTTTCCGTAGCAATTCTCGTCGACCGGCCGGTCGACGAAGCGGGTAGCCGGCGCTCGGATATATGTTTGCGAATTTCCCGAGCGTCGGCCTTTTTTATGGATAGGCCGACCGGCCTGGCTCCCCCAACCCGGTTTGTAAACCACCAGTTTCCGCGATCCCGGGTCGCTGTTCATCCGACGGTGAACCATTCCCCGGCCGGGCGGGTTGAGTAAGTGCAGACACGTACTTCAGCGCATATTCACCGCGCGATCGGGCACGCGGCTTGCTGAATTTCCCCACCGCGCCTCACTTTCCGATACCCGCTTCCCACGCCGCACCTTCGCTTCTCCCCCGACCAGGCCGTTGCTCTTTCCGGACGAATCCTCGACCCTCCGAGGGTCCTGGGACAAGGAGCGATCATGGCGATAGGTAATGCACGAACGAGTGTACGGTTATCCGCATGGGCGGCGGGCCTGCTGCTGGCGATGCTGCTGCTGCCGCACGGAACACACGGGCAGTACTTCGGACGGAACAAGGTCCAGTACGAGACTTTCGACTTCAAGACGCTGGAAACGCCCCACTATCGCATCCTGTACTATCCTGAATCCCAGCCGGTCATTGTCGATGCCGGCCGAATGGCCGAGCGCTGGTATGAGCGCTTCTCGACCCTCTTCCAGCACGAGCTGGAGGAGAACCAGCCGGTTATTCTCTATGCCAACCACGCCGATTTCCAGCAGACCAATGTCATCTCCGGCCTGATCGGCGAGGGCACCGGGGGGGTGACCGAAGGGATGCAAAACCGCGTGGTGATGCCGCTGACCGGCATTTACGATGAAAACAACCATGTGCTCGGGCACGAACTCGTGCACGCCTTTCAGTACAGCATCATGAAGGAGTCCTCCGGCGGCCTCGCGGCGGCCCGGGGCATGCCGCTGTGGTTTGTCGAAGGCATGGCGGAATACCTCTCGCTCGGCCGCGAGAATTCGCTGACCGCGATGTGGATGCGCGACGCAGTGCTCCACGAGGATGTCCCGTCCATCAGCGACATGAGCGGCAACCTCTCGTATTTCCCCTACCGGTTCGGTCATGCGTTCTGGGCCTGGGTGGCGGGGTTGTACAGCGACGATATCGTACCCCGCCTGATGTACGCAACGGTCGCGGCCGGGTACGAGCTCGCCCTGCAGGAGATACTGAGCACGCCGGTCGACACGCTGTCGGCCCGGTGGAAGCAGGCGATGCACGAGACCTACTACCCGATGATCGCGGACCGGACCAAGCCGCTGGAGGTGGGTGAGGCCGCGCTGGACGAAGGGGAAGCGCTGATGACCCTTTCGCCGTCGATCAGCCCCGACGGCCGCCATGCGGCGTTCATCGCCCGCCGCGATGTCTTCACCCTGAACCTCTACCTCGCCGACCTGTCGACGGGGGAGATTGTGGAGCAGTTGGCCAGTTCCAACAGCGACGCGCACTTCGATGCGCTGCAGTTCACCAACGGCTCGGGAACCTGGTCGCCCGATGGCTCGAAACTGGCGTTCACCGTCTTCAAAGGCGGCGACAATGCGCTCGCCATGCTCGATATCGAGTCCGTCACCGTGGAGCGGACAATCAAGCTGGAGGGTGTCGATGCGCTGCTGCAGGCCGCCTGGTCGCCCGATGGCTCCCGGATCCTTATCAGCGGCAATACGGGGGGGCTCAGCGACCTCTACCTGTACGACCTGACCTCCGATGAGATCGAGCAACTGACCAACGACACGTACGCGCAGATCCAACCCTCCTGGTCGCCCGACGGCCGGACGATCGCCTTTGCCACCGATGCCGGCGGGGAGTACATGCCAGGTGACCTGACCTACGGCCGCCTGCAGATCGCGCTGATGGACCTCCAGAGCCGGGAACTGCGGTTCATTGCGATATCGGACGACGCGAAACACATCGACCCGCAGTTCGGCGTGAACAACGACCTGTACTTCGTGGCCGATCCGGACGGATTCAGCGACATCTACCGGTACTCGTTCGACGATGGGCAGTTCTTCCGCGTGACTCGGATCGCGACCGGCGTGACCGGGCTGACCGAGGACTCACCCGCGCTCAGTGTGGCGCGAGAGAGCGGAACGCTCCTGTTCACGGTGTTCGATGATCGGGAGTACAAACTGCGGCGGCTGGCGACTGCGGAGGCGTCGGGGGAGGCGTTTTCGCTCGAGCCGACAGCGTATGAAACGGGCGTATCGCTGCCACCGCAGTTTGTCGAAACTACCGTCAGCGAGTACCTGGCCGGCTCGAATGGCAACGGTCACGCGAACGGGAACGGGAATGGAAACGGGCATACAGACGGGGCCACGGATGAGCTGTACCGATTCCAGTTCCGCGACTACAATCCGAAACTCTCTCTGGCCTATGTCGGGCAGACCGGCGTGGGCGTCGGTTTCGACCGGTTCGGCGCCCAGGTGGGAGGCGGTGCGAGTTTTCTCTTCTCGGATCTCCTTGGCAACCGGGTGCTTGGAATCACCGCGCAGGCGAGTGGACGGCTCAAGGACATCGGCGGTGAGATATTCTACCTCAACCAGGGGCACCGGCTCAACTGGGGGGTAGCCGGCGGGCACATTCCGTTCCGCAGCGCGTTCCTCCGGGTTTCCGAGGCGACCGTCGGCAACCAGCCGGTAGTCCGCCAGGAACTGGTGCGCGAGTGGACGTTCTTCGACCGGGTGGATCTCATGGCGGTTTACCCGTTGTCGACGAACCGTCGGTTCGAATTCACCGGCGGTTTCTCGCATGTCTGGTACGACCGCGATGCCGAGGGCATCCTGGTGGATCGGGGGTTCATCATCGATGAGTACCAGATTGACCTGCCGGCGCCAAGTCCCCTCAATCTCGGGCACGTGTCGGGGGCATATGTCGGTGATTACTCGCTCTTCGGGTTCACCTCTCCGGTACGCGGCACGCGTTACCGCCTGGAACTGGAGGCAACTGCCGGCACAATCACGTTTCTGACCGCGCTGGCGGATCTCCGCCGGTACGTCTACCTCTCGCCGTTCACACTGGCGTTCCGCGGCATGCACATCGGGCGATACCTCGACGATGCGGAGAATGAGCGATTGTCGGAGCTGTTCGTGGGGTACCCGACGCTGGTGCGCGGGTACGACGCTTATTCGCTCGAACCGGAGGAGTGCACCACCGGCGACTGCCCGGTTTACAACCGCCTCCTTGGCTCGCGGCTCGCCGTGGTCAATGCCGAACTGCGTTTCCCGCTCTTCGGCACCGACGAGTACGGACTGGTCAACTTCAGCTATCTGCCGACCGAACTGGCAGCGTTCTTCGACGGTGGCGTAGCTTGGCGCTCGGGGGATCTGCCGAAACTCCGGTTTGAGCAGGACTCGGACGAGCGCATCCCGGTGTTCAGCACCGGCCTGGCGGCCCGGGTGAATCTCTTCGGCTTCCTGGTCGGCCAGGTGTTTGTCGCCAAACCGTTCCAACGGCCGGAGAAGAACGTCGAGTGGGGATTTCTTATTGCCCCGGGATGGTAAGGGGCATGCCGCCATGCAAGGAATAGCAACATGCTCCTGGTGCGCGATATAATAGCCTACAGCGCGTCGCCGCCGGCCCCCGACACCTCCCTGCGGGAGGCGGCCGGAATGATGCGCATGCGCGGTGCGACCGTGCTTCCGGTGGCCGATACCGGACAAATGGTCGGACTGATTTCCGACCGGGATATCGCGCTCGGGGTGGCGGCCGATCAACTCGATCCGGACCGGACACCGATCGGCGTGATCATGGCCGAGGAAGTCGTTACCGTATTCGATGACCGGGATCTCATGGCGGCAACCAATCTGATGCGGTTCAACAAAGTCAGCCGGCTGGCGGTGCTCGACCGCACCACCAGTGCCTGCCTCGGGGTAGTCACGATGGACGAAGTAGTGGCCCGCCTCGACCCCGATGACCTGCCGCTCGACACGATCGGGGGAGTGCCGCCAAGCCCCGATGTCGGCGAATAGCGGGCAGCGCGGCGATGCGAACCGCCGGGGAGCGGTACCCATGCCAATTCACAATACCGAAATTGCCGAGGTTCTCCACCGCATGGCGGACCTGCTCGAAATCGAAGGGGCGAACCCCTTCCGCGTTCGGGCATACCGTCACGCGGCGCACGTCGTCTCGGAGTTGGGCGAGAGTCTCCATTCACGCCTGCAGCGGGGCTCGAACCTGACGGAACTGCCCGGTATCGGGAAGGATCTCGCGGGCAAGATCACCGAGATTGCGGGGACAGGCACGCTGCACCAATTGAGGGAACTCGAGGCACGGTATCCGAGGGGGTTGACAACCCTGCTGCAACTGAGCACGCTCGGCCCCAACAGAGTGCGAACACTCCACGAGCGACTCGGGATCGGCAATCTCGACCAGTTGGAGCGAGCGGCGCGGGAAGCGAAGGTCCGAACCCTGCCCGGATTCGGCGAGAAGACGGAGGCGAAGATCCTGCGGGAAGTCGACCGGGTCAAGCGGGACCTGCAAGGGGGCCGGATGCTCCTGCGCAAGGCAGAGCAGATCATGGCGCCATTCTTCGAGTACCTCCACAACCAACCCGGTCTCAAGCAACTGGTGATCGCAGGCAGTTACCGCCGGCGGCGGGAAACGGTCGGGGATATCGACATGGTGGCGACGGTGAAACGGGGGAGCGATTTCATTGACCGGTTCGCGCAGTATGAAGATGTCGTGGAAGTGTTCGGGCAGGGACCGACCAAAGCCTCGGTGCTGCTCCGGCGCGGTCTGCAGGTTGATCTGCGGGTAGTGCCGGAAGTCAGTTTTGGCGCCGCACTGCTGTATTTCACCGGGTCCAAGCCGCACAGTGTGGTGCTCCGGACGATCGCCCAGAAGCGGGGGCTGAAAGTCAACGAATACGGCGTGTACCGTGAGAAGGACAACACCCGTCTTGCCAGCCGCACCGAAGAGGAGATGTACGCCGCGCTGAGCCTGCCGTACATCGAGCCGGAGCTGCGGGAGGACCGGGGAGAGATCGAGGCCGCGCGGAAGGGACAACTCCCGAAGCTGGTCGACCTGAAGGACATAAGAGGGGATCTCCAGAGCCACACGACAGCCAGCGACGGGCGCAATACGCTGGAGGAGATGGCGAAGGCGGCCCGCGACCGCGGGTACGAGTACCTCGCGGTGACCGATCACTCCAAGCGGGTGACGATCGCCAACGGGCTGGACGAGCGGCGGCTGCGCCACCAGATCAATCGGATAGACCGGCTCAACAAGCGGCTGGATGGCTCGATCCGGGTGCTGCGCTCGGTCGAGGTGGACATTCTCGAAGACGGCTCGCTCGATTTAGACAACGAGGTGCTCAAGGATCTCGATATCGTCATCTGCTCGGTGCACTTCCACACGAAGCTGTCGCGGGAGCAACAGACCGAACGGGTGCTCAAAGCGATGGACAACCCGTATTTCCACATTTTCGCCCATCCCACCGGGCGGATCCTCAATAAGCGGGATCCGTATGAGCTCGATGTCGAGGCGGTGCTTCGCAAGGCGAAAGAAGTGGCATGTTTTGTTGAACTCAACGCGCATCCGGACCGGCTCGATCTGAACGATACCTATGTGCGGCTGGCCAAAGAAATGGGGGTCAAAGTGGCGATTTCAACCGATGCCCACGCCGCCGGCGACTTCGCCTACATGCGGTACGGGGTCGGCCAGGCGCGGCGCGGATGGCTGGAAGCAGGGGATGTGCTCAACACGCGTAGCTGGCCGGAACTGCAGAAACTCCTGCGCCGGTGAGCCCACGTTCTTCATGACTCATCGAGCGACCAGGTCCGCACTGTCTTGTCGATACGGCGGTTCTGCAGCGGAATCAGCGCGGCGGTCAGCGCCACGCTTATGAACATGATAATCCCCCAGCCGGTATAGCCGCCATAGCCGGCGGACATTATCACAATAATCGGGACAATGAGAATTACAATCATGACCGTGTTGGTCATGAACGCCTCGAGCGTAAAGCGACCGTACGCGTTGGCGGTAGAGAATGGGAGCCGAACATTAATGAGATTCATCACCGTCGTCCCGAAAACGGCCAGGGCGGTAAGGAACGCCATATGCAAAACGGTGTGGAGAAGATTGCCGAAGAACCAGAAGTAACCCGCCGTTACAATCGGAACGACGACCAGTATTAGCAGGCCGAGCGCAATTCGCTTGGACGCCAGAGCCATGCGCCGTCGGTTGATAGGCGACGTGCAGAAGACCCAGGCCGATTCCCACGCTTTAGACTGCGCCATCGCGGTCTGCATAGCCATCACGCCCATGACGAAAAAGAGGGGCAGCATGCTGTCGGCACCGGCATTCTCGCTCCGGGGACCGAACGGGTCAGTCGGCGCGGCGTTGCTCATGACGCTGTACGCGAAGACGAAAATCATCATCGGAATAATCCAGATTACCTGCATGCGAAACTGGAAGTCGTGCTTGAACTGCCCCCAGGCCAGTAGCGCCAGGGCGCGGGCTTCCGGGTCGGCCAGGCGGTAGAAGAGGCGCCGAATGGGCAGCGGCACCCGACGACGCCGGGCGGCGACCCGGGGAACGCTACTGTCGCCGATGGACCGGGCGTATGACAGCGAGAGGAAATTCATGGCAAAGAGGAACATAGCCGCCAGGAGCGCCAATCCCAGCCCCCAGAGGCCGACCGACCGCCAGTCAAAGCCCTGCAACACCAGTTTCACCGGGGCGGCAAACCAGTAGGTCGGGAGCACGCCGATCCAGGGGATACTCTCGATGCGGGCATTCGCGACAATCGTCTTGGCCTGCGAGGGGAACAAGTTGAAGGAGCCATAAAACAGCATGATCATAGCGATCTGGACATACCCGGCGATCTGTTCCATGCGGCGCCGGTTGAGACCGCGCAACAGGGAAACGAAGACCGTAATGATGAAGGTTGCCGAGAACAGGGAGACCAGCCAGAAGTGCAGGACCACCACGGGAAAAGCCAGCAGTGAGTCGAAGGCGAAGACGGCGATGATGGCGGGAATCAGCCCGCAGGCGAGGGACAGCAGGGTCACGTAGAACAGCAGGTGGACAAGCTTCGCCGTGAAGAAGGTCCGGGAGTTGACCGGGTGGCAGGCGGCGATGTGGTAGTCGGCCGGGGTGATGATAATCTGGTTGAACTCGATGAGCACCTGCATGGCGACGAGCACGAGGGGACCGATGCCGACAATCACCAGGGCCTCGAACAGGCCGGGCAGGCGAAGGATGAGGACCCCGTAGAAGACTGAGATGAAAAGG
>JBGSIV010000165.1:0-5630 GCA_041742355.1 Candidatus Zixiibacteriota bacterium
CGACGCAGGCGGAACCCCCCGCGCCGCCCTTGCGGCCCGAGGATCAGTCCGATGAAACCGACAAACCGTTAGGATGACACTGATACCATGACCCAGGGACCCGTCCGCGTTCGCATCGCCCCGTCGCCGTCCGGCTACCTCCACGTCGGAACCGCCCGCACGGCGATCTTCAACTGGCTCCTCGCCCGCCACACCGGCGGCCAGTTCCTCGTCCGCATCGAGGACACCGACAGGGAACGATCCAAACCGGAGCTCATCGAGCCGATCCTCGATGCCATGCGCTGGCTGGGCCTCGACTGGGACGAAGACATCGTCTACCAGTCCCGGCGTCTCGACCGCTACAACGCCTTCGCCGAACAAATCCTCAAGGCCGGGCACGGCTACCGCTGCTTCTGCACTGCGGTGGAACTCGAGGCCTCCCGCGTGCAGGCCCGCGCTGAAAAGGGCGCCACCAAATACGACCGCCGCTGCCTCGCTCTCAGCGAGGACGAAATCCGCCGACGGACCGAAGCCGGCCAACCCTATGCCATCCGCATTCGTATCCCCGACGGCGACACCAAATTCACCGACATGGTTTCCGGCGAACTCTCCCGCCACAGCGACGACATCGAAGACCTCATCATCGCGCGCTCCGACGGCACCGCGACCTACAACCTCGCCGTCGTCGTCGACGACCACGAAATGGGCGTCACCCACGTGATCCGAGGCAACGACCACATCACGAATACATTCAAGCAGATTCACCTCTACCACGCCCTCGGCTGGGAGGTCCCGCA
Source organism: Candidatus Zixiibacteriota bacterium (assembly GCA_041742355.1). Lineage (GTDB taxonomy): Bacteria > Zixibacteria > MSB-5A5 > GN15 > FEB-12 > JAGNLV01. The sequence goes on from JBGSIV010000165.1 coordinate 777, forward strand.
GTTCGGTCACCTGCCGCTCATCCTGCGCCCCGACAAGAAGAAAGTCTCCAAGCGCCTCGGCGATAAAGATGTCAACCAGTACAGCCACGAAGGCATCCTCCCCGAAGCCATGTTCAACTACCTCTGCCTGCTCGGCTGGAATCCCAAAACCGACCGCGAAATCTACACCCGCGACGAACTGATCCAGATCTTCACGCCCGAGTACCTCAACGCCGCCAACGCCGTCTTCGACGAGGAGAAACTCGAAGCCTTCAACCGCGAACACATCATGCGCCGCAGCAACCACGACCTCGCCGTCCTGGTCGCCCCTATGCTCGTCGAGGCCGGCCTCACCACCAAGTACTGGCTCGAAACCCGCTGGAAATACCTCTGCGACGTCATCGGCGTCCTCAAGGAACGCGTGCGGCGACTCAACGATTTCGCCGCAATCGGCGGCTATTTCTTTACCTTTGAGGGGAAGTACGACGACGAAGCTGCCTCAAAAAACTTCAATGATGAAGCCGCCGAATTGCTCGCTGCCCTCGCGGCCCATATCGAGGGGCTGGGCGATCTGACCCTCGAAAACGCCGAACAGGCCGTCAACGCAGTCGCCGAAACCGGTGGCGTCAAGAAAGCCAAAGTGATCCACCCCACCCGCCTCGCCATCTCCGGCATGCCGGCGGGGCCGGGCCTGTACGACATCATGGCGCTGCTCGGACGATCCGCTGTGCTCGATCGCCTGCGCCGCGCCATCGATTACATTCGGACAAAACAACGCGCCTAATACCCTCGCGGAAAGGGAAAGCTTATGACCAAAGACAAGCAGTACATCGCCGACACCCTCAAAAAGGCGATCAAGGGAGAAGAGGACGGCTACAAGTTCTATAATCTCCTCATGGAGAAGGCCACCAATCCCGAGGCCAAGCGGAAACTCAAAAACCTCCGCGACGACGAAGTCCGCCACCGCCAGACCCTCGCCGAAATCTTCCACCGCTTCGTCGGCCCCGAAATCGGCGAACTGCCCGAAAAAGGCATCAACGCCCTGGCCGAGGTCTTCCGTCGCGGCCACCTCGAAACCCGCAAGTCCGAAATGGAGTTCATCAACCTCGCCATCGAGGCCGAACTCGCCGCCACCCGCTACTACCAGACCGAACGCGACATGGTCGATGACCCCGACTTCCGCCAGATTTTCGACACCCTGGCCGAAGAGGAACACCACCACTTCGAACTGCTGCAGGCCGAACGCGACGCCCTCAGCGGAAACTACTTCTGGTTCGGACTGGACGAAACCTCCCCGCAGGAACACTGACCGCACCGGTTACGCCGTACGGCGGTAGCAGGTCACATGAGGACGCGTATGGAATTTGAGTGCGAAATCTGCGGTTACATCCACGAAGATGACGAACGACCGGATATGTGCCCGGTCTGCGGCGCGCCGTCAAGCAAATTTGTAGAACGATATGAAGATGAAGATGTGCTCGACGCCGAAGCTATTGACGAAAACGGAGACGAAGACGACTACTACGGCGAATTTCAATAACTGCATGGGGTTGGGGTAATTCTATGACCACCGGTCAGCGCGGTCTCTTGCAGACCAGAACATTGAAAGTCGGCGACAGCGCCCCGGACTTCACGCTGCCGACACACAACGAAGGCGAACTGAACCTCCACTGGTACCGGGGACGAAAATCCGTCGTCCTCGCTTTCTACCCCGGGGACTGGACGCCCGTCTGCGCCACCCAGATCCCGGAGTACCAGACTATCCTGTCCGAATTTGAGAAGTACGACGCCCAGCTGCTGGCCATTTCCGTCGATTCTGTGCCCTGCCACGTCGCCTGGGCCCGATCCCTCGGCGGGCTCTCGTTCCCGCTCATGTCCGACTTCTGGCCCCACGGCTCGGTGGCGAAACTCTACGGCGTCCTTACCGACCGAGGCTACAGCGAACGCGCCGTTATCGTAATCGATAAACAAGGCATTATCAGGTACATCGAGGTCGTCCACCCGGCCGAACTGCCGGACAACAACGCCCTGTTCCGCCAACTGGCCGAGCTCAAGCGTGACGACGACCCGGCGAAGGAATTCTGAAACAAGCCGGGGATCCGGCTGTTATACCTCCTGATCCTCCGGCCCGTAGATATGCTTAAAATTGGAACTGTGGCGCCGGCATTCGATCTCCCGGCTTCGACCGGGGGAAGGGTATCCTCGGATGACCTCACCGGACACTTCACGGTGATCGTCTTCTACCCCAAGAATAACACCCCCGGCTGAAAGAACCAGTTGGCCGGTCTGGAGGATCGGCGCAAAGACTTCGAGAATCTGAACTGCCGCGTCCTGGCCGTTAACCCGGCCGACCCGGATGCCCACCGGCGCTGGGCCGCCATGCTGGGCCTGCAGTTCCCGATTCTCTCGGACCCGAACCTGGTCATGGCGAAAGCCTACCGGGCCAAATTGCTTGTCCTCCCGGTCCTGAACCGGACCGTGTACCTGATCGATCCGAACCGCCGGATCATCTTCGCCGAGAGGGGACAGGCTGACCTGAAGCGAGTGCTTGAAACGATCAAACTGGCGCGGACCTGACATACTATGGAAGAACACCACGACCATCGCGATATCTTCGATATCACCTTCATCGGCGCCGGACCGGTTGCCATGTACGGCCTGTACTACGCCGGCCTGCGCATGATGCGGGCTAAAACTATCGACATGCTCGAAGAAGTCGGCGGCGGCCTCATGGCCCTCTACCCCGAAAAGTACATCTACGACGTCGCCGGATTCCCCAAAGTCCTTGCCAAGGACCTCGTCCGCCAGTTCGAATCCCAGGCCACCCAGTACCCCAACACCTTCTGCCTCGGCGAGAAAGTCACCGGCCTTGTGCGCGGCGACGACGGCATCATCACCCTGACCACGAACAAGGGCGTCCACTACTCCCGCACCGTCATCATCTGTGCCGGCCTCGGCGCCTACATCCCGCGCCGCATGGACATCCCCAATATCGAAAAACTCGAGGGCCGCGGCGTCTTCTACTTCTGCCGCCGCCTCAGCGACTTCGTCGACAAGAACATCCTCATCGTCGGCGGCGGCGACTCCGCGTTCGACTATTCCATGATGCTCGAACCGGTCGCCCGAAGCATCACCCACATCCACCGCAACTCCTTCTTCGCCGCCCACGAGGATTCCGTCCGGCGCGTTCGCAACTCCCGTGTTCGCCTGCTTTTCCCCTTCTGGGAGCTGAAAGCGATCGAAGGCGACGAATGGGTCGAGGCCGCCACCATCGTCCAGTCCCGAACCGGCGAGGAAGAACACCTGCCCATTGACGCCATCGTCCTCAACATCGGCTTCCTCACCAACCTCGGCCCGATCGAGGAGTGGGGCCTGATCCTTGAGAAAAACGCCATCAAAGTCGACAGCCTCATGCGCACCAATATCGAAGGCATCTTCGCGGCCGGCGACATCGTCACCTACGAGGGGAAACTCAAACTCATCTCGACCGGCTGCGGCGAAGTCGCCGTGGCGGTGAACAACGCTAAGGCGTACCTGGACCCCGAGGCCAAAGTCAGCCCCGGTCACTCCACCGACAAACACGAAATGGTCATGCGCAAGATCCAGAAAGAGCAGGATCAGGCCAAAGCCCGGGCGAAAGCAGCCGCCGACGCCAAAGAACAGGAACAGCACGAGCGTAAGTGATGTATTTCTCCCTCCCCAAAGAATACCGCGAGGCGCCAATCGACGAACTGCGCGCCCGTATCAAGGACGCCCGTGATCGCCTCGGCCGCAGCCTCCTCATCCTTGCGCACCACTACCAGCGCGTCGAAATCGTCGAATTCGGCGACCATATCGGCGACAGCTACGCTCTCTCCAAGATCGCCGCGCAGCAGGAGGCTGCCGAACACATCGTCTTCTGCGGTGTCCACTTCATGGCCGAGTCGGCCGACATCCTCACCGACCCCCGCCAGAAAGTCTACCTCCCCAACCCGCTCGCCGGCTGTCCCATGGCCGACATGGCGGAGATGGCCGATGTCTTGCAGGCATGGGAGTACCTCGAAGAATTCGGCGGCAACCAACGCATCATGCCGATCTCGTACATGAACACCGCCGCTGGCCTCAAAGCCTTTACCGGCCGCAACGGCGGCCTCATCTGCACCTCCTCCAACGCCAAAGCTGCCCTCACCTGGGCCTTCGCCCGGCGCGAAAAAGCCTTCTTCTTCCCTGACCAGCACCTCGGCTACAATACCGGCATCGCCCTCGGCATCAAACCCGAAGAGATGATCCTCTGGGACTTCTCCCGCGACAGCGGCGGCCTCACCAGAGAGCAGATCAAACAAGCCCGCATCATCTTGTGGAAGGGCCACTGCCACGTCCACACCAACTTCCGCCCCGAACATGTCGACCAGGTCCGCCGCGACTACCCCGGCGTCAAAGTCATCGTCCACCCCGAATGCCCCCACGACGTCGTCCGCCTCGCCGACAGCGCCGGTTCTACCGCCCACATCGTCAAATTCTGCCGCGAGGCTCCGGCGGGCTCGATCATCGCCATCGGCACCGAAATCAACCTCGTCAACCGCATGGCCCTCGAGAACCCTGATAAGAAGATCTTCGAACTCTCCGGTCAGACCTGCCCGGTCTGCGCCAACATGTACCGCACCACCCTCAACGACCTCGCCTACACCCTCGAAAATCTCGACTCCGTCAAGCCGATCGTCGTCAGGGAACCGGCCCGCTCCGAGGCCCGGTTGGCACTGGAAAAGATGCTCGAAATCACGTAGCATTTTAGTCTGCGATTCTTGACTCAACAGCAGGGGATTGGTTATATTACCGGCCTGGATTGAAATCATTATATGCATGATAGATAAGGAAATGGATCGATGGCAGTCGATG
>JBGSIV010000166.1:0-7146 GCA_041742355.1 Candidatus Zixiibacteriota bacterium
GATCGTCGCCGCCCCTCCGAAACAACCGCTGCACACACGGCTCCTTTCCGGCCTTCGCTACGGGTTCACCGATGTCTTCGACGATCTCGCCCTGTACCTCCTCGTTGGTTATGTCCTCGCCGGCCTCGTTGTCGTCGCCCTCGGTGGTGACCTGCTCACCCTCCCGCCATGGCTCACCCACGGCTGGGGCGGCTACGTCGGCGCCATCGTCGTCGGCCTGCCCCTCTACATCTGCGCCACCTCGTCGACCCCGTTGGCCGCCGCCCTCCTCGTCGCCGGATTCTCGCCGGGGGCGGTGCTCGTTTTCCTCCTGGTCGGCCCTGCCACCAATGTCGCCTCGCTGGCCGTTGTCTCCAAAATCCTCCGCGGTCCCGCTCTGGCCCGCTACCTCGCCTCCATCATCGTCGTCGCTGTTCTGTGCGGAATTGCGGTAGACTGGCTCTACCGCACCTTCGATCTCCCTGTCGTCTTTCGCAGCGGCGCCCATGAGCATGCCGCCTGGTACCACATCGTCGCCGGTGCGATTCTCATCCTGCTCCTTCTGAAAACACTGGCGACCAGAGTCTACCGTCGCTTCAGCCGCAGACCGGAATCGGTCATCACGCTCGACAGCCTCACCTGATAGACGCTCCCCGAATCGGGTAACGAGGAAGCTTGCAGGTCAAATCCCCTTTGCCGCCCCCGACCTCTCGTCCCACCTTGGCACGCAATCTACCTTAAAATCACCGCTGACCGCGCTGAGGGATTTGACTTCCTGAACAGACTCAATAAGGGAGAAGCCGGCCAACACGGCAAAAAAAGAAGGAGCGGACAATGCCCGCTCCTACGGTAAGGACGCCCTGCGTGGAAGGCGACCCGGCGCCCGAAGGCCCTGGCCGCTCCCCAAGCCACCCGCCGATGGCGGGCCGTGCTATCCTCTGGTAATAGTGTCGGCAATCCAATCCACTTTCTTCTGCCCAATTTCTGCACATCCTCATCTCAAAATTGACGTAGGTCGGGTTCCGAGGCGCGACAGCGCCAAGAAACCCGACACGACACATGAGTACCCCGCAGCTTGGGGCTTGTTGAAAAAGTCCATGACCAGTCATTGCGAGCGCAGCGAAGCAAGCTCTCCTGGTAGGTCAAACACGGTTCCGCGTGTTTGACGTTTGTGTTGGCTCCCTCAAGCACCGAAACCGGTGCCTGACCTGCCAAACCGATCGCTCCGTCGACCCGCCCCCTGCAACGACTGCCGACAACCCCATCGGTACTTTTTTGACGCCCGCTCCCTATTCTTTTACATTGAAGATCGCCGTCCCCCCACCCATATTCCCTCCATGCGCCCATCCGCTCTTTTCCACAACCCGCTCGTCCGGAGCGTGCTCGACTTCGTCTACCCGCCCCTCTGTCTCGCCTGCGGCGAGTTCTACGAGAGCATTCCGGATCCGAATGGGGGAGAGCGCCCCGTCTGCCACTCCTGCGACCGCCGCATCGATGCCCTCCGTTTCGACACGATCGTCTGCGCCGGCTGCGGCGCCGTCCTCTCCGCCTCCCGCCAATGCCCGGAGTGCGGCCCGGAGTTCTGGCCTCTGTTCTCCTTTGCCAACTACCGCCCGCCGCTCGATGATGTCGTCCTCCAGTTCAAATTCCGCGGTATCACCAGCCCGGCCGCCTGGATCGCCCCGAAACTCGTCGCCCAATTCGCCGAGGATCTCCGCGCGCTCGAGCGCATCACCCTGGTGCCGATCCCCCTGCACCCCAGCCGCGAATACTACCGCGGCTACAACCAGGCCGCCATCTTCGCCGCCGAAATCGGCCGCCTTCTCGATAGCCCCGTTGTCGGCGACCTCCTCTTCCGTGTCAAACACCGCCGCCCCCAGTCCCGCATCGACCACCGCAACCGCGAGGCGAATGTCCGCGGCGTTTTCGCCGTCGATGACACCGATCATGAAATTGCCGATATTGTCCTTGTCGACGATGTTGTGACTACCGGTGCCACTATCCGCGAGGCTCAGCGAACCCTGGCCGCCGAAAACTACCGCGTCGTCGCCGCCATCTCCATGGCCCACGGTCTGTAGGATTGTAATGGAACTACGCCCATGATACTCACCGCCGCCCACACCGAAGATTTCCTCGGCCACCTCAAGCTCGAGCGCGGCCTCTCGGCCAACTCTCTGGCCGCCTATCGCCGGGATCTCTGCGAGTTTCTGAAAGTCATGGCGGGGGGGAAGTTCACTGCGATCGACCACCGCGCCACCGGCGCCTACCTGAGCCACCTCAACCGGATGGGGCGCAAACCGGCCACGATTGCCCGCAAACTCTCCACCCTCAAGCAGTTCTTCAACTATCTCGTCGATAGCGGTGCCCTGAAAGACAATCCGACCGCCGCCCTGTCCGCTCCGAAAATCGCCCGCTATCACCCGCACTACCTCTCACCCCGCGAAATCGAGGCGATGATCGAGTCCATCGACCTCACCTCCCGCCACGGCCGCCGTGACCGGATGATCATCGAGCTCCTCTACGGCAGCGGTCTGCGGATCTCGGAGTTGATCGATCTCAAATTACCCGATATCGAGTTTGAGGCCGGCTTCCTGAAGATCACCGGGAAAGGGAACAAGCAGCGCCTCGTGCCGCTTGGCGGGTGCGCCAAACAGGCCGTCGAGGCCTGGCTGTCCATCGCCCCCGACAAAAAGGCCGAAACCGACAACAACATCCTGCTGCGCAACGACTCCGGACGGCGCTTCTCCCGCGTCGGCGTCTGGAAAATCGTCAAAAAGGCCGTCGCCCGCGCCGGCATCACCAAGCCGGTGTCCCCCCACACCTTGCGCCATTCCTTTGCCACCCATCTGCTTGAGGGGGGCGCGGACCTACGAATAGTACAAGAAATGCTCGGTCATGCCGATATATCTACAACACAGATCTATACGACTATTGACCGGGACTATATCATTGCGGAGCACCGAAAGTACCATCCTCGAGAACTGGCCGGGTCCAAAGACGACTGACGCCCCCCGGCGACCCACCTACCATTTCGCGATAAAACAGGTGGGTGTAGATCTCGATTTCCATTTACGGCAGTTCTTCCCCGGCGACCAGGTCTCCTTCCACTACTTCGGCTCGGTCGAAACCCTCGTCACCATCTGCCACCGCTTCCCCATCGACGCTATCATCATCGGCAGCCGCTACGACCTCTCGCTTGAGGTCGAACTCATCCGCGCCATCAAGGACAACGTTTTCACCTCGATCATCCCGGTCATCGTCTACCACCCCGACCCGCCCACCGACATCATGATCGCCGCCTACGAACGCGGCGCCGAGGACTTCATCTACGGCGAGTGGCGCGACAAACTGGTCAAAGTCCGCATCCGCTCCGCTATCGAACGAAGCCGCCGCGACCTGTCGATCAACCCGTCGACCCGCCTCCCCGGCCCCGCCATCATCGAGCGCGAAATCGGCCAGCTCCTCCGCATGCAGGCCGACTTCGCCGTGGGCTACGTCGACCTCGACAACTTCAAAGCTTTCAACGATTACTACGGCTACTTCCGCGGCGACAAGGTCATCCAGCTCACCGCCCGCATCGTCAAGGACTCCGTCTGCGACCTCTGCGAGGGGGCTTTCGTCGGCCACATCGCCGGCGACGACTTCATCTTCATGGTGGCTATCGACGAGGCCGAACGCGTGAGCCAGTCCATCATCCACACCTTCGACCGCCTCATCCCCTGCTGGTACGAACCCGAAGATCGCCAGCGCGGGACCATCACCACGACCAACCGACGCGGCGAAATCGAAACGTTTCCGCTCCTGACCGTCTCCATCGCCGTTCTGCTGAACCGCGACGGCACCTTCACGCATATAGGGGAGATGTCGAAAATGCTGGCCGACCTGAAAAAAGCCACCAAGAGCCGCCCCGGCTCCAACTACATGATCGAACGCCGCAGCCGGTACTGACCCCGCTCCCTTACCGTCTCGACACCGACGGATCCGTTAGAAAACGGTGGAACTGCACCGCCGGCGCATACTGCGGATCAATTCGCAACGCGTTGTTCAAATACAGCATCACCGTGTCCGACGGCATCCCCGACTCGTAGTGGGCCACGCTCACCAGGTAGTGCGCCGGCGCCAGGTTCGGTTCGGTCCGAAGGCACCGCTGCAGCATGTTGATCGCATGGCCGTACTGCTTGCGCTGCATGTACGACAGCCCCCAGTTGAAATAGTCCGGGGCCTCGGGCTCCGTCAGCAACCGCGCCCGCTTGAAGAGCGAGTCGGATATATCGAACTGCTCCTGCCGTGCGAAAAACGCCGCCGCCTGGTACACCCCGCGCGGCCACTGCGGCGCAGCCGCCAGCGCCGAATCGAAATGTGCCCGCGCCTCGGCCACCCGCCCGGTTTGCTCGAGCGTCCGCCCCAGGTTCATATGGATCTGCCCCAGTTCACTCTCGGCTGCTACCCCGCTGTCAAAGTGCCGTCGCGCCTTGCCGAACAGCACCAGCGCCGAATCGATCCTCCCGCGGCTCTCGACCAGCAACCCGAGATTGTTGAGCGTCCGGTAGAACTCCGGGTCGATCGCCAGCGCCCGCGCGAACGTCCGGTCCGCTTCATCAAGCTTGCCCAACTCGAACTGCACGTGCCCAAGATTGGTCAGGAGCGCCGGGGAGCCCGCAAAATACCGATCCGCCACCAAGTACTCCGCCTCCGCCGCCACCAGGTTCCCGAGGTGCTCTTCTTTGATCCCCGCGTTGAAATGAATTTGAAAGTCGTTTCGCCCCCCCTCTTCGTAGTAAGTCTGGTTGAACACGACGAGCGCCACCACACACACCGCGCCGCCCACCACCAGATCCCGGTACCGGCTCCGACGGACCAGCTCAATCCCCGCCGTCACTCCGGCCGCCGCGAGTATCATCATAAACGGCAACAGAGGCATCCGATGACGCGCCGTCACGAGAAACAGGATTATCGTGGGAATGTAACCGACGAGGAAGAGGTATACCGGCAGGAGCTTCTGCGTTTCCTTCCGCCGCAGGTAGATCCCCGCCAGCGCCAAAGGCAGCAGAAGTCCGTAGGGAAAATCAATCGGCCCATCCCACAGCAGAAGCGAGTAGAGCCTTGATTTGCCCCGCTCGTAGTAGATATCCGAATTGTCCGAGTTCTCGAATCCCGAAAGCAGGTACACCGTCTTGCGCCACAGCAGCCCCGCAAACTTCCCCGGATTCTCCGTGATGAACGTAACCGTCCGCTGCGTCCAGAAGTCCGAGGCTTCCCCTTCGGTGAGATCCCTCCCCGCCAGCCGTTCTGCCGCGGCCAGAGTCGCCGGCTGAAACTGCCGCCAGCTCAAGGACTCCGACAACTCCACCTCCGGCATCCGCATCGACAGCCCGTTTGCCATCGGGTTGTTGCCCAGGTAGAGGTTTACCCCCCCCTGCGACGATATCAGCGTGAAATCCCCAGTCACCACCACGTTCCGCACCGTCACCGGTGCAATAGTTGCCGCCAGACCGACCAGAAGAAGCAACGGCTTGCGCAACCGCTGCACGTAACCCAGCCGCCGGGGACTCACCCAGAACACCCAGGCCATCAGAATCGGCACAACCAGCAGGATATTCGGACGGCTTATCGCGGCCAGCCCGAACACTACCCCGGTCAGGATCCATGATTTCCAACTATCCGAGTTCCCGAACGCAACCAGGCGGTAGATCCCCCACACCAGGAAAAAGAGGAACAGGATCTCGACCAGAAACATCGACTCGTAGTAAATCAGCGTTCCGTACACCGCATACGCCAGACCGGCCGCTACCCCGACCGCCCGGTTGAAGAGCCGTTCACCCAAACGGACCACGAAGAACGCCGTCCCCCCGCACACCAGCACCTGCAATAGCTTCGACCACAGCACCGACTCATTCGTGATAAACGCCAGCAGCGCGAGAACGTACGGATACAGCGGCGCGCGGAACCATGTCCCCTCCCCCCAAAACGAAGTATGAAGGATCTCCCGCGCCCACTCCCAGTGCCACTTCTCGTCCACCATGGGAACATGGAAACCCGGGGAAGAGGCCAGCTCGAAAAGGTAGATCCACCGCACTGCCACCGCCGCCAGCGCAATAGCCAGGGGCCACCGGTATGTTCGCAGAAAGCTGTTCATCGTCGCGTTGGCGTCTCCGGTCAACTCATTGTCGAATTTGTTCTGTCAGGCGCACTTTTTGCGGCCTCTCATGACAGCCACGGTCGTGCTAATGTACTGTCGGCGCGGCCTTTGCGCACTAAATTTATACAGTAGGAGATTACTGCGGCCTAAAGGTATTCTGCCCCCGCTGGCGTGTACGAACCCGCTCCGGACGGCCTCTGTCGGACGAACAGGCTGTCCCGGTCACCGGTGGAAAGATCCGTCGGCGAAAGAAGACGCTCCGCATGAAAGAACCGCAGTTCCTGCGCTGCGATGATGACCGAAGTGCTTATTGCGGAAAGATTTTCCGGCGTTCTTCTTGCAGAAAATTAACATTGAAACTGGAACTCCGCGCCGCGCGTAAATGTACCATGAATAGGACGGCAGGGATTTCCAGGGCGTCCACCTGCACACCGGACGAGACCAGAGGGGCAGGCGCGAACGCAGAAGTCCTTGACAGAACGCCGGACGTGCAATATCTTTAGGTAGATCCTCACGGGAAAATAACCGCCGATCGCACTTTCCGATTTCCTGACGCACTCAACGGACGACCAAAGTTTTGGCTTTTCGTGTTACGGAAGATAACGTGTGACCGGCCGGCGCAACGGAATGTCCCTGAAGTCCCCGGTCACGAAAAATGGTCACATTCAGCTCCCAGGAGGTATTCCTTGAGTAAACGCGTAAACGCACTGACGGTCGTGGTCGCGGTGTTGCTGGCCCCCGCTCTGGTGTTCGCCGCTTCGGCTCACCAGTTCGTGGCAGGCAAGGCGCAGACCGGCGAAGCCAACACGGTAGTGGTGCCGCTGGTCGTGACGAATCAGGACAATCTGGCGGCGATGGACATCCCGCTCACCTTCTCCGAAGGCGTCACCCTGCAGGAGGTCACGTACACCGGGACGCGGACCGAGTACTTCGACCTGAAAATCGCCAACATCAACAACGACGAGAACAAGGTCATCATCGGCCTGCTGCCCCAGATCAGCTCCACCTTCAAGCCGGACCTCGAAGCC
>JBGSIV010000167.1:0-11447 GCA_041742355.1 Candidatus Zixiibacteriota bacterium
CCTGCCCTACGCCATCCCGACCATCTACAACGCCACCTTCATCGGCGGCGGCGTGGGTGCCCCCAATGCCAGCCGTCTGGCCATCGGCATGTTCGACAACGCCGGCGGCAAGATCTACAACTCGATCTTCACCGAGTTCTCTGGCAACGCCCTGACCATGGAGGATCTGGCCTCGGGGCAGGACAACCGTGCCCGCCTGGATGCCGGCGACCTCGTCTTCCAGGACAACATCTGGTACTCGTTTGCCAACCCGGTTCGCGATCCGTCCACCGGTTCGTCGGCCATCTCCCAGCAGTTCGTGTGGGACGCGCTGTTCGCCCCGGCTTCCGGCAAGAACAACGTGAGCGTCGACCCGCTGCTGAACAACGTCAGCCGCGCGCAGGCCGACTCACTCGACCCGCGTCCGGATCCGTCCGGCCCGGCCGGCACCGCGACTCTTTCGGCTGATCCGTTCTTCGCGGCGGCGGCCTACAAGGGCGCGTTCGACCCGAACGCCGAAAGCATGGCCGACACCTGGATCGCCGGCTGGACGTTCCTGTCCTGCGGCGGTGTTGTCGGGGATGTCGAAGGCCCGGTCAGCTGCTGCGTCCTGCGCGGTGATGTGAACAGCGACAACAAGGTGATCGTGTCTGACCTCACCTTCCTCGTCAGCTTCCTGTTCAAGGGCGGCATCGCGCCGACCTGCTTCGAGCACGGTGACCTTAACGGCGACAGCAAGATCATTGTGAGCGATCTCACCTACCTGGTCAACTTCCTGTTCAAGGGTGGTGTTGCTCCGGTCGCCTGCCCGTAAGATAGTTCCCCTCTCTACTCAGGTGCCCTCAAACCGGCTGCTCTGTAACCCAGAGCAGCCGGTTATCTGTTTTCAGTTCCGAGCCGACAATTCTGATCATCGCGATTAGTCACGTTACTTGCGATCGACATTCCGTTGTCTACTACGGCTGGGTACGGCAGAAATCAGTAGATGATGTCTTGAGTGTACCAATCGTCGTCAGCTTGGGTGCTCACCGACTTTCCGGCTATTGATATTCCACGCCGCCATTCAGAGTAGTTCAAGAGGTGATTCTGGCGAGCTGTAGCCAGTTGTAAATTAGCCGGGGAAAACGGCGTGGGCTGTGAGACGTGTTCCGCAACGGGGTGGTGATTAACGCTGCGTAGTTTGGCCCTCTGGAGCCTGTGAACCCATCGCGCTCAATATTCTGTCATCCCTCTGTCTCCCTTCCTATTCGTCTCATTTACGCAGATTTTACTCCTAATGTTAGTCTCTTGAGAGCCTCTTGACCCGCATCCGACCTATATATGTCAACAGAGACAATTTGTTTAGTGGGAGAATTGGCATGGCATTCATAATCGCCGGCGCGGTGGCCCTGGTGCTGCTGGGTTACCTGGCTTATGCGCTGTTTCACCCGGATAAGCTGAATTAAGGACTGGGTATGACTTCTCACGATCTTATGCAAATCGCTCTGTACGTACTTTCCTTGCTCATTTTGAGCCCGATACTGGGCTCCTACATGGCTCGCGTATTTCAGGGAGAACGCCATCCCCTGACCCGGCCCCTGGGGTGGCTGGAACGCCTGATTTACAGGTTCGGCGGAGTCGATCCGGGCGAAGAAACTGACTGGAAACATTATGCGGGAGCCGTGCTGGCGTTCAACTTCTTCGGATTCCTGACCGTATTTCTGCTTCAGCTCCTGCAGAACGTCTTTCCGTGGAATCCTCAGCACCTACCGGCCGTTTCCTGGCACTCTGCCTTCAACACGGCAGTCAGCTTCATGACCAACACCAACTGGCAGGGCTACGCCGGTGAGACCACCATGAGCTATCTGACCCAGATGCTCGGTCTGACAGTCCAGAATTTTGTTTCTGCTGCGACAGGGATAGCCGTCCTTCTGGCGCTTATCCGTGGCATAAGGTGCAGGTCGGCCCAGACGATCGGCAACTTCTGGGGCGATCTGGTCAGGACCGTCGTTTACGTACTTCTCCCGCTGAGCGTCGTTTTGGCCATTGCCCTTGTTTCAGAAGGCGTAGTGCAGACCATGTCGGCGGGGCAGCCGGTCACGGCTCTTGAGGGGCAGAACCTGAGCATCCCGGTCGGACCAGCCGCTTCACAAGTAGCGATAAAACAACTCGGTACCAACGGCGGCGGCTTCTTCAACGCCAACAGCACCGTCCCTTTCGAAAACCCTACCCCGCTGTCAAACTTCCTGCAAATGTTGGCGATACTTCTTATCCCCGCTTCCCTGGTGTTTACGTACGGTAGACTGATCCGAAATCCAAGGCATGCCTGGTTGATCTTTGGCATCATGCTCTTCCTCTTCTTCGGCGGACTCACCGCTTCATTGCTCAGCGAGTACACCGGCAATGAGGCCAAGGGATCCACCGCCAATATGGAGGGAAAGGAGGTTCGCTTCGGCATCGTCAACAGTGTCCTTTGGTCCACAGCAACCACGGCCGCCTCCAATGGATCGGTCAATGCGATGCACTCGAGCCTGACGCCACTGGCGGGGGGAGTCGCGCTTTTCAACATCATGCTGGGCGAAATCGTCTTTGGCGGTGTCGGTTGCGGTCTCTACGGCATGATCCTCTTCATTATCCTCACCGTGTTCCTGGCCGGTCTGATGGTCGGCAGAACACCGGAGTATCTGGGGAAGAAGATCGAGGCGCGGGACATTCAAATGGCCATTGTGGCCATTATTGCCCCCAGCGCCGCCATGCTGCTTCTGGCCGGGATTTCGGCTGTAACACCCGCCGGCCTGTCCAGTCTGAGCAACAGAGGGCCGCATGGACTGACCGAAATCCTCTACGCGTTTGCCAGCGGTGCGGGAAACAATGGCAGCGCGTTCGCCGGGTTGAATGCCAACACCGTGTGGTACAACGTGCTGATCGGATTGGCGATGCTGATCGGGCGGTTTGCCGTACTCCTTCCGGTGCTGGCGATTGCCGGGAATTTGGCGAGTAAGAACACGGTACCAGTGTCCGCAGGATCCTTCTCCACGAATAGCGGCATATTCGCCGTCCTTCTGATCGGCGTCATCATCGTCGTCGGCGCCCTCACATTCTTCCCCGCACTCGCCCTCGGCCCGATAGTTGAGCACTTCCTGGCAAACGCCGGGCGAACATTCTGAGGTAACCAACATGAGATCGAGTACTGCTGATATTTCTCTAAAGACGCTGGCTGGACCGGCCCTCCGGGACGCCTTCCGCAAACTCAATCCGCGTTTCCAGTGGCGCAATCCCGTGATGTTCGTAACCGAGGTTGGAGCGGCCGCGACCACTGTAGCCTTCGTGGCCGGTTGGTTTGGTGCGGGATTCTCCACCTTTGACCTGCAGATCACGCTCTGGCTTTGGTTCACCGTTCTCTTCGCCAATTTTGCCGAGTCCATTGCGGAAGGACGCGGTAAGGCACAGGCCGACAGCCTGCGCAAGACCCGTACCCATGTTCTGGCCAAAGTACTCACTCCATCTGGCGTCGAAATCGTCCCTGCCGAGGCCCTCAAAAAGGGAGATCGGGTGGTCTGCAAGGCACAGGATGTCATTCCTGCCGATGGTGTGGTCGTCGTGGGCATCGCATCGGTCGACGAATCGGCGATCACCGGAGAATCCGCGCCGGTTATCAGAGAGAGCGGCGGTGATCGCAGCGCCGTGACCGGCGGCACCCGGGTTATCAGTGACCGAATCGTCGTCGAAGTTTCGGCGCCTCCGGGGCAGGGATTTGTGGACCGCATGATCGCCCTCATCGAAGGAGCGCGGCGTCAGAAGACCCCTAACGAAATTGCTCTGGGCATCGTGCTGGCCGGCTTGACCATTCTCTTTCTGCTGGCTGTGGCCACTCTCAAGTTCTTTGCCGATTACAGCGCCGTGGCCGCCGACCAGGACCTCTCCGGCATCGTCACCGTCACCGTTCTCGTGGCTCTGTTGGTTTGTCTGATCCCGACCACCATCGGGGGATTGTTGAGCGCCGTCGGCATTGCCGGAATCGACCGGCTCATCCGCCGCAACGTCATCGCCACCAGTGGCCGGGCAGTCGAGGCAGCAGGTGATATTGACGTACTGCTGATGGATAAGACTGGAACCATAACATTGGGCAATCGTATGGCCGTGGAATTTCTACCGGCTCCCATGATCACTGCTGCCCATCTTGCTGAAGCGGCCCAACTGGCCTCGCTGGCTGACGAGACTCCCGAGGGGCGATCCATCGTCGTTTTGGCCAAGCGCCTCTTCGGCCTGCGGGCTGATTCTCTTGCTCCTCATCAGGCCCACTTCGTGCCGTTCTCAGCATCAACTCGAATGAGCGGGGTTGACATTCGCGAGGATGGGGAAACCTCGATGAGGATCCGCAAGGGAGCGGTCGACGCGGTCACCCTTTACCATGAGCGCGTGGGCGGGACAATGCCGCCGGAGGTTTTCGCGGCGGCTGAGGAGATTGCTCGAGCGGGGGGGACTCCGCTGGCCGTGGTCGCCGATCTCGACATACTCGGGCTGGTCCATCTGAAAGATGTGGTGAAACGGGGGATCCGCGAACGCTTCGCGGAACTGCGTCGGATGGGCATTCGTACGGTTATGATAACCGGCGACAATCCCCTGACGGCTGCCGCGATCGCAGCGGAAGCGGGAGTGGATGATTTCCTTGCCCAGGCAACGCCAGAGGCCAAGCTGCGGCGAATCCGGGAGGAGCAATCGGCCGGGCATCTCGTGGCCATGACCGGCGATGGTACCAACGATGCCCCGGCACTGGCGCAAGCCGATGTGGGCGTGGCTATGAACACCGGTACCCAGGCCGCGCGTGAGGCAGGCAACATGGTGGATCTGGACAGCAACCCGACAAAGCTGATTGACATCGTCGAAACCGGCAAGCAGATGCTCATGACCCGGGGAGCGCTCACGACTTTCAGCATTGCCAACGACGTCGCCAAGTACTTCGCGATTATCCCGGCTATGTTCGGTTCTCTCTACCTAAGTGCGGGAGCGGAGACCGGCGCCCTGTCGAACCTGAACGTCATGGGGCTCCACTCGCCCCACAGCGCGATTCTCAGTGCCGTGATTTTCAACGCCCTGATAATTATCGCGCTCATACCGCTCGCGCTGCAGGGGGTGAAGTACAGGGCTGTCGGCGCAGCGGCAGCCTTGAGGCGGAATCTGCTGATCTATGGGCTGGGAGGGTTAGTTACTCCCTTTGTCAGCATCAAAGGAATCGATCTGCTGGTCACAGCAGTGGGACTGGTCAGGTAAGGAGGATAATGTGAATGCTGTGGTGCAGTCCATTCGGATGCTGGCCGTTCTGAGCCTGTTGACCGGTTTGGCCTACCCTTTGGTTGTAACGGGCCTATCAAAGGCCTTGTTCTCAGACCAGGCAAATGGCAGTCTGGTCGTTATTGACGGGAAACCGGTAGGCTCAGTTCTGGTCGGCCAGTCGTTTTCATCCGATGGGTACTTCTGGCCCCGACCCTCGGCTGTCGGTTACAACCCGCTCCCTTCAGGCGGTTCCAACTGTGGGCCGACGAGCGCCCAACTGCGCGACTCGATAGCTTCACGTGCGGCACGACTCGGCGCACCGGCTCCCGTGATCCCCGCCGACCTCATGCATGCGTCCGGCAGCGGACTCGACCCGCACATCAGTCCCGAAGCGGCCCTGTTTCAGATCGACAGGATCAGTGCCGCGCGCGGCCTGCATGGCGTTCGGCGCCAGGAAGTCAGACAACTCGTCGAACGGCACATCGAACCCCGCCAATTCGGCATGCTTGGTGAACCGCGGGTAAACGTACTCATGCTCAATTTGGCGCTGGACTCCCTGTTGAGGTAACCGTACTATTTCGCTATGCATGATGATCGCCGCCCGGATCCCGATCGCCTGCTTCAGGCGATTAGCCGTTCGGAGCACACATCGAACACCGGCAAGCTCCGCATCT
This sequence comes from Candidatus Zixiibacteriota bacterium, assembly GCA_041742355.1. Classification (GTDB taxonomy): domain Bacteria; phylum Zixibacteria; class MSB-5A5; order GN15; family FEB-12; genus JAGNLV01. The sequence continues at coordinate 5,907 of JBGSIV010000167.1, forward strand.
ACTTTGGCATGGCTGCCGGGGTCGGCAAGACCTACGCCATGCTCGAGGCCGCTCAGGCTAAGAAAGTGGAAGGGGTCGATGTCGCAATCGGGCTGGTCGAGACTCACGGGCGATCGGAAACTGCCGCATTGCTCAAAGGCCTCGATTCAGTCCCCAGGCAGAAGATTCAATACCGTGGCGCAACGTTTGAGGAGATGGACCTCGATGCCCTCCTGGCACGCAAGCCGCAGATCGCTGTTGTCGATGAGCTGGCCCACACCAACGTGCCCGGATCGCGCCACCCGAAGCGCTGGCATGACGTCGTGGAGCTGCTCGAGGCCGGTATCGACGTCTATACGACATTGAACGTCCAGCACATAGAGAGCCGGAAGGCGATGGTTGAATTGATCGGCGGCATTCCGGTTCACGAGACTGTTCCGGATGCTCTGCTGGAACGGGCCGCCCAGATTGAACTGGTAGACATTACTCCGGCTGATCTGCTGCAACGGCTGGCCGAGGGCAAAGTTTATCTCGGAGAGAAGGCGGGAGTCGCTGCGGCGAACTTCTTCCGGGAAGATCGTCTGACCAGCCTGCGCGAACTGGCCCTGCGTCTTACTGCGGAGAAGGTCGACAGTGACCTGGACGACCTGTTGGCTACGGAGGGTAGGTCAGATTCCCGACGCCCAACAGACCGGCTCATGGTTGCTGTGAGTCACAGCCCGTACTCCGATTCCCTGATTCGCTCCACACGTCGCATCGCGTTCGGGCTCGGCGTTCCGTGGATCGCCGTCCATGTCGAAACGGGGGCCCAGCTTTCTGCCGACGACCGTGCCACCCTCGCGGCCAACCTTCGACTTGTCCAGGAACTTGGCGGCGAACTGGTGGCCCTAACTGACACCGACATCCCGGCGGCACTGGAGCGGGTGGCCCGCCGGCATGCTATTACACAGATGGTCGTCGGCCGCCCGACCCGAAGCTGGCGTGATCGACTTACCGGTGGATCAATAATCGACCAGTTGGCCCGACTGTCCGACCAATTTGACATCCTCGTGCTTAGGCCCGATACTTCCCTTCGAGGAACTCGCCAGCGATCCCTCACCGCATGGAACATCGGCGGCTCAGTGCGATCTTACCTGGTCGCTTGCATTACTATTATGGCTGTCGCCGGCATAAGTGCTCTTTGCCTGCCGATTATTGGCTACCGTGCCGTAGGTTTCCTCTTCCTCCTTTCCGTCATGGGCGTGAGTCTCTTTGTCTCTTTCGGCGCTGTTCTTGCGGCTGCTTTGCTCAGTGCACTCATCTGGGACTTCTTCTTTATTCCCCCGCCCGGCACGCTTTATATCGGTCACGCCGAGGATGTGATGATGGTGCTCTCGTACTTTGTCGCCGCGCTGGTGACCGGCTTCCTCACGCATCGAATTCGGACGCGTCAGCAGCTTATCAGGCAGCGGCAGGAACGAACAGCCCTCCTGTACGACCTCGCTAAACAATTGGTAGCCAATGTCGGCATCGAGAAGGCTGTGACCGCACTGGCCCAGAGGGTTCGCCCCGTGCTGGAGGGAGAACTGGATCTGCTGGTCGCGGAAATTGAGGGTGGTCTTCGCAAACAGCCGATTCTGAAGGCAGTCTGGATGCAGAACGAAAAGGAACTGGCTGTCGCGCAGTGGGCACACGGCCACGGTAGGGCTGCGGGGTGGGCCACCGACACGCTGCCTTCAGCCGTCGCCCGTTACATCCCCTTGCGGTCAAGCCCCGGCGTAGCCCTCGGGGTTCTGGCCTTCTATCCCGAGAAGGATCGAAAACTCACCCAGGACGAGGAGAACCTGCTCTCAGCAGTTGCCCACCAGTTGTCCCTGTCACTGGAACGTGAACGGCTCAGCGCCGATGCAGACAACGCACTTCGTCTGAAGGAGTCCGAACGGTTGCTTCAGACTGTGGTTGACTCAGTCTCTCACGAACTGCGCACACCGCTGACGGCGATTGCCGGAACTGCAATGGCCCTGGAAGCAGGCAATGAGGCCGCGGATCAGGTTCGCCGCCGCGAGCTGCTTGCTGAACTGCTTGCACTGGTCGAACGGCTCAACCGGATAGTCGGCAATCTACTGGATATGTCAAGACTATCCTCCGGCATGATGACCCTTCAGAAAGACTGGCACGACCCGCGCGACCTGATCACCGCCGCACTTGAAGCCACCGACCGCGAACTGCGCGGCAGGCAGGTGAAACTTAATCTCGAAGAGAATCTCCCTCTTGTCCGGGTCGATTTTCGGCTGATGGTTCAGGCGATTGTAAACATGGTCGCGAATGCGGCGACGCACTCGCCTGCTGCCTCCCCCATTGAGGTTCACTGCCGCTGGGCCAGTAATCTGCTTATTCTGGAGATTCGCGACTACGGCTCCGGGGTGGCTGCGACCGATGTTCCGCATCTCTTCACCAAGTTCTATCGGGCTCCGGGAGCTCCTGCCGGCGGCGTGGGCCTCGGACTGCCGATCGCGAAGTCCATCGTTGAAGTCCACGGCGGCACGCTCTCGCTGGCTACTCACGTGGCACCAGGCGCCTGCTTCGTCATCGAGCTTCCGCTGGAACCGCAACCGGACATTCCGCCGGAGGATGAGGCTGATGAGCAAGGGTAAGGTCCTGGTTATCGACGACGAGCAAAGCATTCGGCGCTTTCTCAGGATTAGTCTTGAGGCCGGGCAGTATGAGGTTGTCGATGCCGCTTCGGGAACCGAAGGTCTCGCAATGGCCGCGACCCACACACCGCAACTGGTCATTCTCGATCTGAGCCTGCCCGATATCGATGGCTCGGTCGTGCTGCAGCGACTAAGAGAGTGGAGCACGGTTCCGGTGATCATCCTGACAGTGCGCGATGCCGAGCGGGAGAAAGTGGAGTTGCTTGATGCCGGCGCGGACGATTACCTTACCAAGCCCTTCAGTGTGCCGGAATTGCTGGCCCGGGTCCGGGTAGCACTGCGCCACCAGCAGCCACAGGACTCCGCCGCCGTATTCCACAATGGCTTCCTGGAGATGGATTTCCCGAATCGCACCGTGTGCTGCAATGGGCAATCCGTCAAACTGACTGTCATCGAGTTCAATCTGCTCGCCCTGCTTGCCCGACATGTGGGGAAGCTGGTCACGCAGAAGCAACTGCTCAAGGAAGTCTGGGGGCCCGGCTCAGTGTTGCACTCCCATTACCTGCGAGTCTATATCGGGCAATTGCGCAAGAAGCTGGAACCTGATCCCTCCCGACCAGTGCTCTTGCTCACCGAACCCTCGATCGGCTACCGGATGGCTCTCTTGGGCAATGAGGGGTCGTGGGACCTCGACTCACAGTAAACGCCCAAAGGAACCTCGTTGGCCACAAAAAAAGATGCCGTATTCCGTGCATCCTATTGTGTGACAAACAATTATAAATATGGCGGCCCCGACCTCACTCTCCCCAAACTTCTGCGAGCTTTGATTTCAAGGTCAAGACCGGCTATTCGGCTATCAATGGAACTCGCTGGAAGACAATCAAGTAATAGTAACCGTGCCCCCAACAATAGTCTTTACAACGATATATGTCAGAAGTTCTATCGATCGGACTTTCGCGCGGGGCCATCCGATATGACCGTTCCTTGTTCTTTAAATCACATTGACAAAAAACCAGGCACGGTTTATCTTGTTACTATGTAAATATTTAGGGACAGGAATAGACTTGAAAACAAGATCTGCAATTGCTTTGCTGGCTGCACTATGCGGCTGGCTTTTTTTGTGTGGTTCAGTCAATGCGCAACCGGGCAGTCATCCTGATGACACCTGCTGGCAACCGCTTGGGAGCGGCGTAATGTACGGGTCCACCCCGCTGTATACTTGGGTCGATGGTCTCACTGTCTTCGAGGGTGATCTGATAGCTGCCGGCAGCTTCACGTTGGCGGGTGGCACAACTGCTTACAATGTTGCCCGCTGGGATGACACAGTGTGGTTGAATATGGGAAGTGGCATAGTGTCCGACCATGGCGTTCAGATCGATCCCGTTACCTGTCTTGCCGTCCATGATAATAGGTTGTTTGCCGGCGGCTATTTCACGAACTATGATGGCAATTCAGGTGCCGGATACACTGCTGAGTGGGATGGTGCCTCGTGGAATCGGGTGTGTGGCGTATCCCCGTATTATTCGACTGGTTGTCTGAACGAACATGTGAATACATTGATTTCTCATTCCAACTTACTCTACGCGGGCGGTCATTTCACCGGAAGAGCTGCCGCATGGGATGGGTCGGGCTGGTCGACGCTTGTTGTCAACCAAGCGCCTCTTGAATTTCTGAGCGGAGATGTGCGCGCCTTCGCTGTATATGGTGGGAAACTTGTAGTGGGCGGCAACCCTAACTACGTTATAGAGGAAGGAATCTATTATTCTGGGCTCGCTTTCTGGAACGGTCAATCGTTCGAGACTTTTGGCGAAAGTAGTTGGTTTTGGGGTCGAGTGGATGCACTTACGGTCTACGAGGGAAAGCTGATAGCCACAGGAGGATACTACACAGATTACCCTAATTATGGTAGTTATCATGCAGGTGTAGCAGCATGGGATGGCACTTCCTGGACGGTATTAGGTGGGGAATTTGACAATCAAGTGTATGAACTTACCGTGCACAATGGACGGCTGATTGCGGGTGGGAATTTTGAAGCAATTGGAGGGGTCTATGCGAACTATGTTGTACAATGGGATGGTACGCAGTGGCTACCTCTTGGTTCAGGTACAAACGGAATGGTCTGGGCCCTTGCTTCCTGGGAAGGGAAACTGATTGTCGGAGGAAGATTCACCTCAGCCGGTGGTCAGCCGGTAAACTATATCGCCCAGTGGACCAAAGCCAAGACGATCACTATTCGTGATGCCAACAATGACAGTCTGACCAATGTTCAGTTTGACCTGATTCGGGTCGCCAATAATCGGCCCGAGTACACCGAAGATACGCTGGGCAGTTTTGTTACTGACGACCAGGGCCGTCTGCCTATGACCATGATCGGCGACACTGCCTTCACGGTGGCACTGAATGAAGGCGACGCAGTACTGCGGATCGGTGATTCTATCAAAATCGCTCGTCAAATGTACAGCGAACCCGCCTTGAGGCATCACGCTGTTCTTGGCACGAAGTACTCCATCCATCTGGATAATGGCGACTTCACTGATGACGGACAGCTCTATTTCGATACAATTGGCGTGAGTGATCAGGACATCGTGCTTAATCACACGGAAATCCGATACAATTTGCTGGTCTCACTGGAGTGGGACGCGGCCGAGCTGTATGTGGATGGCTTAAGAAAAGACTTTCGCTATATGTCTGACTATCTTTACGATGTTTCCGACGGCCAGCTTCGGTTGGATACGATAGTCATGTTGGACGACGGAGCGATTTGGAGTGAGGCCGATGTCCGCATCAGAGCTGACAATGTTCATAATCCCGATGCTGTGGTGGGAGGCATACACCATCTTGGTGATTATCCGATCAACATGCCCCGGAAATGGTTCGGCGATCAAGATGACAGCCGCTATTACACTTACGTCCGCCATCCCCTGATGGA
>JBGSIV010000168.1:0-14275 GCA_041742355.1 Candidatus Zixiibacteriota bacterium
CGATCCATGCCGGCAGTCGCATCGATAAACAGGTGGTCAACCAGGAATCCGCTGAAACGCGCGGCGATCGTCGCGGTTTTCTCCACCGTGCCGGAAGGGAAGGGTTCGCTGTACTCCCCCTCGGCCTCCAGCCAGGGAGTATCCCAGTCCGCCATCACCCGTCCCTCCCCCTGACGACGGAACGAAAGCTGCATCCCCCCGCGCATCTCGGGCGAGAACCAGCGAAATACCCGAACGTCTATCAAGTCGTAATCGTTGCCGTCAGCAGATCCGATCAGATTTCCCTTGTAGGTGTACCGATTGCGCGGATTGCTCTGGTTGAACGTCCGGTTTGTTACCCGGGTGTACTCCGCCAGCAGGTCGCATCCGGCAGCGAGATCGGCGGCGTAGATACCGGTCAGAAGCGCAATTTCATTCGGCTCCTGATCCGACTGCACCTTGTCGTCGATCTGGAAGTCGTCGACCACCAGTTGGCCGTAAAGCTTGACACGGTGGCCGGGTTTGACGGAGAGGTCGAATCCGAGGAAGGTGTTATCATCGACGCCGTCGTTCAGTTGCGAGGCATGGTAGAACAGGATCGGGTTGAGGTAGTACAGCTCGACTTGCCGGCCTGGCCCGCCGAAGACTGCCGATTCGAAAAACCCAACCCGAAGGCGATCGCTCAGGTGGACATCGAGCCGGTGCGCTGCAAGGTAGCGGTTCTCGAACTGGGCGGTGCTGTCCACGGCCGGATCGAGCCCGTCCAGTCGTGCCAGGCGATATGACAGCACGATTCGACCCCAGCGGTACGAGTAGCCGAGGCCGTCCATCGAGACCTCCTCACCGAGCACCAGTGATCTTCGCGGCCCCCAGAACGAAGCGAAGCGTCCGAATGTGACCGAGAAGTTTCCCGTGTGGACGTTTACGAAGGCGTTATCAATGTCTCCGGCCAGACCGCGCCACTTCTTGCCCGTGTATGATTCGTCCTTCGCGAGGGCTTCGTCGAGGCGGAAGCTCCCGTAGACGAACACCTGCCGCACCGGTTGGGCAACCATCGCTCCCTGAAGGGATTCGTACGCCAGTGTCGACGCGTACTTCCGGCCCTGCACCGACTCGCCGAACTTCGCCAGGAGACGCAGTTCGCGGGGCTGCATCCGCGTCATCCATGCGAACGGCCCAAGGTCGCCCGACGACACATTCAGGCCGTACGGGCCAAGCTGGTAGTCCGCGGCGGTGAGCGTCAGGGCATCCTGGCGTTCCAGCAGATCATAGAGGAATGACCATTCCGAGCCGCCCAGGGGAAGGACTCCTTCGGCGCGGATGGTCCACGGAATGAGAATCAGCAGAACCAGGACGAAAAGCAGCAGCAGAATCCCTTTCATCGTGCCTCCGTGCTATCCGCTTTCGCGCGGACTGTCACCCGCGTCTCCGGTGGGAGGAAGGATCGGAGTGCCTGCTCATCAGGACGCCCCATCTCCTTTGAGAACCGTGGGGATGGTCTTGGCCAGAATGCGGGCGTCGAGCCACAGCGACCAGTTGTCGATGTACTCGAGGTCGAGCCGCATCCAGTCTTCGAAATCGATCTGATTGCGCCCGCTCACCTGCCAGATACAGGTCAGCCCCGGCTTCACCGAGAGCTTGCGTCGCTGCCACGGCTCGTACCTGGCCACCTCCGACGGCAGCGGAGGGCGGGGTCCGACCAGCGACATTTCTCCGCGCAGCACGTTGATGAACTGCGGGATCTCATCAATCGAGTATTTGCGCAGGAGCCGTCCCACCCGCGTTACCCGCGGATCCTGCTTGATTTTGAAGACCGGCCCGGACATCTCGTTAAGATTCTTCAGCGAGTCTTTGTGGCGCTCGGCATCGGCTGTCATGGTGCGAAATTTGTAAAGCGGGAAGGGGCGTCCGTTGGCGCCCGAGCGCATCTGCTTGAAGAAGATCGGTCCGGGTGTTTCGAGTTTAATCGCGGCCGCGGCCGCAATCATAATGGGTGAGGCCAGGATCAGACCGACGACCGCACCGACCTTGTCGACGAAGTGTTTGAGTCCCAGCGCCGCCAGGCTCTCCGGTACGCGCCGATAGGCAACGGTCGGCGTGCCATTGAGACTTGAAGGCACCGCCCGGGCGATGCTGGTACGATAGAGGTCGGGCATGAGGCTCACTGTGACGCCCAGACGCTCCGCTGCCGCCAGTACCGGTGCGGTCTGCGGCATTTCCTCCGGCTCGACTGCCAGAACGACCGCATCGATCTGCGTGCGGCCGGCCAGCCCGGTCAGAAGATCCGGATGTCCCAACAGCGGAATGTCCCGGTATCGCCAGAATCCTTTGCGGGAGAAATCCAGGAAACCGTCGATCGAGGCGTCCAGTTCCGGTGACGACAGGATCAGGTCGGCAACCGCTTTCGCGCGCTGGCCCGTTCCGACAATCAGCACGCGGTTGTGCGCCTCCGGACGGCAACCCAGCGGCGGCACGGCTGCCAGGCGGCGCAGAATCAGCCGACCGATTCCAAACAGACCCATCTGGACGGCGAGGTTCGAGATCAGGTAGATCGGTACGACTGTCCGCACTAGCGGCCAGTTGAGCAGGTATGTCGCCGCCAGGACCATGACGGAGAACTTCACCTCGGGTCCGACCAGTTGGCGGAAATACTTGCGCACCTGGGGAATTTCAAGCACGGGACGGCTGCGGTGCTCCAAGCCGAGCAGCAGGCGGAGTACCTGGGCGACCAAGATGATTTCGATGAAGAGCGGGATCGGTGTGCCGGCCGCCATGAGGACGGCCGCGAGCGAGAGGAGGGCGCCGCTGTGGGCGCCGGGATTGCCTGCCAGAGCCAGGAGCAGGCGTCGACGATGTCGTGATGCGTTCATGCCGGTGTTGCCCCTTTTTCCGGTGTGCCGCCGAGTGGTCCCCGCTCTTTCAGGCGGCCCATCGATTACCGCTTTCCAGTTGTTGCGGCGCCTGTCGGACGTCGCTTCCGCTTGCATCACTTCCCTTATCATATCTATCGACCGACTCTCCCATCGCTTGAGTGCAGCGAGGAGGTCTCCGACCGAAGCCCACAACGCTTCGGTCGGAGATGTGGAGGCACCGCTACGATCATTCGAAAGGAGGTCGCTTTGTTCTTCCGTTACTTCTTGCCCGCTTCTTCCGGTTCCACCTCGGCCAGCCCGAACAGGTGGCGCGCCGCTACTCGGATACTCGGCTGATTAGGTTTTGTCTTCGGCTGACGTTTGGGCTGTCTCTGCACGGCAGGTTTCTGTTCCGTTTGAGCTTCTGTCGTCTGTGGCTCATGGCGCATGGTGATCTTCCGAAGGTCGAGCGACTTCATCCGGTAGGCCTCGGGGGGCATCGCCTCGAACGCCTGGATCAGCTTGTCGTTGGTCAGGGGGGACTGGACCCGGTAGCGGATGTAGTGCTGCATCGATGGATAGCCGTCGAGGTTCTCGATCGCCACCTTCGCCCGTGCGAGCTGGTTGCCCACCTGGGCCGGATCGGCGACCCGGATCAGAAGGAAGTCGGTTGCGGTGATGCGACTCTGCGCGCCGAGGCGCGTGAGGATGCTGGCGACGCGCAGCGACTCCTCATGCACTTCGCGCAGACGCATCGTCATGGCCTCGTCATTGGTGAGAGTCATCAGGATCACCTTGCGGATAGTGGCCGAAAACTCCTCTGCCGGAGCGAAATCGTTCATCGCCGCAATCATGGTCGGGTTGGAGATCGCGAATCCCGAGGCCGACGACCGGATGCTGTAGGCCGAGGCGAACGAGCGCAGCAGAATCACCCGCGGGAATGATTCGATCAGTGGGAGACCGGTCACGCCGAAGAAGTCGTGGTAGTACTCATCGATAATGAGGGCGCCGTCCGGCACCGCCTCCGCCAGCTGCTTCAGGTCGGCCAGCGAGTAATTGGCGCCCGAGACCTTGTTCGGGTTGGCGACATAGATGACGTCCCTGGGGGAGGAGACGCTATCGAGCACGGCCTTCAGGCTGCCTGAAAAGGGAGAGGGGCCGATGCTTTCGGTCAACTGCACCTCGGCGCGATTGGCGGCCGCCTCGATGTCCGGCTCGACATGCCCTGCCGCAAGCAGGCGGCACCCGGGCCGGTACAGCTGGCGCAGCAGGCCGGTGAGGAAGGGCACTGTCTCGGTGTACGGGCGAATCATGGCCCGGTTCGTCATCGTCTTGCGGGTGATCAGCGCGATCAGGTCATTCATGTCGGCGCTGCTGATAGTCTGGAGTGTGTTCATGGCGTTGCCTCCCAGTGCGGCGGTCGGCCGCGGTTGTTGTGCGGTGTCATGGGGCGGCGGGACGGGTGTGCCGGAAGACCCCGCGGCAGGGCGCGGGAGTATGCGATCGACTTGTGGGTTTGAATGCATCGGCACAACGGTCCTTGTCGCTGCCTGATTATCCTTTGCCGGCAGTCATTGCAAGCCCTGTGCCGTCCTGTGCGGGGATTGCACAGGCCGACCTAAGTGATTGTCGGTTTGGTGTTTATATCGGGTTGCGGGGATGTGTTTGACCTCTTCACCTCCACCGGCGGCTTCCTTTCCGGCAGAAATTTCCTTTCCTTGCCGAAAATCCTTCCCGAAAAAAGACCGCCGGCGGTGTGCGATCACCGCCGGCAGCTACAGGAAGGTAAAGGAAACAAATGCTGGAATTTTTCTGGTATCGCCTACAGGTTGCCGATGATGTAGGCCGAGGTGACCAGGCCGGTGGTGGCGGTCAACACGGTCGTGATCGTCTTGAGCCAGTCTCGGTCGCGCTTGATTTCACTAGGGACCACGATAATATCGCCGAGCTGGACTTTCTTGCCGAGGACGTCGTCGCCCGCGAACACTTCGCCGCCGGCACGAATCAGGCGCGTTCCGCCTTTGTCGGCCTGGCGGGTGAAGTTGCCCGCCCGCTGGATATAATCTTTCACGCGGCGTCCCTCGACATACTTGAGCGTGCCGTTTGCGCCGACTGCACCCATGATCGAGATGCCCGACGGGGTGGGCGGCACGAAGATCCGGTCGCCCGGCTCGATCACCACGTCGCCATCGGCGCCATCGGTCGTCAGAATGCGCTCCATATCGATAATGATGCGGCTCATCGATTCCGGCTGAAAGGTGAAGATTGCCTCTTTCACCGGCACCCCCGCCGAGTCGAGAATGATCGGCTGCGAGTGTTCAACGAGTGTCGGCACGTTCAGCCGCCGGAGGCTCTCGCTGATCGAGCGGCGCTCATACACGAGACCTGTGGGAAACGCTGTCGGTGTGAAGCCGCCCGCCCGCTTGAGCAACTGGTAGAGCGTTTCATCCCGGTTGGCCAGCCAGTAGGTGCCCGGGAAGCGCACTTCGCCGGCGATCGTGACGCTGCGTTCGTTTTCCCACTCGGGAATCCGGCGGATGAATACGTGGTCGTCCTCATGCAGCGGCGTCCCCGCTCCGGTCGAATCCATCAGCGTCACGTAGCCGATAGTGACCCGGCCGAGGGAATCCAGCCGCGCCAGTTCGGCCTGGGTGCGGTCCGCTCCCCGCTGGAATGATCCGGCCAGGAAGATCAGGTCGCCCACCGTCATGCCCTCGTACAGGGGATACTTCCCCGGCCGTTCGACATCCCCCTCGACATACACATACTGCTCGCGCTTGACATCGTTGATGCTGTAGATGTGCAGGGAATCCCGATCGGTGAGGAAGATGTCGGACGAAGGATCTCCGGCCAAAGCCCCGGTCAGGTCGATCGGAATCACCTCGACCCGTCGATCCGGATAGCGGCGAAAAACATCGGCCCGATCGAAGTAGACGTCGTACGGGCGAAGCTGTCCCCGCTCGATGAGGTCGCTGACGCGGGTGGAGTCGGCTCGCTCGTAGTAGCCCGGGTGCTTAACGTGGCCGCAGATCGCGACCATATTCGTGCGGAGATCAAATATAGAGTACACCGTTATCCGGTCGCCATCGACCAGCGCAACATCATCCCGCGAACGCGTCGAGTCGCTGCTCAGGTTGAGGTCGCGGACCTCCCACTCTCCCTGCTCGGTGATGCGTTCGAGCATGATGCGGTCGAGGTAGGCCTGGGGCGTCGGACGGCCCGCCAGCTCCAGGAGCTGCGTCACCGTTTCGCCGCCGCACAATTCGTAGAGGGCCGACCGTTTGACTTCGCCTCGGATCGCCACCCGCGTGCCGGCCACCGGCACGAACACCGCGTCGCCGGTGCGCAGCCGGATATCCGAGGCGTTGTTGCCGTTCAGGAGCAAATCGTACAGGTCGACGGACGCCACTGTCTCGCCGTTGCGCTTGACCGCGATCGTGCGCATCGATCCGCGTTCGTTCGGGCCGCCCGCCATGAAGATCGCGTTGAGCACCGAGGTCAGCGAAGAGACCGTGTAGGCGCCCGGCTGACGGACCTCGCCGGTGACATAGATCCGGATCGAACGGATTTTGCCGAGCGATACGGTCATGTCGAAGTCCGAGTAGACCCTGGCCAGGTGCTGCTTCATGCGGTCGGTGAACTGCTCGATCGTGAGTCCCCAGCCGACCAGATCCCCCGCCTTCGGGATGAACACTTTGCCTTCGCGATCGAGGGTGAGATTATATTCGCGTTCGACCCGGCCCCAGACGTAAACGAGGACGTTGTCGCCGGGGCCGAGGACGTAGTCATCGCTTGAGGCGATGTCGGCCGGAGGATTGAGTTCGACGGGCTGGGTGAAGAGCTCCATGCCGAAGGGGCGCAGTTCTTCGAACGGCACCGGCGCGGCCGATTGTTCAAACCCGGTTTGAACGACAGCCGCCGGCATCTGTGGTAATGCCTTCGGCAGTGTGAGCGAGTCTTCGCCGAAGATCTGTGGGCTCTGGTAGACGGGGGGAGGAGCATCGGGTTTCGCCGCTCCGGCCGCCTCGTACTGCTGCTTGAGCCGGCTGAGTTCATCGGCGCTCAGCGAGCCGAGATCCTGTGCCCGCGCCGCGCGGAACCAGTTCAGCGAGACGAGCACAATTACGAGGATGATGAAGATGATCAGTTTTCGCATGGGCCTTACCTTCCTGTGACAACTTCCACTTTGTCAGCGCGGTCGCACTCGGCGTCCGCACACCGGTGGTTTAGCAAGCCCGGTGCCATTGGCGACAAAACCGTCCAACTGGTTGATCGTGCAGGGAATAGCCCGAGCTCTCGGTCGGTGCGACGTGCGGCGCGACTTCTGCGCTGGGCAAGGGCTTCCATGTTTGCGGGAATTGTTTTCCGTCGCCGGGCATGTCGGGAGGCAGCGCTCGCGGTGGCCACGGGCTGTTGACGGTGGTGCCGTAACAGCAAAGAGGGCAATGCGTTTGAATTTGCCGAAATTATTCTGAAGCGAAAGACAGGAAGTGCTTCACATCGGCGGGCCGATAACCGTCAGTGGAGAAGAAGTGCTAACGCGTTTTTTGGCATACGCTTAATTGGCAGTGCAGAAGAGTGGAATCAGGCGGAATTTCTTGACAAGTCATAGCCGTTGCTATAACTTGACTGCCTGTTTGATTGACCGAAGCTGGGGAGGATGTGCCCCGCCTGCCCGTAGGCCAATTTCCGGGCCCGCCGAGACACCGTTGCCCGTGCAAGCTTCGAGAAGTGACAACGAGAGAGACATTTTAGATAGTTTACAAAACACGGAGATCAGGATGGGAATTGCCAGATTCTCTGCCATTGTGTTGACCGTTCTGGTTTTGTTGGCCTCCGGGATTTACGCGAGCGGTTTCGAGAATTCGGGCATCGGCATGAAGGCGCGCGGCATGAGCGGCGCGTACCGTGCTATTGCCGATGATTGGAGCGCTGCGTACTACAACCCGGCCGGTTACGCCTGGATCTGGGACAACCAGCTCGGCTCCGCCTGGGCTTTTGTGCATCATCGCGACGAAATCGTCCCCGATGCCAGGTGGGGTGGAGTCTACGAGCGCGGGTTCTTCAATGACCGCATCAACTATAACCACCACCAGATTCTCACTAATCCGTCCGGCGGCATTCTGCTGCGTCTGCCGGTAGCCGGCGAAACGGTGTTCGGTCTGAGCGCGTACCAGCGCTTCGACCAGAACATCACCTGGAAGCTGTTCCAGCCGGTCCGGTCTTACAGCGACAGCGTCAGCCTCCCGGGCGACCAGTTCAGCAGCAACCTCGACGTGGTGTCGTTTCAGGTGACCGCTGCCCGCGAGCTGGTTCCCGAGAAGATGTCGATCGGTATCGGCCTGCAGCTGATGCGCGCGGATCTCGTGTACAGCAACATCTTCTTCCGCGAGAACCCGATCACCAATACGCCGGATGAACCGATTTGGGATATCATGCAGGACTTCCCCTACGACCGCATTCCGCAGTGGAATAAGAATGTCGGGCGCGGCTGGGGGTTCGGTTTGAACGCCGGTATCGTCACCAAGGTGAACGAGAAGCTTCGGGCCGGGTTCAGCTTCAACTATCCCTTCCCGATCACAGTCAGTGGTACGGCCCAGAGCGAGTTCTACCTTCCGGACAACTACACCCAGTGGCACGAGTCCGACTCCGCACAGGTCAACAACCCCGGGACGGTCGGTCAGCTTTTCCTTTCCGGTGCTGTCGTCCGTCCGCAGTATGATTTCGAAGTTGACCTCGACCTGCCGCCCTCGTTCGGCCTCGGGCTGTCGTATCAGGCGACCGAACGTCTGACGGTGGCGCTCGACGCCGAGTATACGCTCTGGTCGCAGTATGAAGGTCTCTCCTTCACGTATACCAACGCAACCAACCTCTTCGGTCCGGCCGACACATCCGAGCTCGTGCGCAACTTCTTCACTGAAGACGTCAGCGCTCCGGCCGATTGGGCTAATGCCGCGAAGATCATGGTCGGTCTGGCCTACGAATTCCCGAAGTTCCTCACTCCCGACCTCGGCCTGACCGTCGTCGGCGGTGCTTCGGCGGACCAGTCCCCCACGCGCGACTCCAAAGAGCTGACGCCCCAGTTTATTGACACGCGCAACAAGCTCGGCTTCAGCCTCGGCGGTATCGTCCACATCCAGCAGTGGGATCTCGGCCTGGTCACCTCTTACACTCGCGCCCAGTCCGGCGAAGCGAATGTTCTTAAGATGGACGGGGAGTCGTTTGCCAGCCTCGCCGGTGACTACCGGGCGGAGACCTATGAAACTATCCTCTCCTTTAACTATCGGTTTTAGGGAGGCCGGAGATGCGAAGTATGACAAAACTGATCTTGAGCGCTCTGCTGCTGAGCCTTCTCCTGGTGTCGGGGTGCACCGATCGCGGCAGCAACTCCGCCCCCGAATACAACGGCAACAGCGGTCGTTTGATCCTCAATCACGTCTTCTTCTGGGAGATGGTTGTTCAGATCAAGAACGAGTCGCAGTTGACCTTCCCGCAAGCCTGGGTGCCGAATGTCGGCGTGTGGGGCGCCCCCCCCAACTACACCCCCGACCGGCAACTTCCGCTGCTGATTCTCCTCCCGCCTCAGGGCGGCGACCAGCACTACTACTTCAACCATGGGCTGGCTCAGGTCGCCAACGAACTGCTGACCGAGGGCCTGATTGAGCCGATGGTGATCGTCACGCCCGCCAATGAGCAGACCTTTGGCGGCTACTGGTGGGCCGGCAGCGGCGGCGGCGCGGGCAACTACGACACGCTTGTCGGCGGTACTATGCTCGATTGGATTTGGGCCAGTGCGCTTGGCACAAATGCCTTCGATACCACGCAGGCGATGACCGGCATCGGCGGAATCGGTGAAGGCGCCTACGGCGCGTTTCGCGCCGCCATGAAGCACCCCGGGCGCTTCGGATCGATCAGCGCGATCGACGGCCCCCTTGATTTCGACGGTGTTGACGGCGCCAGTGGCCTGATCAACCTGTTCGACGACGTTCTCAATGAGCAGGATCTGCTCGGGGACGAGGACTACCTGGTCAAGTTTGACAGCTCCGGCCAGTTCCAGCTTGGCCGTCTCTTCATCGGCGGCGCCCTCGCGTTTTCGCCGAACGATACGTTGGTGAGCCCGGTCATCACTGCTCTGCCGGCCGGCGGCTTCAGTGTGACTGTACCCGACTCGGTACGCTTCAGAATTCTGGGCACGGCCGGCCTGGACACCGCGATCATTCAGGTGGACAACGACAATTTCGATTTCCATCTGCCCTTTGACAAGGACGGCAACCCGATCAACGAGCCCGATGCTCCGATCTGGGATCTGTGGATGCGCAACAGCCTCGACAAGATGTACCATGCCTACCATCGTAGCGGCGAGGACTTCAACGATGTCGATCTGTGGTTCGCCACCGCGATCCAGAACGACCCGCTCGGCTACAACAAGATGACCCAGGCGTTTATCCAGTTGCTGCGCAGCTACGGCTACGAACCGGACGTGAAGTTCTACGACGGTTACCCGGGCAACCCTGCGTACACCGACGAGTACCTGAACCATCTGCTGCGAGAGATGCTCATCTTCCATTCGAACGCGTTCAAGAGAGCACAGCAGGACGCGGAATAACGCCATCTGATTCGATCAACACCAGCCCGGAGAGCGTTCTTCTCCGGGCTTTTTTTTGAGGGACACGGCCATGGAAGAGAACCGACCTTACGACCTGCTTTCGGTCGGCGCACATCCCGATGATGTTGAAGTGGGGACCGGCGGCGTGCTGATCGACGCCTCCAAGCGGGGTTACCGGGCCGCCATCGCCATTCTCACTGAAGGGGAAATGGGCACGGGTGGCACGGCAGAGATCCGCCGCCAGGAGGTCCTGTCCGCCGCCGCCATTCTCGGCGCCGACGTAATAGCCCGTTTCAACTGGGGGGACACCCGCCTTGAGGACACGCACGAACACCGCTGCGCCCTCGCCGCTGTTATCCGCCAGACTCGCCCGCGCATCATGCTCGCGCCCTACCCGCATGTCGGTCACGGCCGGCGCCAGTCGCACCCGGACCATGTCGCTTCAGGCATCCTGGCGATCAACGCCGCTAATCTCGCCGCCCTGCGGAAAGCCGATATCCCGGGCGAACCGCACCTCGTCACCCGCATTTTCCATTACTTCCTCCCGCCGGGCGTCTTCCCCAATTTCGTGGTCGATATCACCCCCCATGTCGACCGCTGGATAGAGGCGCTCTCGGCTCACCGCTCGCAGTTTCTCAATCCCGAGAAATCGCGCGATTACATCGAGAGCATCACGGCGTCGGCGCGGTCGATGGGCCTCCTGTCGCGATGCAAATATGGCCAGGCGTTCTATGCTGTCGAGCCGATCCTCGTCACCGACATCATGACACTCGCCGAGAGCTGGGAGGGCTGAACTGTCCGCTATTCTACTGTTTAGACTGACAGAATACAAAAGAGGCGATACCGTCCGGTACCGCCTCTTCTCTATTAATAGTGGAAATCTTGTGGTCAGCGTCTGTTCTGAATGGCCCCGCCTAGATCTGCCCCGACAACGCCTTCTGGATCAGCGGATCGAGGCTCTCGCCCCGGCAATCGTCATGAAGCCCGATCAGCGCGCCATCCTTGCCGATAAGGAACGGCGACGGAATGGAACTGACGGCGTACGCCAGGGTGAGCGGGCTTTCCCAGTTCATCTCGTCGTAAACATGCCGCCAGACCATGCCGTTTTCGGTGATCCACTGACGGTAGGCTTCCTGCGAAGTTTCTTTTGGGTAGTCCAGCGATATCGAGAGGATCTCGAAGCCCTGCTTGTTGTACTTCTCGTAGGCCGCTTTCAGGTAGGGCAGTTCCACCCGGCAGGGGCCGCACCAGGTCGCCCAGAAATCGACCAGCACCACTTTCCCTTTGTAGGAAGCCAGCGAAACCTGCTTGCCGTCGATATCGGTCGTGTTGATAGCGATCGGCCAGTTGGCTTTCACCATGTCGGGAGCCATGAGGATACCTGCCGCACCCATGGCACCCTTATCCGTGCTGTACTTTATCGCGAATTCGCGTACCTGCGGATAGAAGTCGGCCCGGTTGTCGCCGGCCGCCGCCAGTTTCGATCCCAGCAGCCACGCTTCGGCGCTGCCGTATTTCTTCGAGACCGGGTCCATCTGACCGAAGTACTTCTCCGCCTTGGTGTATGCGAGTTGCCCCTCCGGCGTGCCGGTTTTCGCCGGGCCGTAGTGCATCAGGGCAGCTACGACGCCGCGGAAGAGCGCTTCAGAGGCGTTGTCGGCGCTCGGCTGCTTGGCCAGATAGGCGTCGACTTCACTCATAATTGTCGCGCACAGCGGCCCCCAACTTTCCTTGTACGGCGACTGGAGCCGGCTCATGGTCAGGATGCGTTCGAGATCGTAATCAAACGTCTCCGGCTGCAGCGATTCCATCGCGGCAAGGCGCTTGGCCTCCAGGTCCATCTGGGCCGCCGATACCTGCCACTGGTGCCGCACCCGGTTGTTGGCGCGGAGAATCCCCTGCTGTTCTTCCAGCCAGGCGATCAGGGCCACCGTGTCGGTGAACTGCTGCGGGGGAGCGTCGTAGCGGGGAAGACCGATAGCCAGCAGCTTCTGCTTCGCGGCGTCCGTTGCGCGGGCTTTGTCGACGAGAGAGGTAAACCGGGCGTCGCCGCGAAGCGGCTCGAGGTCGGTATCCTGCTCCATGTGGCCGGCGTCGGTCCAGCCGTTGGCTACAGCTGTATCGAGGCAGGCGAACGCGGCATCGACATCTCCTGCCTTGCTGTAGGCGCAAGCGAGGTTGTAGTGCCCCCACCGCCCGGCCGGGATCAGCGCCGCCTGCTTGGTGAACGCCGCGATAGCCTCATCGAACTTCGCCTCCTGCATGGCGGCGTAGCCCTCGTTGTTCAACGCTCCGTACTGCTCCAGCACGGCCGGATCGTAGTTCGGCGGCAACTCAAGGCCGCTGGCGGCCTGCTCGGCCTTGGAACAACCGAGGGCCGACAGCGTCAATACCGTACCCACCGCCGCAATCGCTAGAATTGACACGAATTTCCGCACAAGGCATCTCCTCTTAGGCAATTGATCCGTGATTTTCGCTCAAGATATGTGTTCAGTGAAAGTTATGCAACAAGGCATCTGACCCGGATGAGGCATGCGATGGTCGTCTCTCGGGCGGTTGACGAAAAGAGAAAACCGCCGGCGGGCACAAACGGCGACGCCGGCGGTCTGAGTTCGGAATTGGGAATTACGCGCCGCTAGGCCTGCTGTTTGGCCAGCGCCACGTAGGTGTCAATGTCCGCCAGCGAGCGGTCAACCGCATCCTTCCAAAACGCCTCTTTGGTCAGGTCGACCCCGAGGTGCCGCGCGGCCACGTCCTCGCAGGTCATGCTGCCGGTGTCGGCCAGCAGCGCCTTGTAGTTCTTCGCGAACGCTTTGCCCTCCTTGCGGGCCCGATCGTAGACGCCCCCGGCGAAGAGGAAACCGAACACGTACGGGAAGTTGTAGAACGGCGTGGAGGTGATGTAGAAGTGCAGTTTCGACGCCCAGAAGAGGGGGTGGTACCCGGAATCATCGAGCATTCCGGCGAATGCCTCGCGCTGTGCGGCGAGCATCATCTCTTTCAGTCGCTCGGCCGGCACAATCCCGTTCTTGCGCTCGGCGTAGAACGCCCGGTCGAAAATGTAGCGGCTGTGCAGGTCGGTGAACATGACATACGCCGCCTGGATCTTCTGGTCCAGCAGCGTGAGCTTCTCCTGCGGGTCAGTCGCTTCTTTGAGGGCGGCGTCGGCGACGAGCGTTTCGGAGAAGATCGACGCCGTCTCGGCCAGCGGCATCGGGTACTGCTGGGCGAAGTACGGCTTCTCGGCGATTGCCTGCTGGTGATAGGCGTGGCCCAGTTCGTGCGCGAGGGTCATGAGGTTTTCAAACGCCCCGCCGTAGGTCATGAAGACGCGCGACTGCTTGATCGGCCCGAGCCCGGTGCAGAATGCTCCGCCCGCTTTGCCCGAACGGTCCTCAGCCTCAACCCAACGGCGCTCGAGCGCCATGCGATAGAATGACGCCATGTCGTCCGAGAACGACCCGACATTGCGGATGATGAACTCGCCCGCTTCGTCGAACGGGATAAGCGTCTCCGAGTGGCCGCACGGCGAGAACTCGTCGTACCAGGCCCATTTGTCGATCCCGAGCAGCTTCTTCTTGGCGCTGATATAGTCGTGCAGCCGCTTCTTCTCGCGCGAGATCACGCTCCACATCGTGTCGAGCGTCGCTTCCTGCAGGCGGGCGTTGGTCAGCGGTTCGTACATGACGTCCCACTCGCGGTTCTTGTAGAGTGACAGGCGGAAACCAGCCTGGGCGTTGAGCGCCATCGCGGCCAGGTCCTGCCGCCGCTCCCAGCCGCGCACCATTGCTTCGAACGCCCGGCGCCGGGCGTCGCGATCCGGGCTGGCCATCTTGGT
>JBGSIV010000169.1:0-36589 GCA_041742355.1 Candidatus Zixiibacteriota bacterium
TTCATCCGGCCCGCTCACCACCACCCGCGCCTCGAACGAATGCACCTCGTCCTTGTGCGGCAACTGGTACTCCAGGATCTGTATCTCTCCCGATTCGAGGGCTTCCTCTATTGTCGCCATCGTGCCCGCCGCCAGATCGGGCGGCAGGGTCTGGTTGACACTCAGCCCGACAATCTCGTCTGACTGCACTGCCAGCCCGCTCCCCTTCGGTGCCCGGTAATCCAGGTAGACGCCGGTTCGGCTAAGACGGAACATCAGGTCGGGAATCACGCTGAGGAGCGCCTGGTTCTTGGCCTCGCTGTTCCGCAGCTCCGCCGTCCGTTCCTCGATCCGTTTCTCCAGGTCGTCATGCGCCCGCTGCAAAGCTTCTTCAGCCCGTTTGCGGGCGGTTATGTCGCGCCCCATACCGACCGTGTAGAGCACCTCGCCGCTATCATCACGGATCTGGAAGACAGAGAGGTCGATCGGCAGATCGATGCCGTCGCGGCGGCGCATCGCCATCTCGCCGCGGAATTCTCCCTGGGATCGCAGCGTTTCGATCACCTTGTCGACCGGCTCTTGTCCGACCAGATCGGCGGCTGTCATGCCAATCGCCTCTTCGTCCGAATAGCCAGAATTGACCCGGTGCGCGGGGTTACGGGCGATGAGCCGGTTGTTCCTGTCGAAGATCGTAATACCGTCGCCGCTCGTTTCAAAAATCCGCTGGTACAGCCGCAGCTTTTCCTCGGCCCGGCGGACTTCGGTGATATCGATACCGGTCGCGATTATGTATTCGACGCTGCCGCTGCCGTCGGTCAGCACCGTATTGGACCAGGATATGAGCCGTTTCTCGCCCGAACGCGTGACCCAGTTGTTTTCGGCTGTGTTCGGGAAGTCGCCTGCGAGCAGCGAGCGAAACACCCGTACAGTCGGTTCGCGCTCCTCCTCGGTCAACAGCAGATCCCAGAAAGGCGTGCCGAGCACTTCCTCGGCACGGTAACCCGTGGTCTGTTCGCAGGCCCGGTTGAAACTGACAATTTGCCCCTGCGGGTCGAGTACGGTGATGAGTGCGCCGGCCGTGTCGAGAATCGCGCTGACGAAATTGCGTTCCCGCCGCAAGGCGTCCTCCGCCTCCTTGCGTTGCGTGATATCGTATAATCCCCCGACAATAACATCCTCGCCGTTGATCCGCGTGACCACCAGCGACGCCAGCATCCACACCGGCGTGCCGTCCCCTCGGCGTAGACGGACTTCAAAATCGCGCAGAATACGATCGCGACGAAGTCGCACCACCACTTCCTGCCGGTCCGCCTCATCGTAGTAGAACTCGACTGTGCGGCGCCCGATCACCTCCTGCCGAGACAGGCCGACCAGTTCGGCGAGGTGGTCGTTAATATACACGATGCGGCCGTCTTCGATCCGGCTGATGATGGTTGGAATCGGCGCCGCTTCGATCAGCGCCCGAACCTGATCCTCCGCCTGCTTGATCTTGGTGACGTCGCTGAACAGCCACACGCGGCCGATTTCGGCTCCGCCGCTGTCGTGCACCTTCATCGAATGTACCGCCACCCATCGTTCCCGCGGGCAGGTGACCAGTAACGCCCGCTCAACGATCGACTCCGGCAGTGCGATCCGCTCGACATCGGTGTCGGGGTTCGCCATGAGTTTCGCGACAAGGCGCCCCAGATCCGCCGTCGAGTGAAAACATCCGGCGACCTTGTCCAGGAACTGATCGAACCCCCTTCCCCGGATCAAACCCTCCGGAAGGCCGAAGAACCCCTCCAGTTGTGCGTTGGTGGCGACAATTGCTCCCGACGGATCGACCATCAGAATGACGTAGTAGGCGCTGTCGAGAATGGCCTGGAGCCGGTCCTTGCTGCGAGACAGTTCGCCGAGCAGTTGCTGCAGCTCATCGTTCTTCTCCTCCAGCCGCTCCTGTGTGCCAAGCAGATCGACATTGGCACGGGCCAGCTCGAGTGTCTTGTCCTCCAGTTCCACTGTCTGCCGCCGCAACTCGACCGTCCGCTCCTCGACCACCCGCTCCAGCGACTCGTATGCCCGGGTATTTTCAAAGGCCAGCCCCACCATATTGGCGAACATCTCGAAGCGCGCTACATCCTGGTCATCCATTTCCCGCACGTGGTGCTGCATGTTGCCGATGAGCAGCCCGATCACCGTGTGTTTCGTACGCACCGGCGAAATCACCATCGCCTTGGTGCGGATAATCTGCCCCGGCTCTTTCGTCCAGCGCGGGTCGGCGTTAAGGTCGCGCACGAACACCGTGCGGCCGCCGAGCGCTTCTTCCAGAATGGCCGGCCCCAGCCGTTCCTCTCCCGACTCTATCCGGCGGAACAAGTCGCCAGCCAGATCCGGCGGATCCTTGGGAAAGCAGATCGATCCGACGCGCAGCCGCCCGTCCCGCAGAAGCAGCAGCAGCGCCCGGTCGAAATCAAGCGCTTCGGTGAGCAGCCGCGGCACCGCATCTACCAACCGCTCCTCGTTTTTGATCTGGATCAGACGATTCGAGACATCGTTCAACGAGGCCAGCTGACGGTTGGCGAATTCGAGCTTGCCCGACCGCTCCTCGACTGTCTGCTCCAGCATCCGCGAATAATCGGCCAGCCGCTGCTGCAGCAAGGCGTGTTCGATCGCCTGGAAGATGGTCATTTCGAGGTCCGGGATCCTCGCCGGCTTGACGATGAACCGGTAAGCCCCCTGCTTGATCGCCTCGATCGCCAGTTCAACGGAGCCATGCGCAGTGAGGATTACGACCGGCACCTGCGGCCGGGCCTCCTTGACTGCGTGCAGCACCGCCAGGCCGTCGACCGGCGCCATATTCAGGTCGCACAGCACGAGATCGAACGGCTCCAGGGCAAAGCGGTCCAGCCCTTCCCGGCCATCAGCCGACGTCACTACGACAAAGCCGCGTTCTCCCAGGCGAGCGGCGAGACTCTCTCGCTGGCCCGGATCATCTTCAATGTACAGGAGGCGCACAGTTTCCACTTCTGCTTCTCATGAGCGGGTGGTTTCCTGATCGACACGGCCAGTATAATACATTCGGCGCCCTCATGCCAACCGAAACCGCCCCGCGGCCCGTCCGGCCGAGATGCAGCATGCCTCGGACCGGTATTGTCTACAATGTACGCAGGAACTAAGGCTCCGGTTGCCCCGAGCCTGATTTTGCCGGCACGGCGCAGCCGGGGTGTAAGTCCTGGCCCAATATCTGATCAGCCGGCGTGCCTCCCCCCTTATCCTCTGCCTCGGTAACATTTACGGGGGCCCTGATGCCGAATGGCTGCAGCCTACCCGCCAGCTCATCCGGAAGCTGAGTCCGGGCCGTTCTCCGTTCAGAACGCACGCGGTGCTGAGCAGCGCCCATGCTCACGCCGCCTCACTGCTCTTTCTCGATCACACTCACCTTGCCGTCTGTTTCGAGGTACGCCACTTTGACCTTGCTCACATCATCCACCCCCGATTGCCTGAGTTCGGACATCAATTCGTGCTCGGAGAGCAGGTGTCGACGCATGTTGCCGTGCAGGTAGCGGCCCTCGTGTATCACCATCACCGGCGAGCCCCCAAGAAATTCCCTGACTACGTTGAACCGGTGCTGCAGCGCTTCGATTACCAGATCCCAGAAGACAACGGTCAGCGCCAGCACCAGCGCCCCGGTCACTGTCTTGTATTCTCCCTGGATGCCGTTGGATACCGCGTCCGCTATGATGACCGCGATGAGGATGTTGCCGATCGATACGCTTGCTCCCATGCGTAGCACCACGAAGCGAAACAGCAGGTACACGCTGAGGTAGACCACCGATCCCCGGATGAACAGGTCCAGCAGGGAGTGCTGGGGCACGAATATTCCGCTCCAGTCGATACCCATATAGTTCTCCTTTTCGATTGGCGCAGTTGCGGAGAGGAAGGCCCAAGGCGGTTACCTACAAGAACCGCGGCTTCCAGTTTCCGGTTCTCCCGGTTCTCGCCCTGGAGATTGCCGCCAACTCCCGGAATGAGGCCTGAAATGCCGAAATTGCGTTGACGGCTGCCGTTCGGCACCTTACTTTAGCTGAAACAGTAGGATGGGTGGACGAAGCACGAGTCATGATAACCGCCAGTCACCTCCACAAGCGCTTCGGCGCACTGACCGCTGTCGACGATATCTCGTTCGACATACGGCGGGGCGAGACATTCGGCCTGCTCGGGCCCAACGGCGCCGGGAAAACCACCACCATCAGTATGCTCGCGGGAATTCTTGCCCCGGATCAGGGCAGTGTTCGGATCGACGGTTCCCAGAATCCGATGCAGGCGCAGACGCGCCTCAAGATCGGCAATGCCCCGCAGGCGCTCGCCCTGTACGAGGACCTGTCGGCCTCCGAAAACCTCTTCTTCTTTGGCCGGCTCTACCGGCTCTCCGGCGCCCGGTTGTCCGAGCGGGTCGCGTGGGCGCTCGACCTGGCCGGCTTGACTGAGCGGCGACGAGACGCCGTCAGGACTTTCTCCGGCGGGATGAAACGCCGCCTCAATCTCGCCTGTGCCGTAATCCATAATCCGCCGCTGCTCCTACTGGACGAACCGACAGTCGGGGTCGACCCCCAGTCGCGCAACCTCCTGTTCGAGCGCATCGAATCTCTCAAGCGCGACGGCTGCACCATCCTCTATACGACGCACTACATGGAAGAAGCCCAGCGGCTGTGCGACCGGGTGGCCATTGTCGACCACGGTCGACTCCTCGCCCTCGATACGGTCGACAACCTGATTGCCCGTCACGGCGGCAAGTCGGTCATCGAAGCCGAGCTCGAACGCTTGCCCGATCGACCGGCCGATCTTCCCGGCGATCTCCGCGATCACCGCCTGCGGGTCGAAACCGACTGTCCCTTGCAGGACGTCGCAAAACTCGCCGACTCCGGTTTGCGATTTCTAACGCTGCACGTGCACCGGGCCGATCTCGAGACGGTCTTCCTCAACCTCACCGGACGGAGGCTGCGCGACTGATGGGCCCGATATTCACCCTCGCCCTCAAAGATCTGCGCCTGCTGTGGCGTGACAAATTCGGCCTCTTCTGGGTTGCCCTCTTCCCCCTTCTCATGGCGCTGTTCTTCGGATCGATTTTTTCGGGTGGCGGTTCGCGTGCCGGCAATATGAAGATCGCCCTCGTCGATCAAGTCCGAACCGATCAATCCGCCCGGCTGGCCGGAAAGCTCGCGGCCAAGGAGGTCCTGGCGGTATCCCCCATGTCGTTCGATTCCGCCCGGGCACTGGTGCAGAAGGGCAAGTTGGCCGCGTACGTGCTGCTCAAGCCCCATGCCGACAGCTCTGAGAGCTTCAATCCGTTCGCCATGCCGCCAATAGAGATCGGGGTCGACCCCTCGCGCAAAGCGGAAGCGGGCTACCTGCAGGGGATGGTTACGGAAGCCTGGTTCAGTCTCGTGCAGGAACGGATGAGCGATCCCGCCGAAACAAAGCAGTGGGTCAATCAGGGCCAAGACGCGCTCTTGACTGACACCACGCTCCCGCCCGACCAGCGGGCTGTTATTTCCCGGCTGCTAGGCAGTCTGGGCGACTACGTATCGATGACCGACTCCTCCGGAACGGCTTCGGCTTCCCCCTTCGGATCAGCCGCCATCAGCGTTGTGGAAATCGCGGTCGAATCCAGCGGCCCCCGCTCCCCCTTTGAGATCACTTTCCCGCAGGCCCTTGCCTGGGCGCTGCTCGGCTGCACCCTTTCCTTTGCCGTGTCGATCGTGACCGAACGGCAGCGCGGCACCTATCTCCGCCTGCGATTGGCGCCGCTCACGCGCGCCCATATCCTCGCCGGCAAAGGCCTTGCCTGCTTCATCACATGCGTGGGCGTTTCCAGTGTGCTCCTGCTCATCGGCATGCTCATTTTCGACGTCCGGCTTGTTTCTCCACTCGGCATGCTCCTCGCCCTCGTCGCCGGCGGCATTTGCTATGTCGGGCTGATGATGCTCATCTCGGTGATCGGTCGGACCGAGCAGGCGGTCAGCGGCGCCGGCTGGGCCATCATGCTGGTCATGGCCATGACCGGCGGCTCGATGGTTCCCCTCATGTTTATGCCGTCGTGGATGCTCTCGCTGAGCAACTTCAGTGTCGTGAAGTGGGCCATCTACGCCTTCGAGGGAGCCATCTGGCGAGAATTTACGCTGACCCAGATGATGCTGCCGGTCGGAATCCTGATCGGCATCGGCGTGACCGCTTACGCTGTCGGTGTATCCATTCTCGTGCGCACGGACCGCTGAACCTACCCCAAAAGAAAACTCCCGCGGCCGTCGGCGCGCGGGAGCACAAATTCGATAATCAGTTCAATCGCTATTTCACGATCGTGAAGCAGTACGGTCCGCCCCAGTCCGGCAGGTTGTCGGATTGGTCATCCAGCGACCACAGCCAGACACCGCCCGGAGGGAAGTACGACTGATCGAGGCAGATCTTCTTGCCGGCCATCGAGGGACTGATCGGGCCGATCGTAATCGTGAACGCGGTCCCGCTCCACTCGTTGGAGATTCCCTCCTTCATGATGCGGAAACCGCCGAATCCGACCGTATCCGCCCCGGCGCCGTCGATACCGAAATTGACGAAGAACACCCCGCCGTCCATCGAGCCGCGCCCCACTCCACCGGTGCTGTCAGAGGTCGTCGTACCCCAGGTCGCGCCATCCGGCGAGTATACCCGGAATCCGTTGGAGAAGCCGGCGACCGGTCGGCCGGTGTTGTTCGTATACCGAAGGTAAAATGTCACCTTCTGCCCCGCCTTCAACTGCCCCTCTCCTGCCA
The DNA here is from genome assembly GCA_041742355.1 of Candidatus Zixiibacteriota bacterium. Taxonomy (GTDB): domain Bacteria; phylum Zixibacteria; class MSB-5A5; order GN15; family FEB-12; genus JAGNLV01. The sequence continues at coordinate 6,765 of JBGSIV010000169.1, forward strand.
GGCCGTCGATCTTTTCAATCGTGATGCTGCCGCCCGGAACGACTTTCGGGGTGAACACCGGCTCCGGCTGTTCCAAAGGGCTCTTACTGCCCTGGGCCATAAGGTGCTGCGCTGCCAACAGCAAACCGCACAGGATGAGAAATAGGGAGAGTCTCTTCAGCATGGAATCTCTTTCGTTTGATGAGTCATCTTCGCACTTCCGTGCCGCAACGTGTCCCCATGATACGGCTTCGACGCCGATCTGTCAACCTGCCGACGTCCTTTCTCTTATACAGCCGGGTTCAATTCGGGACCGGTGATACCCGGCCGTTCTTCTCCTCCATCATGCTCCCCTCCCGCGAATTTCCGGCGTGCTTCTCCTTTCATTTGCCCCACCCTTCTTCTCACCCTATCTTGCGGCGGCTATGCCGGAGAAGCCCGGCCGACATCGACATACAGACGCAAACCACATCTGTCGGGACCGCCGCATGAAGACACGTTCTCGCCGAGTTCTTATCGGCACGCTGTTCACCATGGTCGCACTGGTGACCGGTCTGGCCATTGCCGCCTGGCTCAAGTTCGGCGACACCCTCCCGCCGTCGGAGGGAGCCATTCGCCTCGCGGGCCTCGACGGTCCGGTGGAAATCACGGCCGACAGCATGGGCATCGCGCAGGTCTGGGCCGAGACGGAACATGACGCCCTGTTCGGCCTAGGCTGGCTGCATGCCGCCGACCGCATGTTCAACATCGATTTCCTGCGGCGCGTATCGCAGGGCCGCCTTTCGGCCATGCTCGGCCCGACCACCGTAGAATTCGACATGGAGCGTCGCCGCGACGGCCACGTGGCCACGTCCCGGAACGCGCTCGACCGGCTCAGTCCCGCAAATCGCACACGCCTGCAGGCCTATACCGACGGTGTCAATGCCTGCGCTCAATCGGGGGTCGAACCCCCGCTCGAATTCATCCTGCTGCAGAAACCGTTCGAGGAGTGGCGCGTCTTCGACTGCCTCACTCTGCTTAACTTCATGACCTGGTACTCCGACGCCCTGCAGAACCGCGACGGCTTCTTTGCCTCGCTGGCGCATGCCGGTCACGCCGATGCTGTCCGGGCTCTCCCTATCGAATATCCCGCCTGGGCTCCGACGACCGTGCGCGCCGCAAGAACCGAACGCCGGCCAGCTTCCGGCAGCCTCCGCGAACAGGCCGCCTGCCTTTTGGCCCAGTCGGTACTCGAAAGCGGCGCTTCGTCCTTCACCCCAGCCCGCTCCTCCAACGCCTGGGCTGTCGCTCCCTCGCGCAGCGCGAGCGGGCAGGCTCTGTTCTGCAGCGACCCGCACCTGGAAATCGCCCGGCTTCCGCAGTTCTGGTACGCTGTCGGGCTTCATGTCCGGCAGACCGGGCTCGATGTCATCGGTATCACGATCCCCGGCCTCCCGTTTATCGTCATGGGGCATAACGGCCGCGCTGCCTGGGCCTTCACCGCCGGCGGCGTCGATGTGGTCGACTACTACATCGAGCGACGGAACCCGACCGACAGCACACAGTATCTCGAACGGATCGATCCCGCGCGCGGCGCTGACTCGCTCGTCTGGCGAACGATGGAGATCATTCGCGACACTATTGAAATCGCTCTGGAAGACACCATAGCTTCGTTCACTATCCTGCGCACCCACCACGGCCCCGCCCGCGCCGAGTGGTCCGGCCCCGACTCCCTCTACGTTATCCGCTGGGCCGGCCAGGATAATGATCTCGATGCCGCCACGACCTCCGGCTTCAACCTCATGCGCATCGCCGACTTCGAGTCGTTTCGCGCCAGCGTCGCCTCGATGGGCGCACTCAACGCCAACTGGATGTACGCCGACCGCGACGGCAACATTGGCTATCAGCTCGGTACCCCGGTTCCCGTCCGGGGCGACGCCTCCCCCTACCTGCCGCTGGATGGGTGGGTTCCCGAAAACGACTGGGATGGCTACCTCCCGCCGGATCAGGCTCCCTGGTCGCTGAATCCCCCGGAGGGCTGGCTGGCCAACTGCAACAACAAGGCGGCCGACTCACCCAACATTCCCGGCAGCTTCGCCGCCGACCGCATCCTGCGCATCAGCGACCTCCTGCAGTCGCAGGAGCTGTTCTCGGTCGCCGATATGCAGGAGTTCCAACTCGACCGCACTGATGTCTACCGTCTGCGCTGGCGGTCACTGGTCGACGCCGCCGGAGCCCTCCTCACCGACACCACCGGCTCCCTTGCGGCAGTGCGGGCGTGGGACGGATCCACGGACACTGCGTCGCTCGCCATCAGCCTGGTGGTCGTCTTCCTCGACGAGTTGAAGAAGGAAGTCTTCGGCGATGAACTCCCGGCCCATGCAAACGAAATCGGCCGGCTCACCCTCGACGAGGTGATGTTCGGCGGTGATTCGGTCTGGGTCGATGACGTGACGACGGCCAGCCGCGTTGAGTCGCGCCTCGAAATCGCCCGCCGCGCTCTAGAGCGCTCGCTGCACATGATCGGCGGCAGGAAGTGGGGGCAGGTCCAGACCTTCACCATGGCCCATCCCATGGCTGGCGTGCCGCTGGTCGGCCGGTTCGTCGACCTGTCATTTGGCCCCTGGTCCTGGCCTGGATCTCCCGGATCGCTCAACGCCTCTTTTCACGAGCGGACAGGCGCCGCGTCGTTTCGTACGATTGTCGGCCCCAGCTGGCGGTTCGTAGTCGATTTCGCCGATGTCGACGGCGCCACGATGGTCCTGCCCGCCGGCAACTCCGGCAATCCCTTGAGCCCGCACTTCTTCGATTTCTTTGAGATGTGGCGCAACGGCGAGCGCTGGAATGTCCCCCTCAGCCGTGAGCGTGTTTATGCCCGCGCGGTGAGCATCCTGACGCTTGAGCCGGATGAATCAGCGAAGGTCGGCCAGTAGCAGACTCTCGATCCGGGCGATATCCTCGTTGGCCTTCAGGTAGTCCTCGACCCGGCCGATATCGAGCCAGTAACCGTCGAACGGATACGTCACGATCGGCTCGCCGCATTCCAGCAGCCGGAGCATCAGCTGATCGAATCCGAACGCCTCTCCCCGTGGCACGAACCGGAGCACCTCCCGCGAAAACACGTACACTCCCGCGGACACGGTGTACTGCTGCGATGGCTTCTCGGCAAATCCCGTTACCAGCCCCGTCGCTCCCACTTCCATCACCCCGTAGTCGATCCGGTGCTCCCTCTGGCAGGTCGCCACAGTCACCATCGCTCCATTCTCGACATGGTGCGTGTACAGGCGGCGGTAGTCCAGGTCCGTGAGGATGTCGCCGTTGAGTACAAGGAAGTGCTCCGGCAGGTCCGGTATGAGCGTCAGCGGTCCGACAGTCGACAACGGGCGATCTTCGTGGGAGTAAGCGAGTTCCATGCCGAGCGCACTGCCGTCGCCGAGCGCGCTCGTAATCAAGTGGGCGAGATGGTTGACGGCGAGGCGAATCCGGGTGATTTCATGGCGGCGCAACGTGTGCAGCAGGATCTCGATGATCGGCCGTTCCCCAATCCGCACCAGCGGTTTCGGCACCTCCGCCGTATACGGTTGGAGCCGCGTTCCCTGGCCCCCGGCCAGAATCACCGCCTGGATGTGTGTGTGCTCCTTCATGCAACTTCAGCCGTTCCGGTAGCCCGGGTGTTCGGCGTTGGTGATTATCCCCTGGGCCAGTGCCGCAATGATCTCCCGAACTCCGTCGACCACCTTTTTCCGCGGAATGAACCCGAGCGCATCGCGGATCCGGTCGCAATTCACCCGGTAGTCGCGCGGATCCTCCTCGCGCTGTACGAAAGAGACCAGTTCGGCCCGGTCGGGCAACTCCCGCAGGATCAGATCGACGAGGTCCTTCTTGCGGTAGTTTTCCGCCGTGTGCCCGACATTGAACGCCTGCCCCCCCACCGCTTCCGCCGGCGCCAGGAGCGCCAGGTAACAGGCCTGGGCCAGATCGGTCGTATGGCAGTAGGGCCGCCAGAAGCCCTCGCCGAACACCTCGAGCCGTTTGTGCAGGTATAGATCCCTCGTGAATTCGTTGACCGTGAGGTCGAACCGTGGCCGGGCAGAGAGTCCATAAGCTGTGGCAAAGCGCAGGCAGACCGCGCTCAGCTTGTCGGGATCGACCGCCATCAGTATCCGCTCGAATCCCACCTTGAGTTCGGCGTAGAGCGAAATCGGCCGCAGGGGCGACCGCTCGTCGCACATGGCTGTGTCACCCATCTTACCGTAATTGGAGCAGGTCGACGCGAAGATGAACCGCCTGACACCGGCAGCCTGCGCTTCGTGCAGGAGCGACTCGGCAGCCTGCTTGTTCACCGCCGTCGCCAGTTCCGGTTGCTGCCGGCAGGCCGGATCACCGACAATCGCCGCGAGATGCACGACGCTGTCGACCCCGGCCAGCGCCGTATCAATATCCCCCGGTCGTCGCAGGTCTCCATGGAGAAACTCAAAGCAGGGATCTCCCAGCAGACCGAGGAGCGCTTCACCGCCGAACGACAGGTTGTCTATAACGCGAACACGCAGCCCACTGCGCAGCAGGAGCCGCACCAGTACCGAGCCGATGTATCCGGCCCCGCCGGTTACGAGCACTGTCTGCGGGCTGGTTTGCATACGGTCCGATCAGGATCTCAACTTGGACAGGACATCTTTTGCTTCAATGAGCGCTTCCCCGACCAGCCCCTTGTCGATCGCTTCCTGCAGTCGGTTCTTCGCCTCCACGGGTTTCTGCTCCATGTAGAGCGCCATACCGAGACAGAACAGGGGCAGCGGTTCACCTGCGAACGAGCGGGTCATTTTGCTCGCTTCCCCCCGGGCCAGATCGAAGCGCCCGGTCTTCAGGTAGACGTAGCTGAGGTTACACCACTCGTTGATACCCTGGTTGGAGTCGAACACCGCCCGCCGGGCGAGATCCTGCGCTTTGTTGGCATCCCGCCCCTGCAGAGCCAGAAGCCGGGCCAGCCAGTAATTGGAGGGGACATGGAATTGATCGATCTCGATGTTCCGTTGCAGCAGCGCGATCGCCTCGTCCGTCTGACCCATCAGGTAGAGAGCCCGGGCGCGCTGCGCCGCGGCATCGACGAGATCCGGTTTCACCTGCAGCACGGCATCGGCCAACGCCAGCCCTGCTTCTTTCTCGCCGATATCGACTTTCAATGTCGCAGCCAGAGTCAGCAGGTGCGCATTCTGCCCTCCGTTCTCTTTGAGCCAGTCGGCGAACTGCCCCATCTGAGCGGTCGACCAGTGCTTGCGCAGCGCCTGGTACATCTGGCGGTGCAGCTTTTCATCCCCGCGCGCCATCGGCGCATTCATGGCGTACACATCCATCCCTCGTTCGACCATTCCACCCTCAACCAGGCAGATTCCCTCGAGCATTGCCAGTTGCGGGAAGCGTTCCGGGAAGTGCGCGTAAGTTTCGAAGAGCTTCGCAATGTCGTCGTACCGGCCGAGGAAGCGGTAGGTCGCCACCCACTTGGCGAACGCCGGCTGGTACCATGGGTTCAATTCGAGCGCCTGGGTGAAATACTCGGCCATCTTGTCGTAGTCGTGCACCTCGCGGTCGGCGTAGATAGTACCCAGCCCCGTCACCCAGTCAACCTGGTTGCGGTGGAACTTGAGAATTTCGTCAACCAACTGGTTGAACTCCTCGACGCGCCCCGACTCGTAGAGCGCCAGCGTGAAGAGCGAACGCAAGGGGGCCCGGTTTTGGAACTTCGGCCGCACGTCTTTCAAAAACGGAATTCCCATCGTGCCCTGCAGCCAGGAACCGGCCTGGAGGCCCAGGAGGTAGAACATCACTTCCTGAAATTCAGGATCGTATCCCTCGCGCACGAGCAGGGCGGAGAGCACCTGGTAGTTGTTCATGAGCGCGAGTTCGTCGGACGCCTTGATCTTGATCTCCGATTCGTACATGCGGGTGGAGATATTTGCGTCCCCCTGGATATTTGACTGATCGATCGCTTCCTTTGCCAGGGTGACCGTGCCCGCGGCGTCATACCGGAACGCCTCGAGGAGCTTCACAACCCCGACCGGGACTTCGTTCGAGCGAAGCTGGGCCAGGACATTGTCCACTTCTAAGAAATAGTTGTTTCGGGTCGCGAGGCGGGCATGTCGTACCGCCTGATCGAAATTGTTCTTCGACGCTGTCAGGGCCTTGCGGCTCATCACCACCGCCGAGTCCACCAACCCGAGCGCTTCGAGGTAGTTGGCCGCTTCGGCATACACCTCCGCCCTGCCGTCGGCCCCAACCAGACCGGCCTCGTAAACCGAATCCGCCTGGTGCGGCATGTCCTCGACAATGTACGCCCGCGCGTGAATCATGGCCGCTACCGAGGCATCCACACCCTGTGTCACCGCCGTATCCAGGTAGGCATGCGCCCGCCCGGCCAGTTCGCTCCGAATCATCGTCAGCGCCATCGCCACCGCCGCTACCCCGTCCTGCGGCAGCAGCTTGCGGTACTCGGTCGCCTCCATCATCGCTTCCGGCATCAGGTTCAGTTCCATATACATACGCCAGGCAGCAATATGGGCATCGGCGAACGACGGATGGGAATTGGTGATCGCGACATACTCGCCGAGCGCGTCGTAAAAGTGCAGACGCCGCTCGTGCGCCAACCCTGTGACGAACCGGGCCATGGGAGAACCGGGGACAGCCTGAGACAACTGCTGGCCGACTGCCTGTGCCTCGTCGAATTTGAATTCGTCAAGCGCCTCCACGGCATCGCCGTACAACCGCTTCTGCTTTTCTTCGGGGGATTTGCTGCATCCGGTTATAAGAACAATGAGAGAGAGCGCTATCAGGAGGTGTTTCATACGTCGTCTCTTCAGAATAGTGGTATGCGTTGTCAGGCTGAACCGATTCCGGCCCGCCGGCGCGAACTACTGAATTTACATCATTTTACCCGCCTGCCAACAAATATTTCCCAACGAAGAACGACAGGCGCTTTCATCCCCCGATGGGACAGGTGCTTACCGGCCCCTACCCACAGCGATCGCGCCACCGATGCCTCCCGTCTGCCGTCAGCGCAGAAAAAACGACGCCGATTATTCCGACTTTTTGTTGACGCTTCCCGGTCGAATGATGCACTATTCATCCATGGCGCGAATTCAGAAACCACCCGCTGGACGATTGTTTGTCTCGATAATCTACTCGTCCATGGATGCCCTCGCCGACAGCCTGAAGGCCCTCGAACGCCGATTCGGACGCGTGCAGTACGAGACGGTTGAAATCGCCTGCACCCAGAAGGACACGTACCGCGAGGAGATGGGCGAGAATCTCCAGCGGCGGCTGTTCTCGTTCGAACGGATGTTTCCCCGCGACACGCTGGCGGAAATCAAAGGGGTTTGCCACCGGATCGAACCGCAGTTTGCCGATGTCGTCGGGGATTTCGTGTTCCGGACGGTCAATATCGATCCGGGCATAGTCACCCCCGACCAGATCGTAACCGCCTCCCACCGGGAGTTCAACCACCGGCTGTATGTCGGCGAAGGGGTCTACGCACAGGTGGAGTTGATCTGGGCGCGCGGGCAGTACCACCGCCTCCCCTGGACCAACCCTGACTACTGCGAAGGGGAAGCGATCGAGTTCTTCCGCCGCATCCGCAACAGCTTCGACAACGCCGCGGAACGCGAGCAGCTCGCCAGCGGCCAGGCATCGTGACGGCCGGGTGCCCCGGGCCCTCGACTGTCACTCTCCATCCCGTTTTTTAATTTCCTTTTTTCCGCTCATTAATCACATTGAACCAAAGGACTGTCATAATCGTGTAATGGTAGGTCACACACCGCGCCGCGACCCCGGCCCGCCGCCACGCCTGTGAGTCAGGGCGTGACGCCCTGACCGCGCCGCACGAACGACCTGCACAGGCAAGGACAAACATACCGATGGACAAATTCGTCATTAACGGAGCGCGGCCGCTCTCCGGGCAGTTGAAAGTCGAAGGATCGAAAAACGCCGCCCTGCCCATCATCTTCGGCACCCTGCTCATCAGTAAAGGTGAATCCGTCATTCGCAATATCCCGCCGCTGCGGGACATTTATACGACGATCAAAGTGATGGAGTACCTCGGCGCGAAGATCAGCTATGATCCGGAAGCGATGGTCATGACGGTCAACGCCGAGCACATCACTGAGAACACCGCCCCCTACGACCTCATGCGCCAGATGCGGGCTTCGTTTCTCGTCCTCGGCCCGGTGCTCGCCCGCCTCGGTTCGGCACGCGTTTCACTGCCCGGCGGCTGCGTTCTGGGCGCCCGCCCGGTCGACTTCCATATCAAGGGCTTCCGCGCCCTCGGCGCCAAGGTCACCGAAGAGGCCGGCTATGTCCTCGCCGAGGCCAAGCCTGTCCGCGGCGGTTCCATGTACTTCGACCGCCCCTCGCACACCGGCACCGAAAACCTCCTCTTCGGCACTGTCTTCGCCAAAGACAAGACGTACATTGCCAACGCCGCCTGTGATCCCGAGGTCCTCGATGTCGCCAACTTCCTCAATGAGGCGGGCGCGAAAGTCCATGGCGCCGGCACCCCGAATGTCGTCGTGGAGCCGGTCAAGCGTCTCCACGCGGTCGATTACACGGTTTCGGGCGATCGCCTCGTCGCCGGGACCTACCTTATGGCCGGCGCCATCACCGGTGGCGAGGTCAAGGTGACCGGCTGCAACCCGGAAGACATGCGGGTCGTGTTGCACAAGCTCGCCGAAATGGGTTGCGAGCACAAATCCACCCGGAACGGCATTCAAGTCAAGGGACCGAAACGGCTTGGCCCGGTTAGGGTGACGACTTTCCCTTTCCCCGGCTTCCCAACCGACTTGCAGGCGTGTATTATGGCTCTTGCCTGCGTGGCCGAGGGAACATCCCACATCCGCGAGACTGTTTTTGAAGATAGGTTTAATCATACCATGGAGATGCGTCGGCTCGGCGCCGATATAAACGTTTCCTCCGACGAAGCCGTCATTAATGGTGTGAAAGAACTCAGAGGTGCGGCCGTGATGTGCTCCGACATTCGCGCCGGCGCCGGAATTGTCCTGACCGGCCTGGCCGCCCACGGCCAGTCGGAGATCCTCCGAGTCTATCATATCGACCGGGGGTATAACCGGATAGAGGAGAAGTTGCGCGCCCTCGGAGCCGATATTACCAGAGTATCGGAATGAGCCGTCGACTCAACGATCTCATGGCCCGTACCGCCGTCCCGACCGGTCTCAGGCTCGCCCCGGACCGATCTCCCTGACGGCATTGCCCCGGATCGCCGGGAATAACCGAAAAGGTGATTGTAAGATGCGAAAAATCCTCCTGCTCGCTTCCCTCCTGGCCTTCGTTGCCGCCGTTCCCTCCGGGGCACAAGAAACGTACTTCGGCAAGAACAAGGTCCGGTACAAGGATTTCGAATGGAAGTTTATCCAAACCAAACACTTCGATATCCACTTCTATGAGGAGGCCTACCCTACCGCCAAGTTCGCCGCGGCCGTCCTCGAGTCCGCCTATGTCGAAATCACCAGCGAGCTGGGCTACTACCTCCAGGAGCCGGTCCCGGTTTTTGTCTACAACTCCCACAACGATTTCCAGCAGACCAACATAACGTCCGGCCTCATCCCTGAAGGGGTCGGCGGCTTCACCGAGGCTTTCAAGAAGCGTATTGTCATCCCCTTCACCGGCTCCTACGAAGACTACCGCCACGTCCTTCACCACGAGCTGACCCACGCCGTGGTCTACGACATGCTCTTCGGCAATTCCCTGTCCTCCCTCATTTCGCGCAACCGGCTGTTCAACCTGCCGCTGTGGTACGCCGAGGGCTACGCCGAGTACTCCTCCCGCCACGGCTGGGACTACTGGGCCGACATGGTCGTCCGCGATGCCACTATCAACAACTACCTCGCCCCGCCCGACTACATCGGCGGCTATCTTGCCTACAAGCAGGGCCAGGCGATGATCAAGTTCATTGCCGAGAAGTACGGTGAGGACAAACTCGGCGAAGTCCTGCGCAAAGGAAAAGTCTTTCTGACCATGGACCGCGCTCTCAAAGAAGCGATAGGTATTGACCAGGAGAAGCTCTGGAAAGAATTCTCGCTCGAAATGAAGCGACGCTACTGGCCGGAAATCGCGAACCGCAAGAATGTCGATGAGGCTGCCCGCCAGTTGACCAAGGCCCGCAAGGACGGCTCCTACTTCAACGAAGAACCGGCCTACTCCCCCGAGGGCGACAAGATTGCAATCTTCACCGACCGCTCCGACTACACCGAGGTTGTCCTGCTCTCGGCCGCCGACGGCCGCAGGCTCAAAACTCTCGTGAAAGCCGAACGCTCCGGTGACTTTGAGTCGCTCCACTCTTACGTCTCCGGCATGTCCTGGTCACCCGACGGCCGCAGCCTCGTGTTTGTCGCAAAATCCGACGGGGGTGACGCTCTGTTCATCCACAACGTCCGCAAAGGAGATGTCGAGCGCAAGATCCCGCTCCCCTACTACAACGTCGTGTCTCCGGCCTGGTCGCCCGATGGAAAGAAGATCGCGTTTGCCGCCCTCAAGAACTACAAGCGGGACATCTTCGTGTACGACCTCGACGCCAACGCGGTGACGCAGATCACCGACGACCGTTACGATGACAATTACCCGAGCTGGATGCCCGGCTCCGATGCCCTCGTTTTCTCCTCGGACCGGTCGCACCCGCAGACGCCCGATGTCTCGACCGGCGAAAACCCGTATGCCCACCCCGGCGCCCTCATGCCGGGTGACTTCGCCTATGGCTACTACAACATCTTCCGCGTCGACCTGGCGAACCACATGGTCGAGCCGATCGATGTCGGACCGGGCCAGAACAAAGTCCCGAAGGTCTCCCCTGATGGCGCCCGGCTGGCCTTCATTTCCAATCGCAACGGCATCGACAATCTCTACGTCGCTGTGCTCGAATCGGGCCAGCACTATGCCGTGACCGACATCCTCACCGGTATCAAATCTCTCTCCTGGTCGCCGGACGGCCAGAAGATCGCCTTTGGCGCCTTCCACCAGGCCGCCTTCGATATCTTCGTCCTCGAGGACCTTCAGCCCGCCGGGGACCATGGCACCCTCGCGCTGACCGCCTACATGAAGGGGGAGTACGACCTCTTCGCCACGAACGAAGCTGCGAAGGCAAAGGACAAAGCCGACAGCGCCGCGGCGGACTCCCTTGCGACCGAAATTCCGGTCGGTGACAGCACCCTGGTTGCAGTCGACACCACTGTCATCGCTGCTGCTGATTCAACCGTGCCGGTCGATTCTGCCGCGACGAGCCTGCCCGATAGCAGCCTTGCCGCATCTGCCGAAGCCGCCGTTCCGATTGAGTCGGCGTCACTCGCTGCGGACACAGCCGTCTTGGCGGCAGATTCAGCGGTTGCCTCCGCGGATTCTTCCATCGCAGATTCCAGCGCTGCCGACACCACGGGTGTTATCAAGAAGACCGGTGTGTACGGCGGCGAGTACGTTTTCGTCGCGGATCCGAAGGTCGATCCGCTCGATTCCGTCCTCATGACGGTGGAAACCGATTCGGTCCTCGCTCTGCGCGCCGGACGGACCGAACCGGAGTTGTTCAGCGAGCGCCCGACCGCACCGGCCGACGGTGAGTTCGATGCCCAGGACTACAAGACCAAGTTCACGGCCGACTACGTCGGCGGCGGCGTCGCCTACGACTCGTTCTTCGGTCTGCGAGGCCAGACCTACTTCATCTTCTCCGACTACCTCGGCAATCACCAGATTTCGATCGCGACCGACCTGGTCAACACGCTCGACCAGTCATACATCCAGGCCTACTACTTGAACAGCAAGTACCGCACAAATATCGGCGTCGGTCTGTTCCATACGAAGAACTTCTACCTCGACTCGGACGATTTCCTCTTCTCCGACCGCTTCTACGGCGTGCAGCTCTTCGCCAGCCGTCCCTTCTCGACTTTCGCGCGCGTCCAGTTCGGCGCCGCCCAGTACTTCATCGATCGCGACTACCACGACTTTGATGATCCGCGCACGGCTCGCAGTTCCAAGGTGACTGTCGGTGAATTGTCCTACGTCACAGACAATATCGTCTGGGGCATCACCGGACCCGTCAACGGACGGCGGGCCCGAATCAACCTCGAGGCCGGCGTCAACCTCTTCGATGCGAACGACATCTCTTTCCAGGCCCTTAACCTCGATTACCGTAAGTACTGGCACTTCAAGAAGACGTTTTCGATGGCCCTGCGCCTCACCGGCGGCGCGTCGTTCGGCACGACTCCCAAGCAGTACTTCCTCGGCGGAACGACCAACTGGATCGGCAACCGAACGCTCGATGCCCGGGTCTACGACGTTGAGAACCTGTACTTCGCCGATGTCATCACACCGCTCCGGGGTATCGAGTACTACGAGCTTTCGGGCAATCGCTACGCCCTCATGAACTGGGAGTTCCGCTTCCCGCTGATCGACATCTTTGTGATGCGCTTCCCCCTCGGCCTCGCTATTACCGACATTCAGGGCGCCATCTTCACCGACATGGGCGCCGCCTGGAATGAGGAGAACTTCAAGGGCGGAACATCCGAAGGCGGTCGCAAGCGCCTCAATGACATCAAGACAGGGTTCGGCTTCGGCATGCGCGCCAACCTCGGCTTCTTTCTCCTGCGCTACGACCTCGCGTGGAACACCAACTTCTACGATGTCTCTCCCCACCCGACATCGTACTTCTCCTTCGGCGCCGATTTCTAGCTCGGCCCCAGGTACAGACAGAAAAAACGCGGTCACTCGGTGACCGCGTTTTTTTTGACGCTTGTGGGGCGCTGATCCTGCGTTGCCGGGTTCTCAGTTCCGGCGATCCGTGTCTCCTGCCTCGATCGCATCCGCGGAGCAGCTTTGCACGGATCCCGCCTGCTGCGTTTCGCACCGTCCCTGATGCCGCAGTGTTGCGCAAAAGTGTTGCTCTTTTAGCGTCGCGCCTTGAGCGTCAATCTGTCGCGCGTCGACAGATACGAAAATAGAAACGCATTCTCAATCAATGTCAAGGGAAAAAGTGAAAGCGTGGCGATGAGGTCGCCGGATCAAAGTCTCGACCCGTCAGCGCACTGACTCGCCAAAGAGATGCAACGGGCCTGAAGAGACCCGTTGCGCGGATGACTTTCGTCTATGAGCGGCGCCTCGGTTTCGACAGCGCCGGTGTTGCCTTCTTCTTGCGCGGCGTCTTCCGCGCGCTCTTCTTCGCCGCAGCACCTTCTTTCTCGGGAGCCTTGCGCGACGCGTTATCCGCTTCGTCGCGTCCGAAATTCTGCAGTGTGAGCGCCATCTCCATGAGTTTCGTGTCGACTTGCGCGAACACCGAACCCGCCGTGAATTTCCCGTCGGCCTGCCGCTTGCCTGCCGGCACTCCGGTGAGCACCTCTATCCCCTCTTCAATCGTGCGGATCGGCCAGATGTGGAACTCACCATTCTTGATCGCCTCGATGACGTCGGGGCGCAGGAGCAGATCGGCCACGTTCTGATGCGGTATCATCACTCCCTGGCTGCCGGTCAATCCCCGTGCGCTGCAGACATCGAACCACCCCTCGATCTTCTGGTTCACGCCACCGATCGGCTGGATCTCCCCCTGCTGATTAATCGACCCGGTGACCGCGATTCCCTGGTCGATCGGGAGCCGCGCCAGGGACGAGAGAATGCAGTACGCTTCGGTCGATGAAGCCGAGTCGCCGTCGACCCCGGTGTACGCCTGCTCGAACGAGATCGAGGCCGACACCGCCATCGGCTTGTCCTGCGAGAACATTTGCCGCAGGTACCCCGACAATACGAGCACCCCTTTGTTGTGAATGGGCCCCGAGAGATCCGCTTCCCGTTCGATATTGATGATTCCCGATCGGCCCAGCGCCGTGCTCGCCGTGATCCGGCTCGGACGGCCAAACGAGTAGTCGCCGATGTTGTAGACCGACAGTCCGTTGATCTGCCCGACCGCGCTGCCGGTGGTGTCGACCATGAGCACGTTGGTATCGAACAGCTCCTGGATCTTCTCCTCGGCCAGATTCACCCGCTGCCGCTTGAGCTTGATCGCGCAGTGAACATCCTCCCGGGTGACCGCCCTGGCGTCGCGCTGACGGGCGCAGTAGGTCGCTTCGCGGATGATGTCCGAGATCGCCGACAGCCGCGAGGTCAGTTTTCCCCGTCGCCCCGACAGGCGCATGCCGTATTCGGCCACCGCCTGCATTCCCGACAGGTCGAACTTCAGGAGCTCCTCGTCGGCGATAATGCGGCGGACATACTCGAAATACCGCTGCAGGTGGCTGCGGTCGGCCTCCACCTCGGTGTCGAATTCCGCCTTGATCTTGAACACCTTTTTGAAATCTTCGTCGAGGTGCCACAAGAGCTGATAAACGCGCGGTTCACCCACCAGCACCACCTTGATTTCGATTGGAATCGGCTCCGGCTTGATCCCGGAACCCGCCATCATATAGAAGGGATCGAAACTGGCGATTTCGATTTCGTTGTTGCGCAGCGTCCGCTTCAGGTGAGTCCAGACTCCCGGCTCCACCAGCACATCGAGCGCGTCGAGCAAGATGAATCCGCCTGAAGCCCGCAGGAGCGAGCCGCCATAAATCCGCGTGAAATCGGTGCGCCAGTATCCAAACCGGTCGACGACCCGTTCAAGGGAGCCGAAGAGGTTTTTGTACGAGGGGGATTTCTCATAAACAACCGGCGCCCGTTTCGTTCCTGAGTTGTCCAGAAGGAGGTTGACCGAAAACTCCTCGAACGGCTCCCGTTTCCGGTAGGGCGGCGCATCTTCTTCCCCGCGCCGCGGCTGCGCCTCGCGGAATCGATCGAGATCCGACAGGAGGGCCTCTTCGACCTCGTCGAGGTACGCCCCCACATGCTCATCAGGGAACCGGCGGCGCATCAAGTTGATCTTGTCACCCACCAACGGCGCCACCATCGAAAAATTCAGCTTATCCAGCGCATCTTCCATTTTGCCGGTGAGCTTTTTCGACTCGATCGTAATAGTATCGAACTCACGGCGCAGGCTGTCCCAGGTCCGGCGCATCTGGTCGAGGCGCGACAGCGGGAACTTCCCCTCGCGCGCCTGCCGCTCGAGTTGCTCGATCGACACCGGGTTGTCCTCAATCAGCGGCTGGATCTCGTTGCGCACGCCCATCCCCGACTGGATCTGCACCATCACGAAGCCGACATTGTTGAGCCGCTCTTCGAAGCCGTGAATGAGATTTTTCTGACGGTTTTCGAATTCGCGGATGATCCTCCCCTGGCGCTCCTTGAAATCCTCCGACATGAACACCTTGGGAATGACCTTGCGCAGCGATTGGATCAGGTAGTTCATATCGTGCTTGAACTTGGCCCCCTGGCCCGCTTTGAAAAGGAGAATGCGCGGACAATCTTCGTTCTTGAAATTGTTGACATAGCAGACATCCTGCAGCGCGAGCGGCTTCTTCCTGGCATACTCTTCGAGCAGATGCATCGCGGCATCCACCCGGCCCGTGCCGACCCGGCCGGTAATGAAAATATTGTACCCCGGCGAGGTCATCGAAAGACCGGTGCGAATCGCCTCAATCGCCCGAGGCTGACCGATGACTCCTTCGCTCGACTTCAGATCGTCGGAAGACCGAGCTCCCCGCGGCACGAATTTAACCGTGTAGTCGAGGTCGGCGTATGTGAGTTCCTTAACCTTCTTCACCGTTCGCTTGGTCTTCGCAGGCATTCTCTCCTCCACAGGCATCCAAAGATTTGCTCCTCAAATATAGGGCAGCATGGTATTGAAATAAACCCCAAATGCGGCCGTCCGGTCCCAGTCTTGATGATCTGCTGCTGTCATTCGGCAGATTTGGGTGGGACGGGCGCACCAAATAGACTAATCCGTTAGCTCCTAAGAACTTGATATGGAGTAACGGGCGTGGCGTTCAAATCCGCATGGAACGCTCATCAGCGCGCTGGCAGTATTGGCAGCACCAAACTGCCATTTTGGCGCTACCATGCACGTCACCGCTGCCGCTGAACCCAAAATAGCCAAAAAAACTTGGCAAAAGTTACGAGGGACTAATCGGTTCGGGTTCATTGTATTACACGAGGTGATTCTTGTAATTGCTTGCCCCGCAATCGTCTTAGGTCACTTGACAGATGTTTTAGAAATTCTATATTCTGAGCCGTTGCTTTTTTAGCATTGCGCGTTGAGTTTTGGCGGTATCGTCTAGGGGTTAGGACGAGTGGTTCTCAGCCATTAAACCGGGGTTCGAATCCCCGTACCGCTAAGAGTCAAGCTGTGAAGGGGTCAGGATGGTGGTCAACCTGGCCCCTTTCGGCTGTCTGGACCATTCTGTCCCCGTTGTCAACTATTGTCGTCCCGCTACAAATGTATCGGCCCGTCACCGTCACCGCGATTCACATGTACCCGTTCGAACGCCGCATCGCAACTCTCGATTGTCTTCGTCAGATCTCGCGAGGTCGCCAGCACGAAATTCGATGGTCCGACCAGAAAGCCGCTGTTGGCTAACGCCGAACACCACCACGGGTGCGCCTGGTTCGACACTACGAGGTCCACTCCCCGCTCCTCCAGAAAATCCGTCGCCCCGCCAATCACGGCATCCGCATGTTCGGGTGCGGCGAAACAGTCGGCGATTGTTCCGACCCGCATGCTGCCGAACTGCTTGTGGTCTTTCATCTGTGTATCGAGCACTACTACCCAGCCCGCCGGACGGCCATCGACCTGCACCAGCAGCCGGTAGTACCGTTTGCTCTCGCCCGGATACAAGACGGTCAGCACCGGTTTGTTGCGCACCGCGACAAACGAGTAGTCCGCGCCATGCGCCTGCCACACCTCGTTGGCCCACTGGTCGAATTCGGTTACCACCTCGGTGCTCGCCCGCCCGAGACGGGTGCGTTTCTTCCTGCGCGAGGCCTGCAGCGACAGGATCCCCAGCGGCCCGACTCCGGTGGCCGACGCCACGGTGCTCAGGAGACGCCATGCGGGACGCTCCCGCAGCAGACTCAGATTGCGCAGAAACGACTGCGGATGGCACACGCGGAAATGAAATGGCACCGTCTGCACCCGCCACCCCATCGCGGAGAGCATCTTCGGCAACGGACGGTCCTTCCCGCCCATCCCGAGGGCATAGAGCAACTTCTGGCGCTGGAGCGCATGGGTCAACAGCAGCATGGCAACCGTCGCGTAAGCCTTGTCGATCGTTCCCTCCGACAGCGGCAGCTGATAGTTGCCGATCTCTTGCACCGTCGTTCCGACGAGGAACTGCTGATGTTTCAGAATGTATCCCCCCCGCACCTTGTCATCCTCATCCACCGCGACGAAGTACTCCTGGTACAACGACCGCCCCTCAACCTTTGGCAGCCATTCGGGTACAATCGCATCTGGGAACTGGAAGCGCACCCCGCCCTGGCGCAACCGCCGATTAAACTGAGTGACTTCGAACACCCGATTTTCAGTGTACGGCTCGATCCTGATCTTCATCGCCTCCACTCAATCCTTCTCATGTCGCTCCGACCCGCAGCTTGTGTGACAACCACCGCCGCTCGAGATGCCGCCGCTCCGCATCGGTCAGGATGCGATCTCCGCGTTGCCGCCGAATGTAATCCAGTAACTCGCCGACCGGCACAAACCATCCGGGCAACCTTCCGAGCCGCGTCATAAGCTCCGCGAAACGGCGATCCAGCGCCCCGTCCCGGACAAATCCGCACGCCAGGTGGGTGTACATGATGCACGCCCCTCCCTCGGCGACCAACTGATCCTGGCTTCTTTCACTGAGGCATCGCACAAACGACTCGATCTCTGGTCCCTCCGAGGATGCATACCAGTGGTTCACGAAGGGTCGACGGGGATCGTGGTACGGCATCATCGGGCAGGCGGCCAGCGTGTTGATATCCGGGAAGACGAAATTCCGCACGTACGTCACTCGCTCTTTGCACAGATCGGCCCAGTAGAGCGGGTCTCCCTCGATATGCCCGCGAAACTTGCGGTAGTGGTGAAAACGAGTCAGCGCGTTGTACGCCAGCCTTTGCGACCCCGACAGCCGGGCATCCCCCCAGTAGATATTCTCGCGGCAGGCGCTATGATTGGCCATTGTCTTCGGCGGCCCGCCGAACAGCCCGGCGAACGCATTGAGTCCCCGTCTGGTTTGCTCTCGATCCGATGTATGGTAGGTCGCCATGTGGTATCCGATCTCAAAGCCGTCGGCCTGCAACTCCTTCACCCAGCGAAGATAGTCCGGATTCTCACAGGTAGCCCCGCCGCATGAGGGGGCTTGGTCCCCTCTGATCGGCCAGACACTCTTGGTCGTGCGCATCCCCAGGTTGCGCAACAGTGCGTACACCGGTCCGACATTCGCCACGTCGGCGAAGTCCGTGTCGTCGAAGATCGTGAACGCGAATCGTTTGCCGTCTGGCCACGTGATTGCTGGAGGATACGTCATAGTCTGGTGCGTGAATCCGTTCTACTGCTGAAGCGTGATAGGGGGCGGCACCGGGTAATCCGCGCTCGTGGACCAGCTGTATGTGCCCGTCGCCTGATCGAGCTTAAACGAGGAGGCAGCAAAGAAGTCCCGGCAAGGACCATTCTTCTCGGTCGCGATCGGCCGCGCCTCGACATAGGTCGCTCTTTGTGCCCGCGCCCAACTGATCGCCATGTGGAGCATTGTCTCCTCCACCTTCCGCCCCATCACCCGGCAGCTGAGGACGAAATCGACGATCTTCGCCCGGTCGCCATCCAGCTCGCAACTACAAATGCCGGTCAAGCCGGCATCGCCAAACTTGTCGGCCACCCGGAATGTCCACAGCCGGCGGCAGGGGTTCTCCAACCACGACTCCAACTCGGCCGCGGTCATCCGACGTGTGGTCAGGTTCATTTGATTTGTCTTGTTGAGCAGCTGCACTGCCCGCTCGCGGTTGGTGTCGTTCAGCGGTTCAACCGTGACTTGCATCTGAAGGCTCGCCAGCCAGTCGTCGACTGAGCCGATCGCACCCATCAGATCCTGCCGCCGGCGTTCCGCCGCGTACATCTGCGCGCGGTTGCGATCCTCGCCGGACACAGCTACCGTGTCGAAACAATCGAGCGCCTCGAGCGTCGACAGGTAGAGCATCGGGTCGGTCGGCCATTCCGGCACCAGGACCTCCGGCAGCGTTGAACGCACCCGATCGCATTCGACCGGGTTGTCGTCGATGAAGACGACCGATTGCAACCCGAGATTCAGTTCCGCAGTGAGCTCGGCAAGATTCTGTGCCTTGTCCGACCAGTTAATCCGCCAACCGGCGAAATGCTCGCGCCGGAGCACCATTTCTGGATGGTTGTCGATCGCTTCAAGCGCCGTCTCCTCGACATTCTTGCTTACGATTCCCAGTAGAATTCCCCGGTTCCTGAGTGCCTTCAGACCCCGCTGGAACGAGGCAAAGGCTTCGCCGATCGGATCGTGTCCCCCGAGGCGGATCTGATCCCGACCGATATCGCCGAGAATTCCACCCCACAGGGTATCATCCAGGTCGACTACCACGAGCTTGCGTGATCGCCCGAAAGCGGCGTTCACTGCGGCCTTGAGCGCCGCCATCGCAGCGACAAACACGTCGTTGCCGAACGTCACCTTGCCCATGAACCACAACTTGGGATTACTTGCTCGCGGTCCCGCCTGCGCCATCCACCGCCCGGCATCGAGGAAAAAGGTATTGGATGAACCGGCCAGGCGTTCCGCCAGCCGCAGGTTCATCTGCATGAGTACTGCGGCGTGTCCCAGTCCTGGCTTCATATCCAGCAGACCGTACCCGCGGTGGTAGTGCGGCATCGTCCAGGTCGGCACAAGAGCCAGGCGAGTGCGATCGTGAATTCCCGTAACCTGATCGGCAAACCGATCGACCTCGGCAAGGATGTTCTCCAACGGAACGTCCTCATAATCAAGCAGACGCGCGAACGATTCGCTCACCCGTTCGGGACGGGTCCAGATCATGGTGACATCAGGGCGGGGGCTCCACGCCGGATGGGCGGCGTTCAGCAGGACCGGCGCGACCTGCTCGTACGGCGCCGTTACCGCTTCAACAAGCGGCATGGCCTCGTCATTGGCCAGCAGACCGGCCAGGTTGTCAATGGTGAAGTCGGCGACAAGCAGACACCGCAGCCGTTCGGTGCTCATCGCACCCCTCCCCCAAGCGCTCCCTCGATATATGTCGCCAGCGTTCCTACAGTCGTGAAGGGCCCGTTTTCCCGGGCCCATAAGTCGGCATCGGTCAAAGTCACACTCTCGCCGAAGGCATCCTCGATTCTCTGCTCCACGGCTACCACGAATGTAACCAGTTCCAGTGAGTCGAGGGCGCCGGATGCTCCGGTCAGCGCGGTTTTCTTATCGCGCGGCAGTCGGCGGTCGGAGGGACGCTGTCGATTCAGTTCGTCGAGCGCGGAGTATATCGCCTGGAGTGTTTTTTCGCTGACAGTCATGGCCGTTCTTCGTTGTGCCGCCGGTCCCACACCGGACAGCCACGGCCAATCTACGCAACACCCCTCCGGTTGTCACGCGAAATAAGCCTCCGCACACTGGGGGAAATGGAACCTTGACAGCGGCTTCCGGTTTAGTAGCTTGTACTCATGCTGCGACCAAGTACAAGCATATCCGGTAAAGCGCTGCTGCGCGTCTTGCTGGTAGCCCTGCTGCTGTCAGGATTCGTCGTCATGCTGCACCATGCCGCGCATTGCGACCATCCCGGCAGCGACTGCTCCATTTGCAGCCTGCTTGGCTCGATTGTTGTCATCGCTGCGGTCGGATTGATCGTAATCTGTTCGCCGGCAAAGCCGATCCGCCATCATTTGTCGCGTGCTCACGTGCAGACGACCGGCCTGCCTCACCGTCCCGTTCGCGCCCCTCCGTCGATTCACTTTCCGTCCTGACAATTTCACCCTGACGGACCATCCCTAATATCCGCTGCAGCCACTGTGTGCCGCAGCTAGCGGAGGATCGCATGCGACCACTCTTGATCGCGGCCGCCGTCTGCCTTCTCGCGCTCGGCGCCGCCGCCCAGACTATGAAGAACCCTGAAATCTCCCTGATTGGTGATATACGCGCGTTCTCTCACAACGACACGACCCGGCCGGATGAACACGAGGCTCTCAACCTGAGCGACCCCGAAATCGAGCTATTTGTCTCCGGCTACCTCAACCCGTATGCCCGCGCGGCAGCGGCTATCGCCTGGCATACGGGTACCAACGCTGAGATTGAGGAGGCCTACGCCGAGTTCGTCCGCGGCCTTCCGCTCGGCGCGCAGCTGCGCGCCGGCAAGTACCTGCTGGAGTTCGGTCGGCTCAATCCGATTCACCCGCACGCCTGGTCGTTTGTGAAGCGCCCCCTCCCGCACGAGCACTTCTTCGGCGACCACGGACTGAACGACATGGCGATCCGCGCGTCGTTTCTGCTCCCCACCGGTTCGGCCTACACCGAGTTGATGGGGGCTGTGCTCAAGGGAGACGCTCTGGCAGGTCACGAGCATAAGCATGAGGGGACCGGTGAAGAGACCGGCCACGACGACGAACGCCTCGACCCCGCTTTCTTCGGCCGCCTGACCACCTCCCTGGCGACCGACGAGTTTTCCGAACTGGCTCTCGGCGTTTCCGTGCTCAATGCCGTCTACAGTGAGGCAGAACACGATGATGAACTGGTATTCCAGGCGGAGGAACCTGACTTCCTGCGCGCCTGGGTGACCGGTTTTGACCTCAAGTACAAGCGCAAGCCCTCGCGCCACAGCTCGCTGCAAATCGAGGCCGAAGCCCTCCGGCGTTCGAATGAAATGAGCGAGGGTGATCGTCTCAACTCGTACGGCGCCTACGGCTACCTCGACTACCGCTTCCGCCAGCGCTACAACGCCGGCGGCATATTCGAGTATGTCTCCGAGGAATCGCTCCACGAGGACCTCGGTGAGACCGTCGTCGAATCAGCCGACCTCTGGCGCGCCGGGCTCTTTGTCGGTTTCGCCCCGGTCGAGGAGACATCACTGATCCGCCTCGCCGGCCACTGGGCCGAAGCCGAGGACGCCGACGGCTTCTGGGAACTCACCCTCCAGCTGGTCTTCTCTCTCGGCCCGCACCAACCGCACAACTTTTGACCGGAGTGATGCTGTGAAATTCTCTCACCTGTACATACTGCCGGCGCTTCTGCTGCTCTCGGGGGCGGCAGACGCCCGCACCCAGGTAGTAGCCTCGACTGCCGACCTCGCCTACTACGCCCGCCAGATCGGCGGCCAACATGTTGAAGCCGAAGCTATCGCTTCACCCAAGGCCGACGTCCATTTCGTTGAGGTGCGCCCGAGCTACATGATGAAGGTCAGCCGGGCCGATGTGGTCCTCAAGATTGGCATGGAACTGGATACCTGGATGGACGGGATCATCGACGGCTCCCGGAACGGCTCGGTCAGGATTGTCGATTGCTCGAAATACATCGAGCCGCTCGAGGTTCCCGCCGCCGATGCCGATGCCCGCCACGGCGATCTGCACCGTCAGGGGAATCCGCACTACTGGCTGGGGCCCCAGAACCTCCTGGCCATTACCCGCGCGATCACCGAAGGTCTCTCGGCCGCGGACCCGGCCCATGCGACCGACTTCTCTGCCAACCAGCAACGATTCATAGAGCAGGTCGAGGCCGGCCTGGCGGCGCTAAAGTGGAAGACCGAACTACTCCGCGGCACGTCTGTCGTCTTCTACCACAACTCCTGGCCGTACTTCAACGCGTATGTCGGCCTGGATGCCGCCGGGTTCGTGGAACCATTTCCCGGTGTGCCCCCTTCGCCCTCGCACATTAAAAGCCTGACCGTGCTTGTCCGGGAACGATCTATTCCCCTGATCGCGATAGAACCGTACTTCGATGACCGTGTACCCCGAAAGATCACCTCCGAAACGGGCGGCCGGATCGTTACGCTGTATCCATCGATCGGGGGAGGGAGATCCGACGAAACGTATTTGGAGTGGTTCGAGGGGAATCTCGATGCCCTCGCGGGAGCAGCCGAGTGAGCGACTACCTTCACTTTCTGCTCTGGCCGTTTCTGGCCGGACTCGTCCTGGTCGGTATCCACGTCTACTTCGGCTTGCATGTGATCAAACGCGGCATCATCTTCGTCGATCTGTCTCTGGCTCAGGTTGCAGCGCTGGGGGTAACCCTGGCGCTGCTGCTCGAGTTCGATCCGGACGGCGTCACCTCCTACTTCTTTTCGCTCACCTTCGCACTGGTCGGCGCCACGATTTTCACCTTCACGCGCAATGTCGAGGGCCGTGTGCCGCAGGAGGCCTTCATTGGCATCGTCTACGCTGTTAGTTCCGCCGCCGCGATTCTCCTGGTAAGCCATTCCCCTGAAGGGGCCGAGCACATCCGCCACCTGCTCGTCGGCAGTCTCCTGACCGTTTCCCCGGCTGCCGTTCT
Organism: Candidatus Zixiibacteriota bacterium; assembly: GCA_041742355.1. Taxonomy (GTDB): domain Bacteria; phylum Zixibacteria; class MSB-5A5; order GN15; family FEB-12; genus JAGNLV01. Next base: position 30,104 of record JBGSIV010000169.1, read on the forward strand.
GAAAACCGCCGCTGTGTACGCCGCGGTCGGCGCTGTCCACTGGTTCGCCCGGAGGCACTTCCTTGCCCTGACCTTCAACCATGGGGGCGGGGGAGTTCGGACTCGCCTGTGGGACTTTCTGTTCTATGCCACCTTTGCTGTGGTGGTAACCTCGTCGGTGAAGATCTGCGGCGTGCTGCTGGTTTTTATCTTCCTTGTGGTGCCCTCAGTTTTTGCGGCGCTCATTACCGACAGCATTGCCCGGCGGCTCATCTATGGCTGGATATTCGCGATCATCGGGACGGCGGCGGGGCTGGTCTTGTCCTTCTATCTGGACACGCCGACGGGGGCGACGATCGTGTGTACGTTCGGTCTGATGTTGCCCGGGGCGATGGTGATACGGCCTGGTCGTTGAGGGGACTCTGTCGGGTCTTCGGCTGACAGCCCCTGGCGCAGGAAATGCAATTTGTTAACGAATTGCTTGCCCCATTTGACTTTCGCCGCCGAATACCATATGTTCCGTCGTGCGGATATCAAGACTACAGGCCTTCTGGCACAGCACCATCACCCTCGGCACGCTCATTCTGGCCGACTGGTCTTCTGTCGCCGCCCAGGAAGCCGAGCGCCAGCTCTTCCGCACTGACCGGATCAACGCTCTCCTGTTTCTGCTGATCTTCTCCTCGGCTGTCCTCCTCTACACCCGCTGGGCCCGGCAGGGAAAACCCCTCTTTGTCCGCAAGATCGCCGGGCTGGATGCGCTGGAGGAAGCAGTCGGCCGCGCCACCGAGATGGGCCGCCCGGTCCTCTATATCCCCGGCATTCTCGAACTCGATGATATCCAGACTATCGCCAGCATATCGATCCTCGGCCGAGTCGCCAAGGTGACCGCCCAATACGAGACCCCCCTCCATGTCCCGGTGCGTTACCCCCTCGTGCTGGCCGCCGGACAGGAGATTGTCGCCCAGGCGTATGCCGAGGCCGGACGGCCGGATGCCTACGATAAAGACATGGTCCGCTACGTGGCCGGTGAGCAGTTCGCCTTCACTGCCAATGTAAACGGCTACATGGTCCGCGAGCGGCCGGCCACCAACATATATATGGGCGGTTTTTTTGCCGAATCCCTCATCCTTGCCGAGACCGGCAACGCGGCCGGCTCGATCCAGATCGCCGGAACCGCCGAGGCGTCGCAGCTGCCGTTTTTTGTCGCCGCCTGCGACTACACCCTCATGGGCGAGGAGCTCTACGCAGCGTCGGCTTATCTCTCCCACGAGCCGATTATGCTCGGTGGACTCAAAGGGCAGGACTTCGTAAAGATGCTGCTCATAATTGCCATCATCGTTGGCGTTCTGCTGACCGCTTTCGGGTTCGGCGAAACCTATCTCGAATGGTTCGAGTCAGTCTGAGGAACAGCCGGTAACAGCCCATGAGAACAACCCTCCCCCTTACAGTCGCTTTCGTCACCGGCCTGATCTTTGTCGTCTCGTTCTTCTTCGCCGAGGACTCGATTATTGGCCAGGCTTCGGGGACCCTGCAGGTCTGGGTCTCGATCATCGGCGGCTTCACCCTTCTGCTCGGTGTCGTTTCGATTGTCCGGGTCAATTGGTCGGCCGTTTCGCGCCGCCGTCCCGGCTGGGTCTATCGTCTCTGCACCCTGGTTTCTGTCTTCGTGATGGCGATCCCGGCCCTCCTGCCGTCCTCGTGGTCCCCGCTCTTCGGACGCGGCGAGGGTTCGGTGTACGACTGGCTCTTCCTCTACCTCGACAGCCCCATGATGGCCACCATGTTCGCCATGCTGGCCTTTTATATCGCTTCGGCCGCCTACCGGGCGTTCCGCGCCCGCAGCGGCGAGTCCACGGTCCTGTTGCTCACCGCCGTGATCGTCATGCTCTGGCGCGTCCCCATGGGCGAGGCCTTCCTGAACCTCTTCCCCGGCGACATTCCGCAGTGGCTCAACACGTACGTGATGCGCGGCGTCAATGTCGCCGTCCAGCGCGGCATCCTGATCGGCGCCGCTCTCGGCGCGGCTTCGATGTCCCTGCGCATCATCCTCGGTATCGAACGAACCTACATGGGGAAGGGCTGAGCCATGGCGTTCTGGACCAGAGTTGAAAAGATGGATCGCCGCTGGATCTACCTCATGGTCATTATCGCGGTGATCATCCCCTTCATCATTCAGGCCAAGTTTCCGGTGAGCATCACCCAGGAGTCCCGCCTGCTGTACGAGTATGTGGAGGGGTTGCCCAACGGCAGTGTCGTTATGCTGGTTTTCGACTACTATCCCTCGACCATCGCCGAGTGTGAACCGATGACCCGCACCGCCCTGCACCACCTTTTCCGCAAGGACTGCAAGGTTATCACGCTCAGTAACATCCCCCTTGGCGGCCCCACGATGGCCGAATCGGTCACGCGCGAGATGGCCCAGTTGTACGGCAAGGTTTACGGCACCGATTTTGTCAACCTGGGCTACAAGGCCGACTACGTGGCCGTTCTCCGCGGCATGGGCTACTCGATCAAGGACATCTTCCCCGCCGACTACTCCGGCACGCCGCTGGATTCACTGCCCCTGATGCAGAAGGTCAAGAACTACGCCGATGTCGCCTTTATCTTCGAGGTCGCGGACAACGCCACCGCCGACTACTGGGCCTCGATCGTCAACGCGCAGTTCGGCGTGCCAATGGGCTGCGGCACCACTGCCGTCAGCGCTCCCCGCTACTACGCGTTCGTCTCTTCCGGCCAGTTTGTCGGCCTCCTCGGCGGCATGAAGGGCGCGGCCGAGTACGAGATGCTCGTCGGCCACCCCGATATGGCTTTCCGGGGTATGGATGCCCAGTCGCTCGTCCACCTGCTCATTATCGGCCTCGTCATGCTCGGCAACGTCAGTTTCTTCATCAGCCGCCGCAACCGGTGGAGGAGCACCCCATGACCGGCATGGAAATCTTCCAGATCTGGATTATCGCCTTCTTCACTGTGGCACTGCTGTCCTTCCTCTATAAGGACAACCCCCTTTACCGCTTGGCCGAACACATCTTCGCCGGCCTGTCGGCCGGCTACTATGTCGGCCTGGTCTGGCACGAGGTGATCCTGCGGCAGCTCTGGACCCCGCTCCAGTCGGGCGGACACTGGATGCTCCTCATCCCGCTCCTGCTCGGCACGCTTATGTTCGGCCGATTCTTCCCCAAGTATGCCTGGATCTCGCGCACGCCGCTGGCGTTCGTCATGGCCGTAACCGCCGGTATCTTCCTGATCTCCCAGCTTCACGGCATGGTCCTCCCGCAGGTTAAGGACACTATGTCTCCGAGTTTCGAACTGGTGGTGGTCGACTCCACGGGGTACGACACCTTCCCCGACCAGCTCGTTATTGTCGATAGCATCGCCCCGGATTCGCCGCCGGTCCAATCAGGCAACCTGCTGCTGAGCAAGCGGGATGTTGCCCGCACCGGCGACAGCGTGACCATCAGCACGACTTTTACCGACCCCGAAATGCCTACCGTGGATCGCCTCGCGTTCACCCTCAAACTCCGTTTGCCCGACGACTTGACGCATAAAGCGCTCGTTCTGGCGGGCGGTCCGACCGCTCCGGGCGTACAAATTATTGACAATGGCGGCGGATCGTACACAGCCAGCTACACGTATGTTCCGGATACTCTCCGGCCCGTCGGCCCATACGACATCTCGTACTCCGTTTCCCGCGCCGAGCGGGAACTCGCCCTGAACATCCTGGTCCTCCTTGGCGTCATCTCCACTCTGATCTACTTCTACTTCTCCAAGGAGCACACCGGCGCGCTCGGTGTCGGCGCCCGCGTCGGCATCTGGTTCATCATGATCGGCTTCGGCGCTCACTTCGGCTACACGGTCATGGGCCGCGTCTCCCTCCTTATAGGACGGGTGCAGTTCCTCATCGACGACTGGCTGGGCTCGTTCCCCCACATATTCTAACTCTGTTCGGAGATAGCGCTATGTCTCGGATGCGGCTGCCCCGTCATATTCTTCGAGTTGCGCCCATTATCATCGCGGGTTTCGTCGCACTCATGTTCGCCGGCTGCGGCTACGACGGCAAGGAGCCGCCGTACGATTGCGACCGGAACCCCGCCAACTTCCCGGAAGTGGCTGTCGACTTCCTCCGGAGCATCGAAGGCGGTTACCTGCATACTGCCGATGAGATCTCCGAACGCTTCTCGGCCATTTACACGGCCCACCCTTCTTTGCTCAGTGACAGGACGTGGAATAATGTCACGCAGCGGCTCGGCATTCGCCTCCGGTACCGCGCCGACCGTCTCGTGCAGGATGGTCTGTTGCAATTTGCCCAGGCGGCCGACTACTATGCGGTTGCGGCCCAGACTCACCCCACCGACAGCGCTCTTGCCGCGCAGGCCCGGCTGTTCTCCACGTGGCGCACAGCTGTCGCCGACTCGACTTTCGATATTCCGCGACTGGCCGCCCGTGAGGATCTCACGCCCGAAGTCGTCACATTCAAACTGGCGGCCCTCACCCGCTTCGCTCTGTGCAGCGACGCCCATCTCCAGTTCGCCCGGCAGTACCTCGCCGGGGCGCTCTTCCCCCCCGATATCATTGCTCATTTCAAGAGCAGCGGTGCGGCCGGCCTCTCTCCTGCCGACGGCGCCCTCCTCTGCGCCCTCGGTCTGATGGGCGCCGACATCGATACGGCCGTTGTCCGATTCCGTCAACCGGACATCGAGGTTTCCGCGGTGCGCGTCACGCCCACTGCTGCCGACAGTTTTCGCATCGAGATCTACTTCCTCCCGCGGGAACCGATCCCAGCCGATCTCGGCATCTCGCTTTGGGTCGAAACGCCGGATTCGGTACTTCCGGCCGACAAACAGCCCCGATTTCCCTTCGACTTCATGCCCACTCCTCCCACCTCTACGTGGCCGGCGGGGGAAGTTGCGGTCGCACTCCGGCACATTTCTTTTGGCTATCCTGTCTCCGCCGTGTTACTTGGATTGTATGATACGACAAGCGGCCGCGCCGTGTACCTGCCCTTCGATGGCCCCGGAGGGGATCGTGTCAGGATCCCGATTCCGCCCGACTCCGGCAGACCATGAGCGGGCGGTTCTGCTCAGCCGGATCGCCGCCAAGATAATGCTTGCGGAACCGCGGGGCGTGGCCTACCATTGTGCAGATTAGCTATGAGCAGGAATATTCGTGTCATAATTCCAGTCGCCGGGTCCGGCAGTCGCTTGCAGCCCCACACGCTTACCCTTCCCAAAGCGCTGCTGCCGGTCGGGGGCAAACCCGCCCTCGCCCATGTCCTGGATCCGATCGCCGCCCTCGAACCCGACGAGGTCGTTTTTGTCGTTGGCCACCTCGGCGATCAGATCATGAACTGGGTCCGCGACAACTTCACTTTCAAAACCAGGTTTATTCCGCAGGAGAAACTGCTCGGACTGGGATACGCCCTGCACCTGGCGATGAAGGATCTCGATGACCGTCCGACCCTGATTATCCTCGGTGACACCGTGGTCGACTGCGACTACGAGGCGCTGATCAATACGGGCGACTACGTTCTCGGCCTGCGAGCGGTGGACAATCCCCACCGTTTCGGCATAGCCGAACTCGACGGCAGCTATATCGTCGGCCTCGAGGAGAAGCCCGAGCACCCGAAGACCAACCTGGCCCTCATCGGCCTGTACTATTTTGCCGAAGTCGGGCAGCTCAGGGCGGATCTTGCCAACCTTGTCCGCTCCGGCCGAACGACAAGCGGAGAAATCCAGTTTACCGATGCCCTGCACAGCATGATCGAGGCGGGCGTACGCTTCGCCCCCTTCGAGGTCTCCGGCTGGTTCGACTGCGGCAAGAAGGAGACGCTCCTGTCGTCCAATCGGGCGCTGCTCGAAAGTCAGCCGCAGCCGAAAGCCCCAGATGGGTCTGCCTTCGTGCCACCGGTCTACATCGCCCCGACGGCGAAGATTGTCAACAGCATCATCGGGCCGAACGTTTCGATCGGAGACAATGTCACGGTCGAACGCTCGGTTATCAGCAATGCCATCATAGGCGAGCGCTCGCGCATCACGCACAGCGTGCTCAACGATACCCTGATCGGTCGCGACGCCGTAGTCGAAGGACAGGCCGCGGAGTTGAACCTCGGGGACAAGTCAACCCTGGGCCGCGTGTGACCGGAACGCTCGCCTGCAGCAGCCATCATGAGTTGAAGGAGTACTGAGAATGTCCAGAGGGAACTTCCTCTTCACCTCGGAATCGGTGACCGAGGGTCATCCCGACAAGATGTGTGACCAGATTTCCGACGGCGTGCTCGACGAGGTCCTTCGTCAGGATTCCAAGGGCCGGGTCGCCTGTGAAACCTTCGTCACCGTCGGCCTCGTCATCGTCGGCGGCGAAATCACCACCAAGGCGTGGGTCGATATCGAGAAACTTGTCCGAAGGATCGTGCGTGACATCGGCTACGTCGATCCGACCCTCGGCTTCTCCTACGACGCCTGCGCCATCCTGAACGCCATCGGAACCCAGTCGCCCGACATCTCCCAGGGG
>JBGSIV010000170.1:0-2475 GCA_041742355.1 Candidatus Zixiibacteriota bacterium
GGAAGCCAGCCGCGAGTTCCAGCGCCGCCGCCGCAACGAATAGCCCGCCGGGCGGCGGCCCCCGCAGGATCGCTGCAAAGTCGGTGCCGCCAACTTGTAAAGACCAGTCGCATAGCGTAGAATCGAAGTTCCGTAAGCAGTGGTAATCGCCCACGCGCCGGAGTGGCGGAATGGCAGACGCGCTGGACTCAAAATCCAGTGGCCTTAGGGCTGTGAGGGTTCAAGTCCCTCCTCCGGTACTTCTTTCAAGGCAAGGAGTTAGAATGGCTCCTTGCCTTTCGTTTTGGGGCGTTATGTTAACGCGGGTGACCGGTAGTGCCTCAATGGCGCCTCATTGAGCCATCGGTGTGGCAAACGGGTCTGGCGGTTCAGACCCGTGTCTTGAAATCGGAAATATCCAGCCACACCGGAGTCATGTTATAGCCAATTTGGGCATCAAGAACGGCACGTATGGCATTCGCTTTCGGTACGCCGGGAGAGAGTACAAGCGGCCATTGAAGACCCGCTACGACAGCAGGCCCTACTTCCTATCCGCCGCCAGCACTGCGATGAAGGCCTTTTGCGGGATCTGGACCTGGCCGACCTGCTTCATCTTGGCCTTGCCCTTCTTCTGTTTTTCGAGGAGCTTCTTCTTGCGCGACACGTCGCCGCCGTAGCACTTGGCCGTCACGTCCTTGCGGTAGGCTTGGATCGTCGAGCGCGCGATGACCTTGCCGCCGATGACGCCCTGGATCGGAATCTTGAACTGGTGGCGGGGAATCGCTTCGGCCAGTTGCTCGCAGTAGTGCAGCGCCCGGGCCCGCGCCTTGTCGCGATGGACCAGGTAGGCCAGCGTGTCGACCGGTTCGGAGTTAATCAGGATTTCGACCTTGACCACGTCGGTCTCGCGATAGTCGATCGGGACGTAATCGAACGAACCGTAGCCGCGGGTGATGGTCTTGAGTTTGCCGTAAAACTCGAAGAGCACCTCGCCCAACGGCATCTCGCTAACCACTTCCACCCGGCCCACGGAAAGATACGTCATTGCCTGGCTCTCCGAGCGATACTCGCGACAGAGGTCCATGACGGGACCGACGTACTCTTCGGGCGTAAGAATCGAGGCCTTGATGTAGGGCTCGGTGACCGAGGCGATCTTCATCGGATCGGGCCAGTGGCTGGGGTTATCGACATCGATTGTACTGCCGTCCCGCAAGGCCACGTTGTACTTTACCGAGGGAGCCGAGATGACCAGGCCGATATCGAATTCGCGCTGCAATCGCTCCTGAATCACGTCCAGGTGCAGCAGGCCGAGAAACCCGCAACGGAATCCGAAGCCCAGGGCCGCCGAACTGTCTTTCTCGTAGGTGATCGACGCATCGTTGATGGCCAGCTTGTCCATGGCCTTGCTGAGATCTTTGTACTCGTCGGCGTTCATCGGATAGATCGAGGAAAAGACGACCTGCTTGGCCTTCTTGTAGCCCGGCACCGGTTCGGCCGCCTGGCGCTCGAGGTGCGTGATCGTATCGCCGATCTCGATCTCGCGCACGCTCTTGATTCCGGCGACGACATAGCCCACCTCCCCGGCGCCGAGCCGCTCTTTGGGATAGGCCTTCAGCCGATTGATGCCCACTTCCTCCACCGTGTAATCCCAGCCCGAGTGCATGAAATGGATGGCGTCGCCGGGTTTCACCGTGCCGTCCATGACGCGGCACAGGAGGATCACGCCGCGATACCGGTCGAACTGCGCGTCGAAGACGAGCGCTTTCAACGGCCCGGCCGGGTCGCCCTTGGGACACGGCAGCTTCTCGACGATTCCGGCAAGCACCTCGGGAATGCCCTGGCCGGTCTTGGCGGAAATGGGGATCGCCTCGAATGGATCCAGCCCGAGATCGGCGTCGATCTCTTCGCGCACGCGCTCGACATCCGCGGCCGGCAGATCGATCTTGTTGATCACCGGCAGCAGCGTCAGGTTATTGTCCAGGGCCAGATACAGGTTGGCGACGGTCTGCGCCTCCACCCCCTGGGATGCATCGATCACGATCAACGCCCCTTCGCAAGCCAGGAGCGAACGCCGCACCTCGTGCGAGAAATCGACGTGTCCGGGGGTGTCGATCAGATTCAGCAGATACTCTTGACCATCCTGGGCGCGGTAGGAGAGCGCGATCGAATTGCTCTTGATCGTGATCCCCCGCTCGCGCTCGATATCCATCGAGTCGAGCAGTTGGTTGCGGAACTCGCGCTGCGAAACGCCGCCACAGGCCTGAATCAACCGGTCGGCCAGGGTCGATTTCCCGTGGTCGATATGGGCGATGATGCAGAAGTTACGGATATGGTTCATATAACGTGTCGAAAGAGAAAGAACTGCTGGCGATTTGCATGCGGCGACTGGCGGGCGAACGGCGGGCGACATCGAGGTACGAGTCGGGGGCCCGGTAGGAAAGCGTGATCGAATTGCTCTTGATCGTGATCCCCCGCTCGCGCTCGATATCCATCGAG
>JBGSIV010000171.1:0-21623 GCA_041742355.1 Candidatus Zixiibacteriota bacterium
CCAGAAGTCTGCGTACCTCTAAAGCGGTGAGCGAAGGCTCGGCCCCAACTTGGCGTTTTGTGGGGTACGTTGTGCACAAGTGTACTATTCGCTCAATTTGACTGTCCATGTCACCGAGTTCTCCGGCGTTCACCCTGGTCGAATTACCGTTGTGCTTTGACCTGATCCAAGCTTGCAGAAAGGCAATGATCTCCGGGTCAGAGAGCCGCCCCTGTGACCGGAAGTACCTGGTTAGTTCCATAAGACATTTGGTAGTTGATCGATCGGCTGGCAAGCCATGGCGCAGGAGGGATTCCGCTCTGTGAAGGGCTGTTTGCTTCTGCGGGACTGGCTCTTGACAACGCTCCGAGAGTGCCCTCAAATCCATTGCGTATTTCTTTCTATGCCGCTCTACTTCCCGGAGAGTCTCTCGAAGGGACAAGTCCATACGTGGCTCGAAAGTCCCAGGAAGCAGGAGCATCGAGTCGCGACCGAGGGGAAGTCGGTCAATGCTTTCCGTCATCCGAACTTCGCAGATGCCCGCACACAGGGATATGCCGTTGTTTCGTAGAAACGAAGATGTCTCAATCTGGAGCTGAGCCTTGTTTGCGTAGTGCTTCAAGAAGTAAAGAAGTCGGATGCCGCCAGAATCAGAACTTTGGTAAACCAACGGAAGTCCTGGGAAGACTTCTATTACTCTCTGCGCCACCGCTATCGCATCGCTTCGGGTTCGCTGCCCCTTACAGTCAATGTCGATCATAATCTGGTTGGTGACGTGCTGATAAACAAGGCCAACGGCGTATTCTCCAGCTAAGTGAAGGAGAAGCATGTTGGTCGTGAGAGGATATTGAAACGTCTTCCATTGCTCCCCGGGGAGCTTCTTGCCGTAAGGAGATAGGTACCGATTTCGCCCAATGAAGAGTCTCCGATATAGCGCAAACTCGGCTTCTGTTATGCCAAGCCGTTCCAGCCTGTCTTTCCGGCGAAGCCGCTTTTCCTGGCCCCGGCGGCCGGCGCCTCCCATCCACCAGAGGTGATCGCTACTCATCCTCTTCCTCCTGAGAGGCAAGCCAGAAAGTTACGAGTAGATCAGCTACCCAGGCCTCCAGGTCGATTTTCGGTGGGTCGGCTGGCTCCAACTCATGGACTTCGAGTTGGAAACTGGCTTCCGATGTCACCTTTCGCGCCACAGCATCCCGAAATAGAAAGGCCCCTCAGCCGCCGGTCTGGGAGGAGAGATTGGCTGAGGGGCGTTAAGGACCCGAAGGTCCGGTCATTTCAGGCGGTCCTCCCAGACCGGCAAGAGTTGATCTCCTGTTGTCTGGGGCACGATAACTAGGGACATAGGGAGGAAATGGGGGAAGAAACTGGGGAGGATTTCAGCTAGACAGCGAGAAATCTGGTTTTTTTGCGAAAACGAGCAAGAACTCCCGGGTTCACCCGAGATTTAACTTATAGAAGCCTGCCCGACCGGCTTTTACGATGAGACGACCGAATCTCAGACGATCCTCGTTCGGAAAGACCTTCATAAGTTGCTTGTAAACGGTGTCCTTCTTAAGTACCGGCTTCAGTTTGGTCAAAACTGTCGATTGGTGCATGCCCGACCCTCCCCTCAGATACGACCGGTAAAGAATCTGAATTAGGTCCGAATAGACAGTTGTCAGCTCGAAAACTTCTTCAGTCCCATCTGCCAAGATTGCCCAGCAGGTGAGTTGGTCTTCCGAGAATAGTAGCTTCCTGCCCTGGGCTTTCATCTTCTGAAACATGTCAATCCGATCGTGTTCATGCACTCTGAGGCTGATCTCCACGCTTTTGCGAAACTCCCTTAATTGATCCAGCAAACAGGCCGAACTCTGGGTCGTCGATATCAGCTCTCCTTCGCCTATGTTCATCGCCAAACTTAGGATGTCTCGCATCGAAGGAGACACTTCTTTTGTGATGAAGCAAGCAGGCGGCTGTTCATTGGCAGGTGGGATGTCAGTGTCTGCTCCGTGCATCGAGAAGAGTATGGAAGAAGGACGGGGGGCGTCGTTTTCTACGAGGTCAAAGTCATACTCGAGCGGATCGATCCCAAACCACGTAAAGACAAAGGTCCTGATGGCACTCTGCATGTCCGACGCCAAATCGCCCACTTGCAGCATAATCTCGGGCATGTCGTCCATTTCGAATGCTTCCCTGCTGTCGTAAGCCAGGGAATCAGCGATTTGGATCAGCTCGTCGATCAGCTCCAGCGCGTTGTCTGGAATCTCGTATCGCATGGTGTAAAGCCGGGTTGGGCGCCCTCACTCCTCCTCGAACTCGTGCTGATCGAATCTCAGTGTCCGGCAGTTCTCGGTCACAGTCCGGCGGATCTGGTCGGACACGCCTTCCGGAATCTCCGCCCGGATCTCTATCGACACATCGACCTTGGCGCCCACGAGGCTCGTCAGGTGTTGCAGGACCTCGTTCGCGATCGTGCCGGCATCCCGTCCCACCCGCGTCGGATCGAGCCTGGCGACGCCATAAAACCGCCTGACAACTTTCGGTTTCGGTTCATCCGGCTTTGTCCCGGTCTGGCCGCCGGATCCCGTATCGGAGCCGCCATCTCCCCCCGCTCTGGTGGTTCCGCCACCTGCAGTCAAGCCCGCCGCGGTCTCCGCTTTCTTCTTGTCCTCTTCGATCTGCCGGAGGGCCGCCGCCGGCTTCACCAGCACTTCGTCGGCGTCTCCGGTAACAATCCCCGGCGACCCGGCTTTCAGGCCGAGATAGCGCCCCTGCGTTTCATCATAGCAGGTGGCATAGGCGAATGTCTCAATCGACCAGGAGAGATTGGCAAGTCCATCCCGAATTGCCTCCAGGAGCGTCTCTGGGCTCTGTAGGCGTGGCAAATAGGTGTACTTGGCAAAGTACTCGCTCAGTAGCTTCACACGCACGTGGTCGACGTCTGGAGGCCACAGCGGGACACGGTCTAATTCGAGCCGCAATGTTATTCCACCAAGCACCTTGGCGAGCTGGCCATCCTTCGTGAGCTTTCGCGACACCTTTACCGCAGGGGGCTCATCTCCCGGTATGCGAGTACTCAGCCATGTGATTGGGGCATCCGGCTGCTTCTCTTTCTGCTCAGGAAATAGCGCCCACTGGTAAGCCTCAGGAATGCGCTGCTCGATGGTCTCGTCTGAATCTGCCAGCTTCTTTTTCACCTGAGCCCTTTGGAAATTGTCCAGGTCAAGTTCTTCATCAGCCATGTTGTCGGCGATTGATCTCCAAGCCAGGTACTGCGTGGTAGCCTGCTCAAGGCTGTCTAGGCCCTTGCGATCAGCGGCAAGAAAGACAAGGGCATTCTTGTAGCTCCGTGGAATCGTCCCTCGGCTCTCCAATATCACATGAGCGTACTTGACAGCAGCAGAATCATCCTGTTTGATGACATGGGGATACTCCGGGCCGAGCACGACCAGACACGCTTCCATTTCATCGGGTACCCCCCCAGAGTTGTCTGGGCAAATGTGCACTCTGATAAAATCTCCTCGCGAAGATCGATTGGAAAGCTGCAGCCGGAGCCGACGGATTATCTCCTGATGGACATCATCCAGCTTGATCTGCTGCGCCCGGTCCTGAGCGAGCCGGGTTACAGACGGCTGGAGCGAGTACCAGTAACGGGATTTGTCGAGGTACAGATGGGTCGCCTGATCGGTCAGGTGCCGGAGGGCATCGCCGAACACCGCCGGAGTCTCCCCCGGCTGGATACATCCGAGCTTGATCTTTCGGTCCTCAATCCCGCGGTTGGCCGCGGCCAGCGTCGGAGCCGAGCCGATGAACACCGTCCGGGCCACCCGCCGGCAGGCTGAGTATTTCCGGAAACTGGGGTTCGGGCCATCGATCGCCAGCGGGAGAGACTGCGGGCCGTCGATATCGCGTTCGATGATTGCATCCCACTGCCCTTGCAGGTACCGAGTCAGTTCGGAGCGCACGTTGCTGTCGTCCAGCGGCACCATACAGGGCAGAATCATTGCGCTGCCGTCGTTTCGCATCCAGAGTGAGTTGATCACCGCTGCCAGCAGGCGCAATACGCCGCGGGTGAGCTGGAACCGCTCCAGGGACGACCAGTCTTGGTAGAGCCGATCGAACAGCTCCGGATGGATCGGATACGCCATCTCCATCCGGCGCCGGTAATCGGTTTCCTTGCATTCGGATGGGAAATCCTGTGCGTACTCCTTGTACAGCTCCGAAAACCGCCGCACCACCGCGTCTTTGGCGGCGTGGTCCTTGATCGGCTCGAACAGCCGCCGCCGGACGATCTCAAAGCTCTCTTCCCCAGTCGCTGCGCGCCAGGGGGATTCCATACGGGCGAAAACCTGCTCCAGGCGGACCAGCGCTTCACGGCCGGCCTCTCCCCCGATTTCAATCTGCTCCTTGTACTGGTCCGATACCCGCGGGGAGATCGGAATGGTCGCCACCACCTGGGTCTGCGGCACCGCGCGCGCCGCCTCAGTCAGGGCCTGGGCGAACGTCAGGTTGGCATCGAATGATCCGGCTGGCATGTCATCTTTGCCGTAGAGCTGGCGGACATAAGCAATCCACTCGTCGATCAGAATCAGGCAGGGCGCTGCCTTCTGGAAAAGCTCGCGCAGCGCATCGGAGCCGGGACTGACTCCGTGCTTGTCGGCGTCGGCAACAATGGCAAACCCCTTCTTGCCGAGCAACTGGTAGGCCATCTCCCCCCAGAATGTCCGAACCTCGGTTCCGTCTTTCTTGACTGTCGCTCGGCCGGGGCCGAGTGCGATCCCGACCAAGACCGCCCGGCTGGCCGTGGGGATCGACGTGACTCCGGCCCGTTCCATAATCGGCTCGATACCGGCGAGTTTCGTGACCTTTGCGCCTGAGAACAGGTGGTAGAGGGCGATCATCGAGTGGGTCTTGCCGCCACCGAAGTTGGTCTGCAATTTGATAACCGGGTTGCCGCCGTTGCCCGAGAGCCGCTGGATCGAATCGCTCAAGAGATCGGAGCCCCTGGGTTGGAAACGTGCGCCGAAAGAACTCCTCCGGGTCGCGGTATTCGTCGCTTCCCTCGTTGCGGTGGACCTGGGAGAGATCGGCGGCAAATTCGGCCTGCTGGTATCGGCCGGATGCTACATCGGCATGTGGCGTGGCAATCTCCCGCCAGGGCTTGAGGGTAGCGTCAGGGCTCCCCTCCACTGCGATAGCCGAGGACTTGCGGGTGATACTGCGCGCCTGCTCATCGAACTTGACGCGCAGGAGCTGCTGCTTCATCTGGTCGATTTCCTGCGCCTCCATGGCGCTCACAGCCTGCAGCAGACGGTGGACAGAATCGAGCGCGCGATACGCGTCGTCGGTGGTGAAACCGTTCTGGTGCGCCCAGCGATTGCGGATATCTCGCAGCTCCGACACAAGCGACCGCTCCGAGTGCCCAAGAGTTCGCTTAAAGACGGTGTTCCAATGGTTCCACATCACCGCGAGGATCGCTTGCGTGTCCCATTTGACTGCCCCCTGCGCTACATCGGAGACATGATCGGCGCGGATACTGTCGCGGGCGGCATCGAGCCATTTCTTGCCGAACTCCGCTTTCATCTCGCGCTCGAGGAAGGGGAGCACTCCCAGGTTGAGTATCTCCAGTGCTTTTCCGACTCGTTCGTGATTCGTGGTTGCCATATCGTCCTTCTGACTTTACAGACTCAGGGGTTCCTGTTTCCCGATCGGCCGCTCAACGACTCGCGAGCGTTCGATGATCGTCGGCCACGCGACAACCAGCGAGTTGTACGCGAACGCCTCGGCGTTCCAGCCTTTCCTCTCGCAGACATTGTAGAGGCGGTAGGCAAGGTCACGGGCTGTCTCGGCGAGTGCACCGACAGTCTTGTAGAGCACGCCTGCGTAGTCCTCACCCTTGTCGTATTCGCGGATCAGGTATTGCGTTACTTCCCACACAGTCAGTTTCTCGTCGGTAGCGGGGTTCCAGTTCGGCGATAGCTCGGCACGTTTCAGCAAACGCAGCTTGCCGCCCTTGGATACCACAATACCGGCCTTCATCAACCCGTCGGTAGCGGTGCCTTTTGCTCGGCAGAGATTCTCGGCATCGTCGAAGGGGCCTTCGTCTAGGCCGTGTTGCTCGAACCAGGCTACCGCCTATCGAGTGTAGGGGTCGTATTCCGAGTCTTGCTCCGCAAGGACGCGGTCGAGTTCCTGATTTATGAGAGCGAGGGCATCCCTGACTGTCATCTCTGTACCATCCGACTCCACTACCTTGCTGTAGCGGGAGAATACAGCCATGCCGGGGCCAACGGCTGCTTGCGGCAGGTCGACCGGTGCGATGTTTGCCTTCTGGAGGGGCTTTAAGGTTGCCGGTAGCTCTGACTGCAATTGGCGCAGGAGTTCGCGGCGAGTGCCAAGACTCGCATCAGCGGGCCGTGGCCTGCATGCCAGCACAACCGAGCTTGCCAGGGCATTAGTGCCTGAAGCTATTGGCCGATTACTCAATTCGCTACGCATCGGCCAAGTGCCAGTGACTTCAAAACCTGAGTCCAGTAGCCCCTTCAGCATCGTTTCCCAACCTGTTGATGCTGTTCGTCCACCGTCCTCCGTCTCCGATTGCTTATAGGCGTAGAACAGGGTCATCGGGGCAGCCTCGGTACTGGCTCTACAAATTTCCTTAAAAACCTCCTTCAGGCCTGATTCGAAAAACGATTCGGCCTTTTGTCGGCTTCCATTGTGTCGGTATGGCGAAGCGATTAGCTCCTCTGTCTTGGGCGTCAGGAGAGTAGAACACGCAACAGGATATACTTGACTCAAGGATCGCCTTAGCCAGATATAGAAAAAATCAGAGAGGTCAGCGTAGCCAATGTTGTCATAATATGGCGGATCAGTCGCTACTGCTAAGTTGGAGAGTTGCTTTAGCGAAGCTCTCGCGTCTAACTGGGCCACGCGTCCGCTTTCCAATGTGGGCAACCAGTCGATCGCATCAGAAATCGATTGGAGAGAGACTCTCAGATCTCCGGCCGCTTCTGCAAAGGGGTTAACCTCAGGGTAATCCCATGTCATCGGCAAGGCTTGACGGGCGAACGCAGTGACTGTCTGATCGCGAGCGGGTGTCCACCGAGCGATTGTGCAAAGCGTATTGCTCATCCGGCTCACGCCAAATCCCAAGTACGTTGCCACCGCATCGGCATAGGCTGTTGCGCCGGTCCCCCCGCCCTCGATCCCCTTGCCGTCATCCCTCATCCCGGACTTGATGGCATCGGCCAGCGCTTGCTCCCGCGCCTTCTCCACCAAGTCACTGAATGTCGTCAGCGCCACCAACTGCCGAGGAGTGAAGAGGTCAGCGAACGTCGTCATGCCATAGTTCGGTGTTTTGAAATCGCGAGGGTTACTTGGCAGCACCGCTTCGGGTTTCCAGTTGGGCTTTGCTGAAGTTGCGACAGCAACATGTTCTTCCATGGGCGAAAGATAGACGCGCCCTCGTGAACCTTCGGCGACAATCGCCATCAGCCGTTGGTTCATTCGTCCCTCTTGGCCTTCACTCCGAATGTGAGGAAAGCCAACGGGGGAGTCGCAGATCGCGCACTTCGCTCCCTTCCGATTCACAGTTCCCTCGATGCCCTTGATTCGCCCCGAGTGCACCTTATACTCAACACTCTTGCTACTCTTGCTTGTTACTACCTCGATCCAGGCCTCTCTTCCCGTCTTCTTCGAGAGCTCGAATGACCGGACCAATGGCATCTCTGCTCCGCATCCCGGATTTGGGCATTTCACCGTCCGCGCCCAGATCCACGCGATCACCGTCGCCTCGCCGCCCCCCTGCTCTTTCGGCAGCTTCACCTTCGGGTACAGATGCCCGATCTTCACTTCTGCTTCCTTGCGCATCCATTCGCCATAGTGGCGCACGTCGGCGGCCAGTCCCTTCGCCCCTTCCCACCCCATACCGGGGAGCTTCTTCTTACTGTCTTTTGGATTCACCGGCGGCTGCCCTGCAAACTTGGGGGGAATCTCAATCAGCGCCTTGGTGATCAACACCGCGACCGGGTTCAGATCGCTGGCATACGCTTTCAGACCGAGCCGCTGGGCCTCCAGCGGAATCGACCCGCCGCCGCAGAATGGATCGAGCACCGGCGGCGGATTCCCCCCGGTCGACTTCATGATCTCGCACTTCGCCGCATCGAGAACATCCTTGTTGTTAATGTTCTCCCATTTGACCAGATCTTCGATAATCTTGAAGAGACGATCCCGTTCTTTCTGTTGCGCTTCCTCGGTGGGGAACTCCTCCGGCAGGCTCGATGGATCATCGACCAGCGAGGCGAACAGCACAGCTCGACACGCCGCCAGCGGCCGACGCGCCCACCAGAGGTGTAAGGTCGACGGGTGACCGTGCCGGATCGACTTCTCTCGCGCCGACTCCTTATTGATCGCCTCTAGCGGCAGGGCGACTTCGATGAGTTTCTTTTTCATGGGTGCCTTATCTTTTCACTTGGCATTAGGTCCAATAAGCCAGCTCTTCCTACTAATAAGCCCTAAATGACATCTCTTAAGGCATTGTCTGCTAAGATATTACCCCCGGCATTAGGCTTAATATTAGGCCTAATTGGGCTTTACCCCACAAGCAGGCCCAATATTTTCTCCACTAACGCGGATACCATCTGGCAGATCTGGTTTTCCCTTCGCAGCGTATCTTGTCTTCTGCCACCAAGTCTCTCAGAAGCGATTTTATCTGATCCTTGGATATACTTGGCAATACCTGTCGGAACTCGGCGAATTGCGTCCCGTGCTTTTTAAACTCCTTGATATGCTGCAGCAGTAAGGTCTTATTCGTCTCTCGATCCAGGCCTTTCTTGCGGGTGTAGGCTCCGCTCTTACCAACGAACTCATAGTATTTTCTAGACAGTATGTATTTTGTCCCGCGGCCTTTTCCCAAGCGTTCAACAACCTCCTGCTCTATGAGGTAGGTGATCCTGTCCTTAAGCTCTGCCGGTACCTTCTTATCCCGATTCAGGGCATCCAGTATCAGAAAATCCCCAGTCGCGAATCTCGACAGCTTCTCCTGGCCTATCCTGTCGAGAAACTTCACAAAACGGGGGTCTTTGATTAGTCCGGACAAAGTGAGAAATACTTGGAAGTCGTCTGTGCCTGTGAAATCGGGGGCAACCTTGCCCTCCTTGACGCTTTCCTCATACATCAAATTGACACCTTGGCCAGACCGCTCGACGAAGCCGCAACGTGCAAGTACTTCAGCGATGAGGCGGTTCCTGGGATGTTGTCGCCAGAGGATGTTCTCAGGGGTGATTCCAGGTGGCATTCCTCCAGGACTGACAATTTCAATTCGCCGGGGGTATTGCTTGACAAAGATCGATCCCGCCAGTCGGTAGTCTCGATGGCTTACAGCGTTGAGCAAAGCCTCGCGCACGGCTCTCTCATTAAAGGTCCGAATGTCTCGAAGGAAGAGCCCGTCGTGCAGGTGCTGCACATCGTTCCTCAGATTGATTACCTTCCACAGCTCATCGTATATCTGGAAGAAGGCGTCGCGGAAGTCGAGGCGTTCTTGTGGCGCCCCACTAGCGTCTGACGATCGGTATTCGAATACTATCTCTGCTTGAGATAGATGCCGAGTCAAAGCTCTCCTACTACCAACCAGAACCAGTGCCGCATATGTGACTTCATGATCGATGAGTAGGCCGGCGTCTTCAAGAAACTGGAGATCAGGCACTTCCCGGGCTGTTTTCTGTCCTGTCTTCCGATACCAAGCCTCACGGAGTGCGGCGATTGCACTTGGGTTGAGATTATCAACGGTGACTGCCTTGCAGATCTCGGCACTGAAGTCGGTAACAGTTTCCTCGAAGATCTTCCTGAGCATGTCGTTGGACATCGGCACGAGGCTCTCGCCGCTACGCATCCAGTTAGTCCCCTTGTAGCTGATTGGGAGCCCTGGTGGTCGAGAAGGCACATCGAAGATCAATACTCGTCCATCTGGATGCGGCAATTCAACCGCCAGCACCTTCATGTGTAGGGCCTGTAAAAGACCCTGGACTGCCTTCTCAACTGGTTTAAACGCGTTTGACCCCACGACTCTCCTGGGAATCTTATTGGTAACTCCGAGGATCAACTTCCCGCCTCCCTCGTTCGCAAATGCCGAGCAGTACCTCGCGAGTTCATGGAAGTCATACCCGTTCTTTCCCTCCTTAAATTCGAGGTGCTCGTCCTCACGAGAATCCATCAACTCTTTCAGTTGGTCCAGCATGACACTCATGACGGAACCTCTCCCACTTCAAGAAGCTCGCAGAGATCGCAGTTCACGCTTGTGACGTGAAAATCCAATGGTTGCATGAATGGCTGTCGAACATAAGTAAGTTGTGTCTGATCGCCGTCGACCAGCCCGATAGCCAGAATGAATGCCTCCGGCTCATTCAGCGCGTACGTGATTTCGTTGCGTGTCACTGTTACCGTCTTCTTCCCCACTGCCCGCCCTTTGACCTCGATGAACCGCAGCTTGCCGGTATCCGGATCCTTAGACTCGATATCGTAGCCCTTTTTCAGGTCGTGCACGTCGCACGGGATGAACCCGAGCTTTCGCTCAGCTTCCATCACCGCCCGCATAGCGGCCCATTCGACCTTCGATCGCTCCTCCTGGGAAACCGAATATTCACCGGTCGACCGCCCCTGGAGTCGATCCAGCAGCCCCTGTGGCACGACCAGCGCTCCGCCGACAATCAGGGGTGGCGCCGGGGAAATCATGCGCTCCCGCTCCAGTTCCTCCATCCGGCCCTTGAGCCGGGCCTCCAGTTCGTCGGCCCGTTGCCGGGCTTTGCCGGAGTTCAGGCGCGGAGTTTTGCCGGCAAGCTCCTGGGCCTTGAGCTGCTCGGCGCGGTTGTCCCAATAGTTGATCTCTTTGGTCAACCGGTCTTTGACGGCGACCATGGTCTTGCGGATGTGCTCTTCTTTGCGGGAGCGAACTTCACCCAAATGTGCGGGCACGAGATGCTCGATCGCATATGATTCCGCATCACCGGCGAGATCCCGGTTGAGCCAGTGGTCTTTCAGTTCCTCGGCGACGGCTTCTCGCTCATCATCGGAGAGCGGCCGGTAGTCGAGGTATGGGGCGTAGCCGGCCGGCCGCTTCCGGCCGTCGCCATCGATCTCGACAAACTGCAGCTGCCGGGATGTTATCATTGGCTCCCCCGACCGGGTGCGCCGGGAGTCGTTGATCCGGCTCTCGAGGTAGAAGAGGGCGCGCACATTCTCGCTGTCGTCATTTGGGTCAACCAGCACGGCGCCGGATTTGAGCACATCGCGGTGGCGCTCGAGAATCAGGTCGATCGTGGCATCGAGCAACGGATGGCCCGGGCAGACCAGCTCAGCCATCGGTTTGCCGGGGACGTTTCTCAGGTCCTTCTCAAAGGTCACTCGCTCGTAGCGGGTCAGGATAGGCGCGCCGACGCCGATCTCCCGATCCCGATTCCGGACGGATGCGGGCACGTACGTGATCTCAAACCGCTTCGGCTCCCGTTCCCGCATGGTGCCCCCGAGCTGCTTGAACGCCTCGAGGTAGAATGACGCTACAAAATGGGGCTGCAGGCGCCGGGCTTCGGCCCGTTCCATCTCCTGGCCGATCTCGTGCACTTTCTTCACGTCCATCGAGTCGTAGGCCAGAGCACGCTCGGCGAGTAGTTCGCGCAGCCGCTCCCGGTCCAGGGCCTGGTCGACAACCTGAGAGAGCTTCTCGCGGACTTCCGGCTGGTCACCATACCGGATCGCCTCAATCAGCAATTTCCGAAGTTCGGTCCCCTGAAAAACGCGGCCGAGGACATCGAATACGCCGGCGCCGAGCGCCTCGCGTTCGACCTTGAGCTTCTCCAACAGCCGGACGAACACGTCACCTTCGCGGGTTTTTTCGGCGACCAGGTTCCACAGGTGGCAGACCTCGGTCTGCCCGATGCGATGGATACGGCCAAAGCGCTGCTCCAGGCGGTTCGGGTTCCAGGGGAGATCGTAGTTTACCATCAGGTGCGCCCGCTGAAGGTTGATACCCTCCCCTGCCGCGTCGGTGGCGACCAGAATCGACACTTCCCTGTCCTGGGTGAAGGCTTCCTGGGCCTTCCTCCGCTCCTCCCGGCCCATATTCCCCTGGATGTTTACCACGGTCTCGGGTCGGCCAAGGTAGTCTCGGATCTTCGTGGTGAGGTAGTTCAGCGTATCCCTGTGCTCCGTGAATATGACCAGCTTGCGGCGGTTGCCGGCGCTGTCAAACATCTCGGAGTGGTCATGCAAGAGCTTGGAGAGTTCTTCCCATTTGGTATCGTGGCCGCTGCGGCGAACGGCATGGGCAAGCTCCTCAAGGCCGCGCAGGATCTCAATTTCGACCTTGAGTTCGGCTATGGTCCGAGACGCTGTGGCCTGGTCGACGATGTTCTCTTCGGCATCTTCAATTTCGCCGGCGGGCGAATCTTCAAACTCATCCTCGTCGTCGATGGTCGGCAGACTTGAAGGAGTAAGGCTCAGAGGGGACTCTGCGCCCCGTTTCAGAAGCTCTTCCTCCCTGAGCCGCTTCTCGAGGCGCTCTTTGCGGCGGCGGATAGACTGGTAAATCGCTTCGGGCGAAGAGGCGAGGCGGCGCTGGAGAATGGTCAAGGCAAATCCGATTGTCCCCTTGCGCCCTTCGTTTTCGAGGGCATCGGCCCGGTTAAACTCCTCCCGGACGTAGTTTGTGACCTCTTTGTAGAGCTTAGCTTCCTCATCGGACAGCTTGTAGCAGACAGAGCTCGCAAATCTCGGTGGGAAAAGCGCCTTTCCGTCGAACTTCAGGAGCTGTTCCTTGACGAGGCGACGCATGATGTCGGACGTGTCTACCGTGTGGACGCCGTCACGGAACTTCCCCTCGAACCGGTCGCCGTCGAGGAGGGCCATGAAGAGCTGGAAGTCCTCTTCCTTGCCGTTGTGGGGGGTGGCGGTCAGAAGGAGGAAGTGCCTGGTCAGCCCGGAGAGCATCCGGCCGAGCTTATGGCGCTTGGTCTCCTTCACTTCACCGGAGAAGAACGACGCCGACATCTTGTGCGCTTCATCGCACACGATGAGGTCCCAGTCGGTTTGGCTGAGCTTGGCTTGGATGTCCTCGTTCCGGCTCATGTGGTCCAGCCGGCTGATTATGAGGTTCTTCTCGGCATAGGGGTTGCCGCTTTTGGAGTCCTCAATGGACTGCCGGGATATGATGGTGAAGTCCAGCCCAAAACGCTGCCAGAGTTCATCCTGCCACTGGTCGACCAGGTTGCCGGGCGCACAGATAAGACAGCGCTGGAGATCGCCGCGGATCAGCAGCTCCTTGATGAAGAGGCCAGCCATGATCGTCTTGCCCGAGCCCGGATCGTCCGCGAGGAGGTATCTGAGCGGCTGTCTGGGGAGCATCTCCTGGTAGACTGCGGTGATCTGGTGCGGCAGCGGCTCTATCGTTGACGTGTGGACAGCCACCATGGGGTCGAAGAGGTAGGCCAGTCGGATCCGGTAGGCCTCAGAGGCGAGCCGAAGGCTGGCGCCATCGGCGTGGAAGTTCCACGGAGAGCCGTGGGAGACGATATCAATTGTCGGTTCGTCAGCTCTGTAAACGAGCCGGTCGCGGACTGTGCCGTCAGATTCCCTGAAGTACAGGGTCAGGCACGCTGAGCCATGCCATTTGGTTTCAACAACGGTAACAGTGTCATTCGGGACAATGCCGCGGACGGACGCCCCCTTGAGCAACTCCTCCAACCTGGCCATGAACTCCTCCCCATGTCAATGTCTGAAAACGGTCTCTTGTAAGCGCCTCACGTCGACCTAATCCTGAGCCGTGCGATCGATCTGATAAATGAAAGGCGATTGGCCGCGGACCGCGACTTCGTTCTTCGGCCGGCCGAAGGCCCTTATTATTTGCAAAGGAAGTAGGATACTTGGGCGGCTTCTGCGCCCCGGGACAGAGTCCGAACGCGCGACAGAATAGCGGCACCTTCACGATGCCTTGAACCGAATGCGTAGTCTGACCCCAGATGGCAGCCTTCAAAGTCAATCTCTCCCGGTTTGTTGATCGAATATACGGGACGAAATCCGGTGACGCAAGGGGTCGCTCACATGGAATGTGTCTTCGGAGATCTGTCGTTGGTGGTGATATGGGACCGCTCCCTGTGGACGCTCAGATTCAGGCTGAGACTGCACAATTTGCACAATCGAAATTCATCCGGAAATTGGCCTAATGCTCAAATTGCCAACTACTTGGCGAGAATCATGACTTGTGCATCCTTGTGCAAACGCACTGTGGCCATCTTGGCGTGCGACACACCTTCGGCAGCGAGCCGGATCGCCACCTGACTTGAGAGGGAGCCCTGCGAGTTGTCGAACAACCGGTGCGGTTCCGCTGGATGTGGATCGATGGTGGAAGTGTAACTCCCGCCCGGGAACGGGTGCCCCCACAGAAGTCTGCACCATTTGCACCATTCCGGAAACCGCGGGAAGTGATCATAATGCAAAAACCAGCAATAGCTTGGAGGAATTGGGCCGTCTCGATCGATGGTGCACGATCGTGCGGCCCCGGCGGAGACCAGGCGATGAGCGAAGGGAATGTTCGAGGAGTTTCCGGGCCGGCTCCTTCACCGGTCCTCGGCCTCGGCAGGCCTCACGCCGGCGGGATCTACTGGGTCGGCCCCTTCGGTCCTTCGCCAAGGCTCCGCTTGCTTAACAGATGGCCGCACAAGCCAAATTGGAAGATGCACTGGCGGCGCATTTGACGCATTTGACGCAAAATTGAGTTCGCGGATCTCCTCGTAACTGCCGATTGGGTCACAGCTTGGGCGTTTTGATGCCCTGGCCTTATTGCGCCAGTTCGCGCAGCGCTGCTACAATTACATTCTGAGATTGGTTGATAGCCCCCCGGCGACGGTCTGACCGTGAATCATCGTTGAACCTGACCACGTCGTGAATCACTGATGTCTTCAGCAGGGAAGGAACTGTATCATTGCGCGCAGCAGCTTTCTCTGAAGTTTCACATTCTGTGACGGCTCCTCTCGTCCGGAGGTGGATTTTTCCTCAGCAATCTCGACATTCAGACGCGCACCTCAGATGCACTATTCCAGTCGTCGACAGCTATTGACATCGTGGTTAGATCAGGCTATACTCTTGATCGATAGGACGAACCGCAGCATTGCTGCGTGAAAAAGGTAATCTCGCAGCGTATGGTGGCGGCTATTCTCATTAGCGGGGATTTTCCTCACATTATACGTTCTCTGAACGCAGGTAGTCGCAGCCGACGTTCGCTTGAATCCCATGCATCCTTGACAGATCGCTCTTTCCTCCGGAACCTCATCAGAAGTAGAGAACACAGGGGACCAACACTATCTTCTCGTAGGGTGAAGAAATGTCCATATTATCAATGTCCTCCGGTATCTTTCGCGCACTTACGC
Source organism: Candidatus Zixiibacteriota bacterium (assembly GCA_041742355.1). GTDB lineage: Bacteria > Zixibacteria > MSB-5A5 > GN15 > FEB-12 > JAGNLV01. The sequence continues at coordinate 15,375 of JBGSIV010000171.1, forward strand.
GAATAGTAGTCCTAATCGCTCTCTTGGCATCACCGACTCTGGCTAACACGATTTGGGTGGATTTCTCCAGTGGCAACGACGCCACCGGCGCGGGGACAGAGGTTAACCCCTACAAAACAATCACCAAGGGGATTTCCGTCGCGTCCACTAACGATACCGTGATGGCTAAGCCGGCAACTTACATCGAGAACGTCACCATTAACAAAAGTGTTGTCGTTGCCTCGCAGGCGGGCCAAGCGGTGACGTCGATTAAAGCCGCGGTTTCTGGCAACACGGTCACGATAAGTGGCACTGCCTCCCCCGCAACCAGATTGATCGGCTTTCGAATTGTCGGATACAATGGCGGCACTGGAAGTAATATCGAAATGAACAGCATCATGGCCACTGTTACTAACTGCTTGATCGACACAGCAGCCCGCTGGCCCATCAAGGGGATTAACCCCGCAGGCGTTGCCCTGGTTAGAACCTTCAATACATTCACGCCCCGGCAGGATCAGAAATACAATGCCTACGTCATCAACGCTGGTACGATAACGGAGTCGACGACGTGGCCGGTGCCGGACTCCGGCTACTGCTACCTGACCTATCCCAATCATGATATTTATGTGCACGGGGCCGGTAATCCGACGCTAACTCTGTTGCCGGGGACGGTGATCAAGTTCTGGGGCGATAACTCCAGCCTCTACATCGGTTATGATGGGCCAGGGAAGCTCTTGGCTGACGAGGTCATCTTCACCTCCTGGGCCGATGATACCCTGGGCGATGCCTCTGGAGAGGGGGCATCGAGTGGCGCTGCCGGGCAGTGGCAGGAATTGCAATTCTTTAATGCTGCTGATGATGCCAGCCAGATCACTAATTGTGTGATCCGCTACGGTCACGGACTGGTGCTGGACAACGCCGCCCCCACAATCGAGGGGTGTACGTTTCTGGCGAACATCAATGACCAGCTCATCGTGAACAGTGAGAATGGCGGTGACAAGGTCCGGGGAAACACCTTCCTTGGCTTGGCCGGTGTCAACGGCTGGCCGGTCTTGCTGCATCCGGGGGCGGTGGACAGCGTGGTGGCCAACAACACCTTTATTGCCCGTCCGGACAGTGCCTACCGGGCTTTCCGAATTGCCACCTATGGACCTGTGACGGAGTCGACGACGTGGCCGGTGCCGGACCCCGGCTTCTGCTACTTGACGTACCCGAATCAGGACATCCACGTGTATGGAGCCGCTAATCCCACCTTAACCTTGTTGCCGGGGACGGTGATCAAGTTCTGGGGCAGCAGTTCCAGTCTCTACATTGGGTATCAGGGGCCAGGGAAACTGCTGGCGGATGGTGTGATCTTTACCTCGTGGACGGACGACACGCTGGGTGATGCCTCTGGTGAGGGAATCTCGGCTGGAGGACCGGGGCACTGGCAGGAGTTTAAGTTCTTCAACGCTGCCGATGACGCCAGCCAGGTGACCAACTGCGTGGTCCGCTTTGGACACGGTTTGGATATAGAACACAGCTCGCCAGATCTCTCGGGGATCCACACCTACAAAAACCAGGACGCTGGGATTGCAGCGCATGGAGCCGCATACCCGACCATTGTGAATTGCATCGCGTCGGAGAACACCGGGGCAGGCCTTCTCACGTATGATGCCGCCAATCCCGACATTACCGGATGTCACTTTGTGGACAACACCACATATGGGGTGTGGAACCAGACTAACAGTGTTACCGTGAATGCACAATATTGCTGGTGGGGTGATGAATCAGGCCCCTATCATCCCTCTCTGAACCCACTGGGGCTTGGCAATCAGGTTTCCGACAACGTCGACTTCACGCCCTGGATGGGATCACCTTCGTCTCCGCCACTCTTGACCTACTCCACAACTGACGGCTTCGGCGATGACGCCATCTTCCCCGACACCGGCCGACCGATGACCGAATACGAGTTCCGCGTCATCTACGCCGACCCGAACGACGACCCCCCGATGGCCGGCTACCCGCGAGTCAGAATCGATATAGACGGCAACGGCACCATCGACTCTCTTACTGATATCGTCGCAGCCATGGCACCCGTCGATGGTGACACGATTTACCTCGACGGTCGGGAGTACACCTTTCGGACTTATCTTCCAGCCAGCACGACCATCAAGCACTCGTTTGAGGCCACAGACATTGAGGGGCTGCCGGCGACATTGCAATCGGGGCTCATCGGATGGGGCGCCGGGCCGTATGTCTCCGACAACCTGGTTGATCTGGAAATCCATGCGGGGGACATCTCTTTTTCCGACCCGCACCCCGACTCCTATGAACAGGTTGCCATCTACGCCGGAGTTACGAGCAACGCTCCCGGCGTTCTGAACAACGTTCCGGCCTATCTGTTCATCGGCGACGATTTGGTCGATTCGGCGCTGGTTTCCGTGGTGAGTCCGGGCTATTCGGCCAGCCTCTTTCACTTTGACTATGCCTTCCCCGGGGATGACTTCTACTCGGTACGCGTTGTTGTTGACCCGGCTAACACCACCGGCGACTACAACCTGCTCGACAACGCGGCAGCTCGAGGTCTCGCTGTCGGTGACTACGTCTTCCCGGGTGGCATCGATCTCAACATCTTTCCACCTGTGACTGCAATCCGCAACTATCCCACGGACTTCAGCTTCGAAGCCCACTACTACGGTCTTGGCTTCACCGACAGCTTGCCGGTGGCTGGAGCAACAGTAACCTACCAGGTGTTGGAACAGGGCACGGCCGCCCTGACCACTTACTCCAACGACTACGGTCTCGGCCGGGCGAACTTCGTTGCTCCATCGGATACTGGTATGTACACAATAGAGGTGACTCTTACCGACTACACTATAACCCAGACCGAGCGGGTAACCTTTCACGTCATCAGCGGACCGATTTGCGAAGACCTGCTCGCCCTGAGCGCTATTAATATCGATCTGTGCGCGGCGCCAAAGACCAATCAGCCATTCCGGATCAGCAGTCCGATATGTATTAGTGCGACCATTCACAACACCGCGAACACGAGCTACTCAAACGTTCCCTGGCTGGCCTACTTCGATGGGGTGCCGGTCGGCCCGGTCAATTACATTGATTACCTGCCTCAGGGAAGTGAGTTCATCTTGCCGGAAGTAGCTTTGCCCAGCCCCCTCGCTGTGGGTGTCCACAACGCCACAATCCGGATTGATCCGTTCAACACGCTCGGCGAGTGCATTCGATTCAACAACGCTATCAGTGACGCCTTCCGGGTCTGGCCGGACAGTGAACTGGTTGCGACCGGCGCATCGGTCTCGCCTGCCTATCCCACGGTGTACGACAACCTTACATACCGATTCACGGTCATGAATACCGGCTACTTTGATTTGGGACCGGTTGAGGCAGTCGTGATCAATGACTCAACCGACTCTACACTCGCGTTCAGTACTGTCAGTCTTCTCGCAGCTCGAAACGGCGAGCACACCTTCACGCTCACGTCAGCGCCGCTGCCCCAGGGGACCTACACGATTCGCATGGTGGTTGACCCAGCTGATAAGATCTCCGAGAACGACGAAACCAACAACAGCCGGACCATCACGTTCTCGGTTGACAGTCTTTACCCGAACTTCTCGGTTGCCGCCGCGGAGTTTGGCCTTGTCGATCCCAACCAGACCACGCCGGGCATGAATACCCTAACTGCAGTCGTCCGAAACACTGGTAGCGAAGATGCCGCAGGGGTCATCGTCCGCTTCTTTGAAGACGGTGTCCAGATCGGCAGCGACCAGGCTATCAACGTGGCTGCCGGTGCTAACCAGACGGTGACGTTGCCGTATAGCCTCGACTTTACGTGCCACACGCTCAGCGTGCGGGTCGACCCGGATAACCACTTTATGGAGCAAAATGAGCAGGATAACCAAGCCAGCGGGAAAGTCCCCTTTGAGGTAGCGGTCGACCACTTGCCGATCTGTCCGGAGATTCTCGTGCCCCAGCCCATGTTCTCTGCGTGTGATGTCCACGTCGTCGAGGGCAGCCAAGTGACGGTCACAGTCAAGACCCGAATCCGCAACACCGGGTTGCTTTCCACACCGACTTTTGCACCGACGCTCACTGATCGGTTCTATGAGCCTGATCACCAGTATGCTTTTTCGTCGGTGGCCCTCCCCCATCGTGATGGAGAGGCGCTCCTCAGCAAGGATGTGACTTTCACCACTGCGGACCGGGGAACCCACGAGTTCGTCGTCGATGCAACCGTCCCGTTGACTGCAACCGAATGCAATGTGGCGAACAACTTCTACAGCGGTACACTCACAGTTGACACGACCGCCCGCCAACCGGATTTTGTCGTCGATGTCCAACTGGATCGTACCTGTACTTCGCTTTCCGAGGGCATCTACGCTGACGTCGTGATTATTAACCAGGGCAATGACGATGCCCCGGCTACGAAAGTACTACTAAGTGTGAACGGCATAACCCTTGACTCGGCCAGTGTCTCAACGCTTGCGCCTGGCAAGAGCCAAAAGGTACTAACCCACTACTTCATTGCGCCCGCAGCTCTTGGCCCACTCACGGCGTCGGCACAGGTTGACCCGTTGAACGTGGTTGCCGAACTGGACGAATCGAACAACACTGATAACGCCTCGGCAACCGTTGTTTCCGACCTGATCGACCTGGCGCTTATGGGCACCACCTCAAGCGATGACACACCTGAGACGACCCAGGTAGTTAGCCTGTCTGCAGTCGTTCGCAACATTGGTGGCGCCCCCTTGACAGCGCCGCTTGTGGTCGCATTCCGGCCGGATGATCGGGACACCGTACTCCTGGACACGCTCTACAACCTCGATCCGTGTTTCGACCAAGCGACTGCGACCGTCTCATACGTCTTTGAATACGTCCGACAGACTTGTGTCGCAGTTTCGGTCGATGATCCCAATACCATTGTCGAGCATAGCGAGACGAATAACACCGGGGCAATCTGTGTGACCGCACATGCGCCAATCCCGGACTTGGTGATCGAACCGGATGATGTGACATACACCAATAGTAATCCTACCCAAGGTGAACCAGTGTACATCGATGTTTTGGTTCACAACCAGGGCGCAGTGGCCGTGCCTTCGACCACCGTCAAGGTGTTTGTCGGTGGAGTCAAAATCGGGCAGGACATTACCGTCTCAGTTCCAGCCCATGGTTCAAAGGTTGCTCGGACGACCACGACGTGGGTGTCAGATCGCACAACGGCCCGGACGATCTACGCGGTGGTTGACTCGGCCAACCTCATTGCAGAGCTTAGCGAAACCAATAACACTGCGGAGATCTGCGCTGTGCCGCAGATCGAGTTCAACCATACAAGCACTTGCCCCGATTGGGACAGCTACCGGCCTGTATTTGGCGAGTGCCCGGCCGTCATTGCCAATTCGTTTAATATCCGAGCCTTTCTTACAAACATTGGGGCGATGGACATTGGTACCGAGACGGCAGTTGAGTTCGCAGATGTCTTTGTCGGCGATACGACTGTGGTTGGCACCGTCTCCCTCGGCTCCTTGCCGGGCCACGGGGGGACAGTCACCTGCCAGACTAGCCACGTCTATGTGTCCAACAATCAAGAGGGGCTGCACGACATAGTCATCCGGGTTGACGGAGACGGATCGATCGTCCAATGCGGAGCCCCCGACATCTCCGTTCACCCGCTTGGCGTAATCGGCATCGATACGGTTCGACAGGTCGACCTCCATACACGCGCCGAGTTCGTCGACATATCCAACGTTCACCCGGAGGTCGGCGAGTATGTATATGTCAACGCCACGATCTACAACCTCGGTCCTGACTCCGCTTTTGAGTTTGGCGTTCGCTTCCTTGTCGATGAACAGCCGCTGGGGAGCGACATCTTAGTCGCTGGCCTGTCGGGCAAAGGTGGACAAAACGATCACATCACGGTAGCGGCGCCGATCCCGTGGGAGGCGGTCAATCTGCCCACTCCGTTGCATGTGGCTCATGTGATTGTTGATCCGCGGGAGGCCGTTAGAGAAACTACCGAGGACAACAACGAAGCCACTAGGGCGATGGTCATCGGGGATATTGCCGATTTGGCGATGTCGCTCTCCGGCAATCCGCCTTCCGACAGCAACTGCGTACCGATCGGATCCCCAGCCAATCTGAGCCTCCTGATTGAAAATCGAGGACTTCTCGATGCCAGCGCAGACTTGAGACTCCGCCAAGTTGTCCCAGGTGGAGATACACTTATCCTGGAGACCCGTGAGATCTTCGTCCAATCGCTCTCCAGTAGCTACGAGG
>JBGSIV010000172.1:0-15147 GCA_041742355.1 Candidatus Zixiibacteriota bacterium
CCCCGAGCGGTCGCAAATAAACTCCGTAGGTGCGCGGCCGATGTCCACATCGGCCGCGTATCAAACGAACCCAATCTCCTGTGCCCTCTCCTGTGGCCCACCATTCATGGTGGGTTCCTCTCGGCTACCGAGCCAGAGGGGAAATCGAATGCGAAGGAGAACACGCCAAATCGAACCCAAACGTAGGTCGGTGTTCCGAGGGGCGTAAGCCCCGAGAAACCCGACTGAAAATGCTGAAACGAACCCATTCCCGCCCCCCGCAAAGGGGCGGGGCTTGTCTCCACCCCGGAGGTCCCCCGTTCCGCAGGGTCTTGCGCGACCCCGAGCGTAGCGTGGGAGAGCGCAAGACCCTGCGGCAACCAAAAAGGCCCGTGCCCCACAGGGCTCAGAGCTTGACCAGTTCCACGCGGCGGTTGTTGGCCTTGCCCTCGGCCGAATCGTTGGTGTCGACCGGCTTCGCCTCGCCCCAGCCATTGGACTCGAGGCGGCCGGAATCGACCTTGTACGTGGTGATCAGCCAGGTCCGCACCGCCTCGGCCCGCCGCTTCGAGAGATCCTGGTTGGCGTCATCCGCGCCATCGGAATCGGTGTGCCCCTCGATAGAGACCCGCAGCGCGGGACTATCCGTCAGGAGCTGGCCGATGTCCGCGAGAGTCTTGTACGATTCGCCCTTGATGATGTCGGATCCGGAGTCGAAGTAGATGCCGTGGGTGATGATCTTGCCGGTTTCATCGAGCTGCTCTTTCATGGTCTTGCCCCCCTCGGCGAGGCGGAAGTTGCGGATGAACATCTTCTGCTTGATCCAGTCGTCGTCGCTGGCATGGAACTGGACGCGGAGGCTTGACGGGTTGAAGTAATCGGGCCTGGGCGAATTGACGACACGCTGTTCATCGACATACATTTTGATCGACTTCGCCGTGACCATGACGCGGATGTTGTGAATGTCCTTCGCGAACGGCCTGGAGAGGGAGATGTCGGCGACATTGGGGAAGCCCCCCTGGGCATCTCTCAGGTAGAAATACGCCCTATCATTGAAAGTCAGGTTCAGGGCCGCCGACTTTTCGCCGGTCGAGTCGAGGAACTGCAGTTCGGTCGTGAAGTACAGATTGTGGGGCATCTCGTTCCGGTTGACGAACTCATACTCAATAGTGTACCGGTCGGGCAGTTCGGAGAGGTTGAGTTTCGGCCCTATGGTGCCGTTGGTGGAAGCCATGATCCAGGGGGAATCGCCGAGTCGAGCGATTTCGAACACGCCCTCGTGGAGATCCCACCGGGACGGGAACTCGGCCATTTCCTCGCCGGCGAGATCGTCGTAGTACAGCACCTTGTTGCCGGGCACAAAATCGAACTTGGTGTAGAGCGAGAAATCGTCCTTGCGGGCGGCCGTGTCTTCGGCAGGGGCATTCTCCCCGTTTTCGGCCGCCGGCTGGGCCTCGGCGGATTCTGCCTCGGTGTTCTCGGAAGACTTCTCGCCGGAAAGCGCCTTGTCGGCTTCCTTCTCGGCCTTTTTCTCGAGTTCCTTCTTGGCTTTGTCTTTGAGCTTGCCGAACTGCGCCAACGAAGGTGACGGCGTGAACATGAGGGCGGCGCCGAGCAACAGCGCCAGTGAAATAGTGGTGAGGCGTTTCATACAGACTCCGGACTATAGCTGTTAAGGCGTAAAATCTGTCTCTGGCAGACCGCAACATGCGGCCGCGCAGCAAATGGTAATAAGGCGGCCGAGGGGATTCAAGCGGATTCTTGTGCGGGACAGGGGGCCGATACGGGACAACGCCGGTCGCGATCGCAACCGGCGTCGTTCATCTGGCTCGACTGAGGGCTATAGCTGGATGCGGTCGACCCGCGTGGCGACGATGAAGTCGTTGATCGACAGACCGCCGATCGCATGGGTCCAGAGGGTAATGCGGACCTTATTCCATCCGTGGATGTAGATGTCCGGATGGTGGCCCTCCTCCTCGGCGATCTCAGCGCACTTGTTGACGAACTTCATCGCCTCGACGAAATCCTTGAACTGGAAATCGCGTTCGAGTTTCGTGTCGTTCTCGATGATGCGCCACTTGTCGACCTGTTCGAGGTAGACTTCGAAATCAGCACGGGTCATCGGGTCGATGCCCCCTTCGCAGGGGACGCAGTGTTTGGACGAGAGATTTTCAGCCATGGTTCATACTCAATTCTTCTTGTCGGCCGACGGCAGGAGGGCGAGGCCATCGCGGATCAGCTTGGTCAACGCCGCGTCGGACTGTGCCTTTTTCTCCAGGTAACTGCGGATCTCGGGTTGCAGTTCCGGGCAAACCCCGCGGGTCAGCGATAGCTCGAGGATCTCCAGCGGCAGAAGCCACTCGTGCGGGTAATCGGCCTTGACATGGGACCAGATGTTGCGCAGGGCGCTGGAATCGGCGCGCCCCTCGCGGATATCACGGACTTTGCGGTAGAGGTCGAACAGGCGCCGGGTCTGATCGCTGTACGCGGCTTTCACCGTCCGCTCGCGGGGAACGAGCGAAGGCTGCTGGTAGGCGGATTTGTCGGCCGCGCCGGCAAACACCGAAGTGATCGCTTCGCCGACAGCCATGTCGTACAGCCCCCACTCGGGACGGAACAGGGTTTCGCCGCCGCGGGCAACGGTGCAGTCGGCGAAGGTCATGAGGACCAGGGCGCCGTTGTGGCGCAGGGTGCGCTCGAGGCGGCCAGTTACGGTCACGCCGCTGTCGAAAGTCAGGGTGACCGTCTTGCCCCGGTTGATACCGCGGTCCGAAAAGTCGCCGTCGGACATCTTCTCAAGAGGGGTAGTCTCGCCTCTGAGCTTGCCGACCGGAGATCCGAAACCGTCGGCATGGTAATCGGGACCATGGCCGAGGAGCTGCTTATCGTCGATCGCGAGAGCGCTGCGGCCGGAGGTCTTGAGATAGTAGGGCTGGCGGGCGTCTGAGAGGGCGTGGCAGGCGGTGAAAACGCCCGACACCTGGAGGCCGGAGCTGTACTGGACAGTCGAGACGTTTTCGCACTCGATAGCTTTGGCGAGGCCCTCGACGCCGCCGATCCGGAAAGCCATCTCCTCGGCAAACTGCTCGAGCACGGTGTTCAGATGGGCGAAGTCGGGAGTGACGAAGAGGTGGGGCTGCTTGGTCGTGATATCGAACGCGTAGTTCTGCGTGTCGAGGTTGTACGGGATCTTTTTGACTGCCGCGGTCAGGCAGGAGGCTGACTCGCCGATCGAAGAAAGCAGGCCGGCGCCGTAGATTTTCGGATCATCCAGAGTCCCGATGAGCCCGTACTCGACTGTCCACCAATGGAGACGGGAAAGGCGGGCCATTTCGGACGGTTCGCCGAGGTTGGCCTGCTTGTATTCGACATCTCTTTCGGACTCCGCAACTTCGGCCGGGTCGGCGTCGTCCATCTCCTTGAGGATGGAGAGGTGGCGGATGGCCTCGTACAGCTCGAAGTCCTTCTTGGAGGACATGGCCTTACTGCCGACATAGCCGATGCGACGGAGGTACTCGGCGTATTCGGGGTCGGCGATAATTGGGGCGTGGCCGGCCGCCTCGTGGATGATGTCGGGGGCCGGGGTATATTCAATGTGGTTAATCTGACGCATGTCGGCGGCGATCACGAGCACGCGGTAGGCCTGGAATTCCATGAAAGCGGCCGGGGGAATGAAGCCGTCGACCGGGACGGCGGCCCAGCCGATGGTCCCGAGAATCTCGTTCATCTCCTCGATGCTGGGGATCTTTTCGATGCTGATGCCGGTGCGGCGGAGGCCGTCGACATACGCGCTGTGGGCATTATTCTTGAGGAAAGCGAAGTTCTGACGCATGACATAGCGCCAGACCGCGTGGTTGACCGGCGTGTAGGCGGGGTAGTTCTGGTCGACAATGAACTGCTTGAGGTGGTCCGGGAGGCCGGCAATGATGGGGTTGTCCAGGTACGCGACCGTGGTGTGGCCGGCGCCGGTCGCCGTTGGGGCGGAGAGCCCGGATTTTCCGTCCTGCGACATGGTCAGAAGTCCTTTCGTTTCGCGCGCGAATTTGCGTTATGTACTAAATCTACCCAGTAAGTCCATATCTCATATATACAGCGGCGGGCCGCCGGGCGCAAGAGGAACCGGCGTCAGGCCTCCCGAAGTTCGGCCAGATCCCGGAACGGGTCGAGGGCCGACGGGTCCGCCAGGGCGTCGCGGTTGGGCACGTCCTTGCCGTGGATCACCCGGGTGACGGCCAGCTCCACCTTCTTGCCGTTGATCGTGTGCGGGATGCGGTCGACCGCAATGATCTTGGCCGGGACATGGCGGGGAGTCTGCCGGCTGCGGATGGCGGCGCGGATCTTCTCCTTCAGGCTGTCGGTGAGCGTGAGGCCCGGGGCGAGCTGGACGAACAGGATGATCCGGACGTCGTTTCGCCACTGCTGGCCGACGACGATGGAATCGACAATCTCGGGGAGAGCCTCGACCGGGGTGTAGATTTCAGCCGTACCGATCCTGACGCCGCCGGGGTTAAGGGTGGCATCGGAGCGGCCGTAGACAATGATCCCGCCAGTTTCGGTAATCTCAATGTAATCGCCGTGCCGCCAGACCCCGGGATAGTGGTCGAAATAGGCGTCGTGGTATTTGCGGCCGTCGGGATCGTTCCAGAAGAAAACCGGGCGGGAGGGGAAGCGTTCGGTGCAGACCAGTTCGCCGACCTGACCGGTCACGGAGCGGCCGGAGTCATCAAAAGTGGCGACTTTCATCCCCAGGCCGCGGCACTGGATCTCGCCGGGGTAAACGGGGAGAATGGGGCAGCCGAGCATGAAGCAGGAGATGATGTCGGTGCCGCCGGAGATGGAGGCGAGTTGGAGGTCGGCTCCGATGTTCTGGTAGACCCAGGCGAAATTCTTCTCGGAGAGCGGGGAGCCGGTCGAAAGAATGGTGCGCAGGGACGACAGGTCGAATTTGGTCCTCGGGGTCAGGCCGGGTGTCTCACAAGCGCTGAGGAACTTGGGACTGGTGCCGAAGACAGTGATTTTGTGCCGCTCGACAGCTCTCCACAGACGGTCGAGCGTGGGGTGCGACGGCGAGCCGTCGTAAATGTACATGGTGGCGCCGATTTGCAGGGCGCTGACGAGCCAGTTCCACATCATCCAGCCGCAGGTCGTGTAGTAGGTGATGACGTCGTCGCGACGAAGGTCGGTGTGGAGGGCGTGCTCCTTGTAGTGCTGGAGGAGTGTGCCGCCCGCGCCGTGGACCATGCATTTCGGGACGCCGGTGGTGCCGGAGGAGTACATGATGTAGACGGGGTGGTCAAAGGGAAGCTGGGCGAATTCGATTTCGGTGGCGGTATTGTTCAGCAGAGAGGCCCAGGGCAGGGTGGATGCATCGCCCGTCATCCTGAGCGTAGTCGAAGGCTGACGGTCGGGGAACTCGGCTTGAAGGGAGTCAGGCTCCAGGGAGCCTAACTGGCCTGTTTTGTTGTCGGCTCTCCCGGAGGTTCGCTCCTCGGAATCCGACCTACTGACTACAACAATGTGTTCGATCGCGGGGATACTCCTGGCGATGTGGGCGACTTTATCGAGGCAGTCGATACGATGGCCGTTGTAATGGTAGCTGTCAGCGGTGAAAAGGACCTTGGGTTCTATTTGGCCGAAGCGGTCCAGGACACCCTGCAGGCCGAAGTCGGGGGAGCACGACGACCAGATCGCGCCGAGGCTGGTGGTGGCAAGCATGGCGATCACGGCCTCGGGGATGTTCGGGATGAAGGCGGCAACGCGGTCCCCCTCGCGGACGCCGAGGGCGCGCAGCCCATGGGCGCAGCGGGCCACCTGGTCGTGGAGTTCGGCGTAGGTCGGGGAGGCGATGACGCCGGTTTCGGCTTCGGCGATGATGGCGGTGTGGTTGTCGCGGAATCGCAGGAGGTTCTCGGCGAAATTCAAGCGGGCGCCGGGAAACCAGGTGGTTCTGTGGATCTCAGCGCCTTCCACAACGCAGTCATATGGCTGCGAGTGGATAATCCCCGAGGCATCCCAGACGGCGCGCCAAAAGTCCTCGATATGATCGACCGAGTACTGCCAGAGATCATCGTAGGAGCCGAAGCGCTGCCCGGCGCTTTCGCCGAAGCGGCCCATGAAGCGCGTGAGGTTGCTCTGGGCAACGCGCTCAGGGGAGGGTGTCCAGAGGGGTGACTTGATGGAGATATCCGTCATTAGGAATAACAACAGCGTCAAGAGGGGTTTGGTTTCGTGGAAGGGAACGGAATCCAGAGGTTGGTACGCCTTTGGCCGGGACTCCCTCCTAATATCGATACCCTGGGAGAAGAGGCGCCTGCGGGGTTTGGCCGCTTGCAGGAAGGAGCGGGGCGACCGAGAGGCTCATGGAATCGGATTGACAGAATCAGATGGGCGGGTTATTATGTAATAGTATGTCCACGGCCCGGCGGGGTATCTCAATGATCGGGTCGGATGTGGGGCGGACAATCGGGCTGCGCAGCCGCCTCCGGACGACGTTCTCCACCCTCTGACATGTCGGTGCAAATGAGTCCAATGTTCCCGCGATAGAACTGACCGACAAACAAGACTCTACTCATCGCAACGGAGGGCTCGATGCGAACCGCCGCCACGTATTGTATTCTCATCGTACTGGCAGTCAGCGGGATTGGGACACGGGTCAAGGGGCAAAGCTGCCAATCAATCCCATGGAGCAATGATCAGATCGGAATCCAGAGCCTGAGCGGATTGCCGGGAGACACTGTCTGGGCCCCGGTGTGGGTGATTACGGATTCCACGTTGCTGGCGTTTATCCTGACAATCCGGTTTGACACCACGATCCTCGCACCGATCGCGCTGAACGACGGGAGCGGGCGCCTGGTGGTCGAGGCCGCCGGGCGGTTCGCGGGTTCGGAGTTCCTGTGGGCGCAACGGTCGGCGGAGCCTGAGGACTCGGGGGCGCTGCGGGTGGCGTTCCTGCCGCAGGGGCCGGCCGACGACACGATCCCCGCCGGGAGCGGGGTGATTCTCCGGATACCTCTCGTGGTGCAGCCGGCCGCCTGGTCCCTCAGCTACCCCACACTGCTCACGTTTCCCCGGCGCACGTTCTATGTCGTGGACTCAACGAGCAATCGGCCCGACTCGACAGCGCATTGCCAAGGGACGCAGTTCATGGAGCGTTCCGACGGTGTGACGGGAACAAACGAGGGATTTCCGCGCCCGGATGTGTCGAGGTTCCATCCCGACGAATGCCGTGGATCGGAACCGCTGATCACCGATCTGCAATTTTATCCGAGGTCGGTCCGACAGGGGGATTCGATCTCGGTCTTCTGGAATACGTGCAGTACGGACAGCATCGTAATCACCCCCGGAATCGGCATGCATCCGAGCACGAGTCACGCCGGCAAATTCGCCATGGTGTACGATACTCCGACAGTCTTTACCTTCGCCGCCTTTGGCGGCGGCACGAGCGTTTCCCGGGAAGTGCGATTGCTGGCGGTTCCGCCTGGAGCAAATCGCTACCCGTACTGGCAGGATGGTCCCATTGTGTCGGCAAGGGTGTGGGAAGGAAACCCGCTGCAGGGTACCCTGCCCTTTGTAGATCCCGAGGGAACCACGCCAACGGTGTCGGTAACGCCGACGTCTGCATCGGCGACGGTGGGTACGCCGCCGTCCAGTTCGGTGTACTTCTCTTGGCAGCCGGAAGTCGGGGATACGGGAGTCCACGACTTTGTCTTGGTGTTGACCGATGGCGAGGATTCGACGCTGACCGACACGTTGCTGCTGCGGGTGGATGTGCTCGATGCCAATCAGCTTCCGACGTGGACACTGGACACGACGACAGCGACAATCGCGGAGGCGGATACGCTGACCGTCCCGATTTCCACCGCGGATCAGGACGGCACGGTGACCACGGTCGAAGCGCACTTGTACGGGCGGGATACGCTGGCCACCAACATGCGGTATATCGACCACGGTGACGGAACCGGCGCCCTGCTCTTCGCCCCGGATTACACGCAGGGAAATACCCACCCGACATGGTACGTGGTTAGCTTTACCATCCGTGACGGGGCGGATCCCGCGGTGGTCCGAGAATCAAATCGGAAGACAATCAAAGTGCTGAACCACAACAGCGGAACCGAGGTGCCGGCGATAGCCCTGTCGAACGGGCCGGGGCCATTTGCCCTGTATGAACTGGACACCGTCGTATTCGAAGTGCGGGCAACGACCCAGATAGGGGACCGTCCGGAGTTGAGCACGACGCCGCTGCCGCCGGGAGCCACCTTTGAGCCAGTTCCCGGGACGACCCTCAGCGATCGGATGACGTTCCGGTATCGCCCGCCGGAAGGTTCGGTCGGCGATTATTCGGTCACGTTCACGGCCACGAACGGAGATCTGCACCGGCAGGTCACAGTTGACTTCTCGGTTGCGAAGCTCAACCGGTCGCCGTGGGTGGTGGTGTTGCCGGGTGACAATACGATCAACGAAGAAGACACCGCCATCGTGAAGATCTATGCGATTGATCCGGACTCAACGGTGCCGATCCTCTCGGCGGCGCTCGACGGCACGGATTCGCTGGCGAGAAACATGAGGTTCGTAGATTCGGGCAACGGGATAGGCGTGCTTACGTTTGTGCCGAACCGGCTCCAGTCGGGCGACTGTGGTGATCCGGGGTTTTACTACCTGCGATTCCGGGCCGCCGACAGATTCCCGCCATATCCGGTGGCAGTGAGTATTGTGCGCACCATCATCGTCTACGATTCGGGCCTGCCGTGCTGCGTGGACAGGACCGGGGATGTGAACTACGATGGAAACGGCTACGGTACGCCGAACATCTCCGACTTGGTCGATCTGGTGCGGTACTTCACTTCGGAATCAAGGACCTTGCCATGCTACGCCGAAGCGGATCTCGACGGATCAGGAACGTTCACGATAGCCGATGTTGTGGTGATGGTGGGGCATTTATACCGGGGGACGGGGCCGTTGCTGTCGTGCCCGGTGCAGCCGGAAGAGGTACGACTTCCCCCCGAGAAGACGTCAGCCCCGCTTTCGCCGTGATGAGGTTGTCTGCGCCGCAATCTGAGCCATTATCGAGGCCGCACGTCTGAAAGCAAGGAGAGAAGACCATCCGGCCCTCCCCGGCGAATTCCAGGCTGTCGCTCGCACCCCTATCAGCGTTTCCCCTGTTCAGGGTCGAAGTTGAATCAGCCCTCCCTCGTTCGCCCTGTCTGATGACAGGCCGAGCGGTTGTGCGGCGGGGGCAGGGGAAGTATATTGCCGCCAATGAGAAATACTCCACGCCGCGGGCGTGAAAGACGACGAGAGGATGAACGGACATGACGTACGAAGAACTGGAACGGCAGTGTCAGAGCATAATCGAAAGCGCGGGGATAGAGGATGAGGCGGCGCGGCTGGGACGCTTGATCAAGGCGCAGTGGGGCTGGTCGATGGCGGATCGTCCGGAAGGAGCAACGGCAAGCGGCTATCCGCGGCACCACGACCGGTGGACAGATCTGTCGGAAGGGGCGGTCGCGAAGCGCCGGAAAGCGCCGGGGCGAATCAAGGACGTCCTCGATACGATCCGGCGGGAGGGTCTGGGTGAGAATGATCGCCTGAGCTACGATCTCCTCGGGTGGAACCAGGATCAGGAGGAGCGGGCGAACCGCTTCAAGGGCGAACTGCTGCAGGTAAGCCAGATGCACGGCGTGCAGCAGGAAGCGGCGCAGATTGTCGGGCTCATGCCGGTCCGGACTTCGGGGCAGCGGGACGACGTCCTGGCGAGATTGGAAAGCCTGCCGGCGCTGGTCGAACAAACGATCGCGCTCCTGGAGCGGGGCCTTCGGGAAAAGGTAGTGCAGCCCCGGGTCACGATGACCGAAGTGCCGCAGCAGGTGAAAAACCAGATGCCCGATGATCCCATGGCGGCGCCCCTGCTGGCGTGGCTGGAGCAGTTACCGCGGGGGCTGGGGACGCAGGAGCGGGAGGCGGTCACCAGACAGGCGATCGCGCTGTACCGGGAGCGGGTGTGCCCGGCGTTCGGGCAGTTGCATCGATTCATGGTGGAAAGCTACTTGCCGGGCTGCCGCGAAGGCGTGTCCTGGAAGGAATTGCCGGACGGGGAGGAGTGGTACAAGTACCACGTGGCGTACAACACGACGACCGATCTGACGCCGGACCAGGTGTTCGAGATCGGCATGAGCGAGGTGAAGCGAATTCGGGGGGAAATGGATCGAGTCATCAAGGAGAGCGGGTTCACGGGGGATTTCGCGGCATTCTGCGAATTCCTACGGACCGACGAGCGGTTCTTCTGCACGACGGCGAGTGAACTGCTGATCACCTACCGGGATATCGCGAAGCGGGTTGATCCGGAGCTGGCGCGGCTGTTCGGGCGGCTGCCGCAGACGCCGTACGGGGTGATACCGATTCCGTCGTACGCCGAGAAATCTCAGACGACGGCGTACTACCAGCCCGGGTCGTTCGTGGCGGGGCGGCCGGGGTATTTCTACGCGAACACCTACAACCTCAAAGCGCGGCCGAAGTGGGAGATGGAGGCGCTGACGCTGCATGAGGCGGTGCCGGGGCACCACCTGCATATCGGCCTGATGCAGGAGCTGACGGACCTTCCCGATTTCCGGCGGCAGGGGTGGATTACGGCCTACGGCGAGGGATGGGCGCTCTACGCCGAGAGCCTCGGGGAGGAAATGGGGTTCTACGCCGACCCGTACAGCAAATTCGGCCAGCTGACCTACGAGATGTGGCGGGCGATCCGATTGGTCGTGGATCCGGGAATTCACTCGAAGGGGTGGACGCGGCGCCAGGCAATCGATTTCTTCATGCAGAACTCGAGCAAGACGGAACACGATGTCACGGTGGAGATCGACCGGTACATCGTCTGGCCGGGGCAGGCGCTTTCGTACAAGATCGGGGAACTGAAAATCAAGGAGCTGCGGAAGCTCGCCGAGCAGGCGCTGGCCGACCGGTTTGATATCCGGGCCTTCCACGATGAGATCCTCGCGTACGGGTGCGTGCCGCTGTCGACCCTGGAGAGCCGGATGAGAGCCTGGGTGAACCGTCAGCGATAGCCGGAAGAGCAGAGATAGCGGCAAGCGAAAGAAATCTGACGGCGTGAGAAGAATTCCATGAGATTTTAGCACGCGGCTAACAGCCCGGCGGTTGTTATGGGTAGGAGATGTGCCGATAGTCGGTACAGAGGAAAGCTAGCAGCCAAAGGGTGTGAAAGATGGATGGCGATCGGTTCGAAAGCAGCCGGGCCGCGATGGCCCGCCGGCAGGCGAGGGATGAAGAGATTGTCCGGTGCACGCTGCAGTTGCGGGAACGTCCGAAAGACGCCGCGTTGTACTACTGTCGCGGGAACGCGCACCGTCAGAACGGCGAGTTGATGGCGGCGGTGTGCGATTTCAACCGGGCGGTTGAGCTGAATCCGGCGTACGCAGAGGCGTACTTCTACAAAGCGATAACATGTGCCGCGCTGGGCTACCGGCTGGAAGAGGCGCGGGCGTACCGGCTGTTTCTGCAGTACGCGGGTCGTCAGGCAGCGTCGTTCGCAGCCCGGATCAAACGTCGCCTCGTGCAGATCGAGCCGCGCCGAATCCACGGGAGAATGGCCGCATTGTAGTCGATGGGCGGCAGCGTCCGAAGCGGGTTACAGGGAGCCCCCGGTTGGAAAACCGGGGGCTCTCTTTTTGGAGTGATTCTATCCAGGTTCCCCACAGGAGCTTGCGGGAAATAGGAGCAAGGATGGTGATTTTTTTCACTTTTCCACGTACTTGTTATGCGAAGGGGGCTTGGTATTAGGAGGGTGAATTTGTTCTGTTTTGTGCCGATAATAAACCCAAAAGCCAGGCCGATTACGGTGCCGGAATTGTTCGAATATTGGTACTATATTGAATAGCAATCAGTTGTCCCTGCCTTGCGCGACGTGTCCCGGAGGCGCAGGGATAACCGGATAAAAATAGGGGCGATCAATGCTGACCAAATACTCTTTTTTCGGATCCCGGTAGGGCCATTTTTCCCTTGACAGATACCGATCCTGTCATACATTATCGACGTATAAAATGTGAAAAAAATCACAATGTTGACAAAGATGGAAAAAACTTATCAGCCGCGCGTCATCGAGCGGGACAACCTCCAGGCTCTTTTCGATGCGCTTTCGAAGTCGGGACACCAGTTGCTGGGTCCGACCGTCCGGAACAACGCGGTCGTCCTCGATGAAATCGGGACGGTCGAGGATTTACCGATCGGCGTCGTCGACCAGCAGGACGGCGGCAACTACCGCCTGACCGATGCGGGTGCTCCGACCTGTTTCGGGCACGTGGTGGGGCCGCAGTCGTGGAAGAAGTATTTTCACCTGCCGAAAGTCACCCTGTGGACGGCGACCAGGGACGGCAAGAGCTTTGCAGTCGAAGAGTCAGCCGAGCACGGGCAGAAGCGGGCGCTGATCGGCGTCCGGGCCTGCGACCTGGCCGCGCTCGACATTCACGACAAGGTGCTGACCGCCGGGCCGTACGAGGACTCGATTTACCGCCGGATGCGGCAGAACGTGTTCGTCGTCGCGGTGAACTGCACCCGGGCGGGCGGAACCTGTTTCTGCTCGTCGATGGGCACCGGGCCGAAAGCCGCGAGCGGGTACGACCTGGTATTGACAGAGCTGGTCGGCAATGGCCGGCACATATTTATCGCCGAGCCAGGGTCGAAGGCGGGCGCGAAGCTGCTGGAGCAGTTGCCGACGCAAAGCTGCAGCGGCGACGATCTGGCGACAGCGACGGCGGCGATCGACCGCGTAACCGGCCAGATGGGCCGTGAGCTTAACACCGACGGGCTCAAGGATCGAATGTACAAAGTCGTGGAGCACCCGCATTGGGAGGAGATCGCGGCGCGGTGTCTGACCTGCGGCAACTGCACGTTGGTATGCCCGACCTGTTTCTGCACGACGGTCGAGGATTGGACCTCGCTGGGCGGAGCGACCGCCGAACGTGTCCGCCGGTGGGACTCGTGTTTCACGGTCGATTTCTCCTATATCCATGGCGGGAGCATCCGGCCCTCGGCGGCGGCGCGGTACCGCCAGTGGATGATGCACAAGCTGGCGTCTTGGCAGGACCAGTTCGGAATGTCGGGGTGTGTCGGGTGCGGGCGCTGCATTACGTGGTGCCCGGTCGGTATCGATATAACGGCGGAAGCCGCGACCTTTGCGGGCAAAACTCAGATCGCCCGAGTGGAAGCGTAGTCAGCGGAGGAAAGAATGGAAAACCTGGAACGCATTATCACCGACCATCCCTTTGTGAAGGGCCTGCCGCCGGAACATATCCGGCTGATAGTCGGGTGCGCGGCAAATGTCGTGTGCAAGGAAGGGGAGTTCCTGTTTCGCGAAGGGGAGCCGGCCGACAAGTTCTACCTGATCCGCCAGGGCCGCCTCATGATCGAGTCGCACATCCCGCACCGCGGGGCGATCAGCATTCAGACGCTCGGCGAGGGTGATCTGGTGGGCTGGTCGTGGCTCCTGCCGCCGTACCGGTTCCACTTCGATGCGCGGATTTGCGAGACGACTCGGCTGATCGGGTTCGATGGCAAGTGCCTGCGCGAGAAATTCGACAAGGACCCCGTGCTGGGATATGAAATTATGAAGAAGTTCGCGTCGGTTATGGCCGATTGCCTCGATGCGACGCGGCTTCAAATGCTGGAAGTATATGGCGACCACTAAGACAAAAGCAGCGGCGGAGCATACGTGCACGTGCGACGCGATGGCCGTGCGCCCGTACCGGATACAGCGGGTGCTCACGGAAACGTACGACACGTTTTCAGTAGAACTGACGCCGGAAGACCCGCACGCCGGGTTCCATTTCCTGCCCGGTCAGTTCAACATGCTGTACGTGTACGGCGTGGGCGAGGTGCCGATTTCGATATCCGGCGATCCGGCCAAGCCGAAGACGCTGGTTCACACGACGCGGGCGGTTGGGACGGTAACGAAGCGGATGCAGAAGCTCAAGACCGGAGACGCGGTCGGCGTGCGCGGGCCGTATGGAACGGCCTGGCCGGTGGCGGAAGGAGTCGGCAAGGATGTGGTGGTGGTGTGCGGCGGTATCGGCCTCGCGCCGCTGCGGCCGGTAATCTACCACCTGCTGAACAACCGGGCGCAGTACGGAAAAGTCGTCCTGCTCTACGGGGCGCGGACGCCCATGGATATCCTCTACTGGAAGATGCTGGAGAAGTGGCGGAGCCGTTTTGATATCGAGGTGCACATCACGGTCGACCGAGGCGCGGGAGACTGGATGGGAAATGTCGGGGTGGTGACAAACCTGATCCCGAAGGCCCCGTTCGACCCGGTGAACACGGTGGCGATGGTGTGCGGCCCGGAGATCATGATGCGCTTTACGGCGCTGGCGCTGGCCAAGCGCGGCGTCCAGGACGAGCAGATATACGTGTCGATGGAGCGGAACATGAAGTGCGGAATCGGCCTGTGCGGCCACTGCCAGATGGGCCCGCTGTTCGTGTGCAAGGACGGCCCGGTGTTCCGCCTCGACCTGATCAAACCGCTCTTCACGAAGCGGGAGATATAAGATGGCGAAGATACGCAAACCGAAACTGGCGGTATGGAAGTTTGCCTCGTGCGACGGGTGCCAGTTGAGTCTCCTCGACTGCGAGGACGAGCTGCTGGCGGTAACCGACGCGGTGGAGATCGCGAACTTCCCGGAAGCCTCGCGGGCGATCGTGGCGGGGCCGTACGACCTTTCGCTGGTGGAGGGTTCAATCACGACGCCGCACGATGCCGAGCGGATTCACAAGGTGCGCCGGGCGTCTAAGTACCTGATGACGATCGGGGCGTGCGCGACGGCCGGCGGGATCCAGGCGCTGCGGAATTTCGGCGATGTCAAGCAGTACGTCAACACCGTTTACGCCCACCCGGAGTACATTGAGACGCTGGGGAAATCGACGCCGATCGCGGACCACGTGTTCGTGGATTTCGAGCTGCGCGGGTGCCCGATCAACAAGTACCAGCTGCTCGAGGTGGTGAACGCGCTCCTGGCGGGGCGCAAGCCGAATGTCCCGCCCTACTCGGTCTGCATGGAGTGCAAACGCCGCGGCAACGTGTGCGTGATGGTGGCCGACGGCACGCCGTGCCTCGGGCCGGTGACGCAGGCTGGGTGCAATGCGCTCTGTCCGGCGTACAGCCGCGGCTGC
>JBGSIV010000173.1:0-14880 GCA_041742355.1 Candidatus Zixiibacteriota bacterium
CCATGGCTGCGGGAGGGGTGGCCCGGGCGTTTGCGGGCGTCACAATGCCACGGCGCGACGTGACGATCAAGGGACTGCCCGCATCGCTCGACGGAATCCGGATTCTCCAGCTGTCGGATCTGCACCTCCGGCACTATGTCACGCTCGAGGATCTCGAAGAAGTGGTGAAAATGGCCGAGGCGGAGCAACCGGATCTGGTGCTCGTAACCGGCGATATCGCCGACGACCTGGAGATGCTGCCGGGAGCGATTGAACTGATTCACGGGTTGCGCGCCCCGCTGGGCACATTCGCCTGCCTCGGCAACCACGAGTACTTCCGGGGAGTGGATGACGTGCGGCGAATTTTCGACCGCTCCCCGATTCCGCTGTTCATCAACCAGGGGCAGCGCATCCCGGTCAACGGCCACAGCCTCTATATTGCGGGGATCGATGATCCGCGATCGATGGGCGCCAAGGACCACGCGTTCTACGAGCGGACAGTCGATATCGCACTCGACGGCGCGGGGGCGACCGATACGATCATCCTGATGAGCCACCGTCCGGATGCCTTCGACTACGCCGCCACGCGGGGAGTCGAACTCACGCTCTCGGGGCATACGCACGGCGGACAGATCGGAATCATGGGGCGCTCGGTGTTCGAGCCGGTGTGGCCGGATCGCTACTTGTGGGGGCACTATGAGCGAGAGGGCGCCCAGTTGTACACGACCTCGGGCATGGGACACTGGTTCCCGTTCCGCCTCGGTTGTCCGCAGGAAGTCCCGCTGCTGGTGTTGCGTCGAGCATGATCATCGCGATGAAACCGCGTTCCGAGTGCAAATGTCGCGCGTGCGACGACGAAAAAAAATTTGCCAACCGGATATAAAACTGCACTTTTTCCTTGCAAAAATTTTTCAAAAAAATGTATGTTTGTGCGGAAGTGATAGTGGCGCCTCGCGAAAGCGATGCTGACGACACGCGAGGTCCCTTGAAAAAGAAAGCAACCAACGCGCATAGAGTGACAAGAACCACCGTTTTAGAAACCACCAAATGCTAAAGGAGCAACCAATGGCAGTAGCCAAGAAGAAAGCCACCGCGAAGAAGGCGGCTAAGAAGCCGGTCAAAAAGGCCGCCAAGAAGACCGTGAAGAAGGCCACCAAGAAGGCCGCGCCGAAGAAGTCTGCGAAGAAGGCTCCGGCCGCGAAGAAGCCGCTCAAGAAGAAAGCCGCCCCGAAGAAGACGGCGAAGAAAGCGGTCAAGAAGACCGTGAAGAAAGCGACCAAGAAAGTCGCGAAGAAGCCCGTCAAGAAGACCGCGGCCAAGAAGAAAACGGCCAAGAAGACCGCGAAGAAGGCAACCAAGAAAGCGGCAAAAAAAAAGACCGCGACTAAGCGAGCCCCAAATCCGGCGTTCATGAAGCCGTTGCAGCCCTCTCCGGAACTCTCCGAAGTGGTCGGCAACAAGCCGATGCCGCGGACCGAAGTGACCAAGAAGCTCTGGGCTTACATCAAGAAGAACGGTCTGCAGGACGCCAAGAACAAGCGCATGATCAACGCCGACGACAAGCTGAAGAAGGTCTTCGGCGGCAAGATGCAGGTCTCGATGTTTGACATGACCAAACACGTATCCAAGCATCTGAAGTAAGCTGCGCTTTCTGCGAATGATACGCACGGGCCGGTTTCGCGCCGGCCCGTTTCTTTTTGCCCCACCTCCCGCTCACCCCGAAAGCCCTGTCGCATCGACCTCCGAATCCATATATTCCGCCAGGATACAAACCGCGACCTTCAGCCTGCAGGAGGAAATCATGGCTCGCCGAACCGGCACAAGAGAATGGATCAGCCTCACGATAGCGGCAGCGCTCGTGCTGCCCGGGGCAGTTGCAACACTGGCGGCGCCGCCGCCGTCACCCGTCAACATCGTCGTGGACACGCTGCACGGCGTCGCGGTCGGCGATCCCTACCGCTGGCTGGAGGATTCCGAAGCCGAAGACGTCACCGCTTGGACCGAAGCCCAGTGGACCTACCTCAGGGAGTATGTCGACGGCTACCCGGACACCGACAGGCTCCGCTCGCGCATCGCGTCGCTCATGCATATCGGCGGCATCGGGGCGCCCAAGGTCTGCGACAGCCTGTACATCTTCCACAAGCGCGACAGCTCCCAGAACCACTACGTCCTGTACATGCAGCGCGGCCACCGCGGTGAGCCGACCGTGCTGCTGGATCCCAACACCTTTTCCGAGGACGGCACGGCGGCCCTGGACTGGACCTTTCTCACCGAGGACGGATCGCTGATCGCTTACGGGATCTCGCAATCAGGGTCGGAGTTGTCGACCCTGCACATCATGCGCACGGCCGACCGGAGCATGCTGCCCGATACGATCCCGCACACGCGCTGGACGAGCCTCGCCTGGCTGCCCGACAACACCGGGTTCTACTACACGCGCTATCCCGAGCCGGGAACCGTTCCGGCCGGCGACGAAAACTACTACCGCTGGGTGTACTTCCACAAGCTCGGGGATGACTGGCGCACCGACCGGCTGGTGTGGGGTGAAGGACTGCCCAAGGACGCATCGACCAGCGTGCAGATAACGCGGGACGGCCGGCGGCTGTTCTTCGCGGCCTGGAAGGGGTGGGACGACGTCGACTACTACTACGCCGACCGCTCGACCGGCTCGGATACCCCGACGCCGCTGTTCACGGAATTCAAGGCCGTGCTGAACCTGATACCGCTGGACGACCGCCTGCTCATTTTCACCAACCTCGACGCGCCCCGCTACCGCCTGTTCTCAACGACCTACGACAAAGTCGAGCGGGAACACTGGGTGGAGATCATCCCCGAAAAGGAGTCGATTCTCGAGGACGTAAACGTGATCGGCGGGCGGCTGGTGGTGGAGTACCTGAAGAACGCCCACTCGGTGGTGGAAATGTACACGCTGGACGGCGAGCTTATGAAGGAGCTGGCCATGCCGTCGCTCGGAACCGTTTCCAGCGTCAGCGGTGAAGAGGATGGCGCCGAGCTGTTCTACTACTTCAGCTCGTTTAACGTGCCGGGCGCCGTTTACCGCTACGACTTCGCCGCCGACACCACCACGGTATGGGCGCAGATTGACGCCGGGGTGGATGTCTCCGACCTCGTGGTCAAGCAGGTCTGGTACAATTCCAAAGACGGCACGCCCGTCTCGATGTTCATCGTGCACAAGGAGGGACTCGCGCTCGACGGCAGCAATCCGACCTACCTGTACGGCTACGGCGGGTTCAACGTCAACATGGTCCCCGGGTTTTCGCGAACGATGACGATATGGTACGACCAGGGCGGCGTGTACGCGCTGCCGAACATCCGCGGCGGCGGCGAGTACGGTGAAGAGTGGCACGACGCCGGGAAGTTCGAGAAGCGGCAGAACTCATTCGACGATTTCATCGCGGCGGCAGAGTACCTGATTGCGGAGAAGTACACGCGGCCGGACAAGTTGTGCATGTCGGGCGGGTCGAACGGCGGCCTGCTGACCGGGGCGGTCCTCGTGCAGCGGCCGGATCTCTTCGGCGCGGCAATCGTGGCCGTGCCGCTTCTGGACATGCTGCGGTACCACCAGTTCCTCGTGGCGCGGCTGTGGATCCCGGAGTACGGATCGAGCGAGGATCCGGAGCAGTTCAAGTACCTGTACGCCTACTCACCGTATCACACCGTCAGGGACAGCGTGAACTACCCGGCCACCCTGCTGACCGCCGGCGTGTCTGACGGGCGGGTCCACCCGCTGCATGCGCGGAAGATGGCCGCCCGGCTGCAGGCAGCCGACACTTCGACAGACAGCCCGGTGCTCCTGCGCATCGAACCCAAGGCGGGCCACGGGCAGGGGAAACCGCTCAGCAAACAGATCGACGAGGTAGTCGACGAGTGGGCGTTCGTATTCAGGGCCCTGGGGATGCGAATGCGGTGACACGAGCGGCGAACAGCCGCGCCCGCGTCAGCTTGGATGGCATAAGAAGGGCGCCGTCGGTAGCGAACGGCACCTGAACTTGCAGCCGGGGCGTCCCCCGACCGGATCGTCGACGATGTTCACACTCTATCGGTCATCTGCGTCATCGTCGCCGTAGAACCGACCCTCAGTGTCAGCCTCGAGTTCGATGTCTTCATCATCGAGATCATCGAATTCGGCTTCCAAGCTCTGGTCTTCGTCTTCGTCAAACCTGTCCTCAGCGGCGGACTCGGCGCAGTCAATCGAGCAAAAGACACGGGTGCCTTTGCGGATCGGCTTGCCGGTGAGCTTTTCGCCACATTCAGCACAGCGCATTGTAGAGTCTCCCTCAGTACATGTTTAATCGGGTGCTAGCGAGAACCGGCTAATTATGTATGCCTGTTCCCACGGAGCAAACATTTTTTACACCGGTTCAGAGAGGTTTTTCTTTATAAATTCACCGCCCTGTCCCCGAAAATGGAGCGGCGTATGACAGCGCCGGGGACGTCATAAGCCGTTATCATAACATATGATAATAGATTTGCACGAGAAGGATCTGTCCTGCCGGGGCAACCCGCCCGGTAAGCGCCGGCGCCGGACAACTCCATTTGCCGGAAGCCACGGATCAAAGAATGTCGACGATAGGGAGATAATAAAAGGGCACGCCTGGCAGCAGGCATGCCCTATAAAGGAGGAATTAGGCTATTTGACTCGCTCGCCCGGTTACTTGCCGATCCTCGGATCGAGGTACAGGAACAGGGCGATCTGCTCGGACAATTCATAGTTGAACATGGTGGCACCCCTTTCGGTTCGGGTTCGAGACCATCGGGTACGCCGGCGTTCTGGTCTACTATACGAGAAACGGCCGGGCGAGGTTTCACAGCGGCTGGGAGTTGTGCGGCAATTGGGCAGGCGGCGCGGGAACAGCGGCGGCCAATTTCAGCTTGGCCGATTTTCCGGGCAGCCGTATACTGGACCCGGTACGATTTCCGACGGTCAACCTGAGGAGCAGCTCGAAACGGATCACGCATGGATATTCGCCGCCTCAACCTGAGCCTTCTGCTGGTCAGCATCCTGATGCTGTTCACCGAAATGGTGCTGATTCGCTGGTTGTCGACCGAATCCCGCATTTTCGCCTATGTCAACAACCTCGTGCTGCTCGCCTGTTTCCTCGGCATCGGGATGGGAGCGTACTTCGCGAAGCGCACCGTCCGCCTGTGGCTGACGCCGGCCGCGCTGGCGACAATCCTCGTCATGATCCAGGCCCCCCTCTCATTAAAGATCGACGGCGAGTCGCTCCACCTGTTTCGCGATGTCCCGGTCCTCCTGTCGGCCTTCACCGACTCGGTGATCTGGTATGAGACCACCCAGAAAGCCATGATGTGGAAGACGCTGCTGGGAATGGTCTCGGTCCTGGCGATCTTTGTCACCGTGCTGATCTCGGTCTTCCCCCTCGGGCAGGTGCTCGGACGGGATCTGGATTCGCACCCGCGCACGATCGCGGCCTACTCGCTCAACGTGTTCGCCAGCATCGTCGGCGTCTGGGCCTTGGCGGCGATATCGTTCTTCTATGGCCCGCCCTTGTTCTGGTTTGTTCTGGTTGTCGGGCTCTACCTCGCACTCTTGCTCGTACAGGCCGAGCGCTCGCGGCTCGATTATATCGCGGCGCCGGTGTTGCTCGTAGTCGCAGTCGGGCTGCTGATGATTCCCGGCGCGGGAGAACCGCCGATCCGGACTGTCTGGTCCCCCTACCAGAAGCTCGATGTCCACCCGATGGAGCACCGCTCCCTCGGGGTACAGCGGGGATACCTGCTCAATGTCAATGAGGTCGGGTACATGGGCCTTTTGGATCTGTCGGATTCGTTCGTCACGCGGTATCCGGCCCTGTTCACCCTCGAGGACCGCCAGTACTCTCAGTACGATATCCCCTACCAGTTCAAACCCGACGCCCGCGAGGTGCTTATTCTCGGCGCCGGGGCGGGCAACGACGCCGCCGGGGCGCTTCGCCACGGCGTGGAACGGGTGGACGCGGTGGAGATAGATCCGGGGATCTACGCGATCGGCCGGGAGTTTCATCCGGAGCGCCCGTACGATAATCCGCGGGTGCATGTCATTATCGACGACGCCCGGGCGTACCTCGACCAGACCGATCGGAGCTACGATGTCGTCTCAGTGGGGCTCCTCGATGCCCACACGCTGTCGTCGTCGTACAACAACACCCGAATCGATCATTATGTCTATACCGAAGAGAGTCTCCGCCGCATGCGGGATCGCCTCAAGCCCGACGGCATCCTCACGGTGGCGTTCGAGGCGCGGCGGCCCTGGATCCGCCAGCGGCTGTATGATCTGCTGGAGCGGGTGTTCGGCCATGCGCCGGAGGTGCTCGCCTACCGCCACGGGCAATATGGTTTCGGCGGGACGATGTACGTGGTCGGGCGGGACGCGGATGAAGTGCAGTCGGCGATTGCCGCCAATCCGCAGTTGAAGCAGTTCGTGACCCTGTTCGGATCGCGGATGGGTCTGCAAGGCGACTCGATCAAGCCGACCACCGACGACTGGCCCTATCTCTATCTCCACACCGCGCGGATCCCCAATATGCACCTGTCGATCATGGCGATCCTCGGCGTGATGGTGGCCGGGGTGGGGCGGATTGTGGTCCGCCGCACGGGCGCGCTCGACTGGCACTTCTTCTTCCTCGGGGCGGCCTTCCTCCTCATGGAGTTTCAGAATATCAGCAAGGCTTCGCTTCTGCTCGGCTCGACCTGGCTGGTCAATTCGGTCATTATCACCGGGATCCTCGTGCTGGTGCTGCTGGCCAACCTCTTTGTGCACCGGTATCGCGTGGAGAACCTCCGGTGGGTGTATGCTGTCCTGCTGGTGAGCCTGGTGGCAATCTGGCTGGTGCCGCTGAGCCTGTTCAACACCCTTTCATTCTGGCCCCGGGCGATCCTCGGGACCGCCTTTCTCAACCTCCCCGTCTTCTTCGGTGGGATCATCTTCATCACGTCGTTCCGGAAGACGGCAGCGAAAGATCAGGCGTTCGGGTCGAACCTGCTTGGTGCGGCGGTGGGCGGTGTGATGGAGTCGTTGTCGTTCGTGGTGGGGATCAATGCGCTGGTGCTCTTGGCGGCGTTGTTTTATGTGCTGGCGATGGTGAAGGCGCGGCGGTAGGGGGTAGTCGAGAAGTGTCTCCCTGTACTGCCGCATTCTACTGCGACTCTGCTTACTGCTGATCCCTTGGCGAGATTTCCCCTTCCTTGACTTCGTTCCCTCAACCCCTCTATACTACCCCGGCGCTTATGAACTTTCCGCCCCCGGCGGTGTTCTATGCCTTATTAAGGCCCGAAAAATAAACTCTCAGCCTATAGAGATTGTAAACCGATGAGCAGCAACCAAATCTCCCGCAAGCCGGGAATCCTCGACGAGGTCATGTTCGCCGAAGATATGACCGAAACGGTCGGCAACACCCCCTTAGTCCGCCTCCGCCGCCTCACCGCCGAACGCGGCATCAAGGGGACTATCCTCGTCAAACCCGAGTTCCTCAACCCGACCGGATCGGTCAAGGACCGCATGGCGATTTTCCTCCTGCGGCAGGCCGAGCGCAAAGGGGAACTCAAACCGGGCGGCACGATTGTCGAGGCAACCTCGGGCAACACCGGCGCCGCTGTCGCGATGTTCGCCGCGGCAATGGGCTACAAGGCGATCCTGACCATCCCCGATAAGATGTCCAACGAGAAGATCGACGCCCTCAAGGCGTTCGGCGCACAGGTGCATGTCTGCCCCACGGCGGTCGAACCGACCGACCCGCGCTCATACTACGAAACCGCCAAGCGGATCGCGGCCGAGACGCCCAACTCATACTTTGTCGGGCAGTATTTCAACCTCGACAATATCGAGGCCCACTACCGCACCACCGGCCCCGAAATCTGGCGCCAGACCAAAGGGAAGATCGATATCCTCGTCGGCGGGATAGGCACCGGCGGCACGGTGTCGGGGACGGCCAAGTACCTCAAGGAGCAGAACCCGAAAGTCAAAGTGATCGCCGCCGATCCGGAAGGCTCGGTCTACTACCACTTCTTCAAGACGGGCAAAATGCCCGAGGCGCACCCGTACGTGGTCGAAGGAATCGGCGACGATTTCCTCTGCCCCACACTCGACCTGTCGGTGATCGACGATGTCTACCAGGTGAGCGACAAGGAATGTTTCCTCGCCGCGCGGGAACTGACGCGCAAAGAGGGGATCATGGGCGGCGGTTCCTCGGGCGGCATAGTCTCAGTCGCGCTCCGGTACGCGCAGGACATCAACATGGCCGATGACCAGCTCATGGTGGTGATCCTGCCCGATCACGGCGCGAAATATATCAGCAAGATGTTCAACGACGAGTGGATGCGCGCAAAAGGGTACATGGAGTAAGAGACAATGGGACACAACAGACAGGATAACTGGCAGTTCGAAACGAAAGCGATCCACAGCGGCACGGTCCCCGAAGACGGCACCGGATCGGTAACGACCGCGATATTCCCCAGCTCGACCTATCGGGTGGAGTACCCGGGGGATGAGTCGGGGTACGTGTACGCCCGGTGGAAAAACCCCACCCGCCTCGCGCTGGAGGAGACGCTGGCAAAGCTCGAGAACGGCACCAAAGCGGCTGCGTTCTCCTCGGGGCTGGCCGCGCTCGACGCCGTGCTCAAGCTTCTCAAGAGCGGCGACCATGTCGTGGCGGTCGACGACCTCTACGGCGGCACCATGCGCCAGTTCGAGCGGATCGCCCGCCGGTTCGGGCTGGATTTCAGCTATGTCGACGGCCGCGACCCGGTGAATTTCGAACGCGCCACCAAAGAGAATACGAAGCTGTACTGGCTCGAGACCCCGACCAACCCGCTCATGCACCTGATCGATATCGAGGCGGTCGTTGCGATCGCAAAGAAGCGGAATATCCTCGTCGGCGTGGACAACACGTTCGCGACCCCCTACATCCAGCGCCCGCTCGATCTCGGCGCGGATATCGTGCTGCACTCGATGACCAAGTACCTCGGCGGGCACTGCGACCTGGTGGCCGGGTCGCTGATCACGAAGGATGAAGAGCTGGGTCAGCGGGTCTGGTTCAACCAGTACGCCGGCGGCGCGCACCTGGGACCATGGGAGTCGTGGCTGGTGCTGCGCGGCCTGAAGACCCTGCACCTGCGGATGGAGCGGCACTCGGTCAACGCGCAGAAGATCGCCGAGTACCTCGAAACGGTCGACGTGATCGACAAGGTGTATTTCCCCGGCCTCGACGGCAAGCCGGTGCCGAACCGGATGCGCCTCCCCGGCGGGATGGTGGCGTTCACCATCAAGCCGGATTTCGGCTTCGAGGCGGTCAAGGAGTTCGTCATGTCCCTGCACGTGTTCGTGCTGGCGGAGTCGCTCGGCGGCGTGGAATCGCTGGTGAATCATCCAGCGGCGATGACGCACTCATCGATCCCGAAAGAAATCCGCGAGGAGCGGGGCATCACCGACGGCCTGGTGCGGCTGAGTGTCGGCGTCGAGCACATCGATGACTTGCTGATCGATCTCCGGCAGGCATTCGAGGTGTTGAAGAAAAAGGTCCGGGCGTAGGAGGGGTTCACGGCATAGGTCGGGATCACGGCGTAGGCCGGGTTCACGGCGTAGGTCGGGTTCCGAGGCGCTCCGCGCCGAGAAACCCGACTGCAAGACCACGAATCAGGAGACCGCAGACGTAGGTCAGGCTCCTTGGAGCCTGACAAGGCAAAGCAATCGTAGGGCACGACCCTTTAGCGGTCGTGCCTCTTTTCATGTATGGGGTCGCCCACAGCTTGCTGTGGGATCCGTTAGACCCTGGCCGCAGGTCGTGCCTCTTTTCTTGTAGGGCAGGAGCCCCTCGGCTCCTGCCATTATCTCTGCACGCACGTTTGATTCAACGTCCGGACCGTACAGGTCCTGACATTGACTCAACGCAGACGTTCGGACACTGTCTCTCTTGCGAAATCCAGTCCTGTCGGTCCGGGCTCCGTTCGGAGCCTTTTTCCCGCATTGATGATTGACAACCTCCCCGCACAGATTGAATCTTCTCCTTATGCGAAGACCAACCACTAATCATTTGTCCAACGGGGAGAGACCATGAAAACAGCAAAGGGATTCATAACCGCCGCCGCTCTTGTCGCACTATTCTCGCTGCTTGTGTCGTGCCAGAAAGAGGCCGATGACTCAGCCGACGCCACGAAGGACACCATGCAGAACGCCTCGGTCATGATCGATTCGGCCATCTCCACCGACAGCGTCCCGATCTACTACGAGGTGCACGGCTCCGGGGAACCGGCGCTCGTATTCGCCCACGGCTGGGGCATCAACGGCGGCTTCTTCAACCACCAGATCGAAGCGTTCGACGACTCGTTTACCGTGATCGTGATGGACCTGGCCGGGCACGGCCGGTCGGGGCACAACCGCACCGGCTGGGGGACATCGAAATACGCCGCCGACATCAACGCCGTGCTCGACGCCGCGCAGGTGAATCAGGCGGTGCTCTTCGGGCACAGCATGTCGGGCGTGTTCGTGGCGGCCGCCGCCGCGGCAAAGCCGGAACGGATACTCGGCGTGGTCGGGATTGACACCTACCAGAGTTTCCGGGAGAGCTACCCCCGCGCCCAGGTTGATTCGTTCCTTGCGCCGTTCCGCGTTGATTTCGATTCCGCCGTGGCTGAATTTGCCTGGATGATGCTTCCGAAAACAACTGATACCGCCGTGGCGAACCGCATTATCGCCGAGTTCCGCCGGGGGGATCAGGAGCCGCTAATCGAAACACTCGACAGCCTGCTGTCGACCGATGCCTCGTCGATATTTGCGTCGCTGCAAGTCCCGGCGCGCGCGATTAATGCCGATACGTACCCGACCCAGGTGGACAGCAACCGCACCCTGGTGCCGTCGTTCGACGTGAAAATCATGCAGGGCGTGGGGCATTTCCCGTTTATCGAACGGCCGGAGGAGTTCAACCGGCTGGTGCGCGAAACGGTGGCGGAGCTGCAAGCAGGGAAGTAGCTCGGCTAGGTATAGGGCACGACCCTTCAGATCAGACGTAGTTCAGGCTCCTTGGAGCCTGACAAGGCTAACCACACGTAGGGCACGACCCTTCAGCGGTCGTGCCTTGTCTTCTGATGGGACCTGCGAATACGAGTACCCCACAGCTTGCTGTGGGATCCGTAAGACTCTGGCCGCAAGTCGTGCCTTGTCTGTTTGTAGGGCAGGAGTCCCTCAGACTCCTGCCATTAACCTAATCAATCGGCACGAGTACCCCACAGCTGCTATGTACGTTGTCAAGGTCATGTTCGAGGTCGTGGCGTGAATTCTAACCAGTCTGCTATTCGCGGCCTCGACCGTAGTCGAGCCGCAGGTAAGGTTTCCGATTGTTTTCACGTCCGGGGCGGCATACTTGCTGACGTGGCCGGGATCTCACCCGCCACAGCTGTGGGTACGCCGCACCCGGGAGGATCTATGATCCAGAATTCTTTGCCATTACCGATCGTCCTACGCCGCCGCCTTCAGCACGTACGGGCGCCCGTCCAAGACCACCCGCCGGCACCGCAACAGCAGCCGCCGGGCGACCGCCACGATGGCCCGCTTGCTCCCCGAACGAGGCAGCACCCGCCGGTACACCGCCCCCAACTCCGCATCGCGTCGCACCGCCACCCACGATGCTTCCACCAACAGCCCGCGCAGGTAGCCCTTGCCCACCCGGCTGATCCGGCCCAGCCGCACGTGCTCGCCGCTGGAGTACTGCGACGGCGTCATTCCCACGTAGGCCGCCAGATCATCGCCGTGGCTGAACCGGCTCATATCGCCCAACTCCAACAGCAGCGCCATGGCCGTCACCAGGCCAATCCCCGGCAGACTCGTCACCCACTGGAACGCGTCCCGGTAGCGCTCGTGCTGCGACAACACCCGCAGCAGGCGGGTCTGGGCCGCCACCTGCTCGCGCACGAAGACATACTCTTCCAAAAGCCGGTGAAAGCTCGCCTGGGCAAACTCATCCCCCACCGGCAGCTGCCACAACCCGTCCAGCCACCGTTTCGACCAGCGCCCGGTGCAGCCGCTGATATCGATGCCGTAGAACATCAGCTCCGCTTTGATCCGACTCTGCAAACGCACCCGATCCCCCAGCAGCTGGCAGCGCCGCCGCAGCACCTGGCGGTGTCCCCGCAGCTCGGGGTCCGGCACCCAGTTCGCCCGCAAAAGCCCTCGCGACAGCAGCAGAGCCAGCTTCCGGCTGTCCCGCTTGTCGGTCTTGACCCGATTGCCGTACTCCATCGGGACCAGGCTCGGCGGCGTCACCACCGCCTGCGCGCCCCAGCGAACAAGCGCGTCATGCAAAGTGTACCCGAAGTATCCCGCCTCGTACACCACCGTCGTCTGCGCCGGACGGTAGGCCCCCAAAAGCCCAAACAACGCGACGCTGCCGGCCGGGATGCTGCCGGTGAACAGCTCCACCTCCTCGGTGCGAATCGTCACGTGCCACTGCTTCAGATGCACATCCACACCCACAAAAATCGCCTTGTCCTGAATCGCTTCTGCGTCGTACCTTCTCATCTGAGCCTCCTGGTCGCTGAGGGTCTTGTCGTTACGGTTGTGATTCACGACAAGATACCCGTGGCGAACAGAGGCTCAACTAATACCCGTAGCATAGTTACTTGCTGTGGGACAGCCGAGGTCATAGCCAGTCACATGAGTAAGAGAGTAGCCCACAGCTTGCTGTGGGATTGCCGAGATACCACAGGATTCGCCGCGAGTACAGCTGAATCTACAGCGAGGGCGGCCTCCAATCGTCAAGTTCGATCGGAACCGGGCGAACACCATGGTACCAATTGTAGCTCGACCAGCACCACTCCCCTGGCTCTGCCACTAAACCGCGCCGCACCGGATTGCTGTGGCAGTAGTGCACTTTGGTTCGAACGACCTCAAGTGAACGGCAATTGTGATCGAAACACCGTCGATTCCAAAAGACGTGTTTGGCACAGACTTCTGTGAACGGAGGACAGGACTTGAAGTAGGCGATTGCAGAGCGAGACTTGATTTCTCCGACGATCAGACCAAGCCGCTGACCTTGGCACGGAATGAGAACAAGATGGACGTGCTCTGGCATGACGACATACCCGATGAGCTTGAAGCCATGTTTCTTCCGCACCAGCGCCAGCGTTTCAAGGAAGATTTCAATTACAACCGGGTCGGAGAGGAACGGCAAGTACCGGTAGCAGCAGAAGGTTACGAAACGAGCCGTATCACAATCGTCGTAATGGCGGAGCCGGGTCATTGTCAATACTCGTACTAAGGGATCCCACAGCAAGCTGTGGGGTACTCAGTGACACTCTGATGACTCGAAGATCCGCCAGTTCCAATGGACTGGCAATCACATTTCTTGAAGGGCGGGTAGGTTGGTAGTGGCTGGTCGGATCCATGGGAACCCACAGCAAGCTGTGGGCTACTCCTACGTCGAAACCCCCTGTGGAATTGCTCACGACTCTTTCGACAACCCCTTCCTCCTCTCCAGCCTCTCCCTCCTCCGCACCAACGCCTTTCGGCGGGCAGCGGTCAGCCCCGGCCACCTCTCGGCACAGCGCGTGTGCTCCAGCGCCGCAGGGTAATCACGGAGCTTGTGCTCGCAGTAGACGGCCAATTCGAGCCGGGCCAGGAAACCCTCGCGAGAATCGAACTGCGTCAGGTGCTGCCAGAGCCTGACCGCCTGCTCGTACTCCCCCGTCCGCTTGAACGCCATCGCGTGGAAGAGGAGGATGTCGGGCGGGAGTGACTCGCCGGGGAGCAGGTGGTCGGAGCCGATGTCAACCACCCGCCGGTTGAGGTCAATCACGTTCGGCAGATCGCGACGCCTCCCAAACACGCGCGACAGCGAGTGTAAATCGTCGATGGCGTCAAGCCTCTCCCCTTTCGATTCGAACACCTCCGCCAATATTGTCGCAAGGAAATACAGCGAGACGACATCGTGCCGGTTGTGCTCGAGAACCTTCTCCATGTCATCGAGCTTCTGCCCGGTCAGCCAGTCGAAGAAGACCGACGGCACGAGGAAACCGGGGATATCATCGACACGATGGAAACCGAACACCTCGCGTTCGATATTGCCGAGACTGCAATCGCCCAGGCGCCGTCGGAAGAGGCGACGGACACCGTGAAGCAGATCGATATGGCGGGCGTGGGGGATTTCGCGGCCGACACGGTTGACGATGAAGCGGTCGCGCAGAATCGGCAAATCGAACGCGGCGCCGTTGTAGGAGGCGAGGACAGTCCGGTCAGTGAATTCCTCGGACACCGCTTCGAGCATCGCGGTCTCGTCTTCGTAGTCGGGCAGAAGATACTGGCGGACCTCGAAGCCGTATTCTGTCAGAGAGCCGGTTCCGATGAGAAAAGCGGCCGCGCCCGTACCGCCGAGGCCGATCGTTTCGAGGTCGAAGAAGACGACCTTGTCCAGCGAAACGAGTTCGGGATCATCGCCGGAGGTGTAGGCCAGCGCGGGCAGATGGGTGCGATCGAGCAGGTCGGCCAGGGCGATATCGCCGTGGCGGTAGGTGTCGGTGCAATGGTAGCGACTGAAGCAGTAGTTGCCGGATCGTCCGCAGACCAGTTCCATTCCGAGCCGCTCCGACAGGAGGCGGTAGCGATCCGGGACGTCTGCTGGCGGTTTCGCCGCCGGCTTGGTCACGACCAGGTTGCGGACGAGGTCGAGTTTACTGTGAAGGCTCCTTTTGGCCATGTTGTGCTGTATAGAGAGCGGACGCCACTTTCAGGCTGTCGAGACGGTCGGTTTGTGCGGCGAGAACGCGAGCGTGGTAGCCGCACAGGTTATTCGGGTCGCCGGTAACGAGCGCGACAGCGGCCGCGACCCGGCGTTTCGGATCGGCCGCACCGGTTGCCTGCAGGACAAGCGCCTCGAAAGCGCGGTCGGTGGCCAG
>JBGSIV010000174.1:0-43376 GCA_041742355.1 Candidatus Zixiibacteriota bacterium
GTACGTCCGTGAGATCGACTTGACGACCCACCGGTCGGTGACCCTCTTGGTCCCGGCTGATCAACCAAGGATGTATACCATGTCCTGACACACAGTGTATACTATGTCTTGACACCGTACACCTTGTGTCGCCCCCGGAAGACGACGGCAGACGAGGATATCTAGCGCTCCGGGGGAGTCCGCCCTGAAGGGTAGGCCACAAGAAGACTGGGTCCTTGGTCAAGTCCGGGACACGAAGAACCAGATAACTGATTGAGGTTAACGGTCAGATCGAGAGTTCTTTGGTAACTGACTCGTAATCAGTTGGTCGGCAGTAAGTAGGTCAGGCCGCCTGCGGCCTGATGTAGGTGTAGGTCGGGTTCCGGAGCGAGCGCCACAGGCGCGATGCGGAGAAACCCGACAAGAGAAAGCCAATATTACGCAAATCGGGTTTCTCGGGTCTTCGACCCTTCGGAACCCGACCTACGGAAGATAGTGACACCAATGCAATCGACTCCCCAAATTCAGATATACGACCAACAGCAGTTCCTCGGCGAGATTGACCCAGACAATCGGCTCGAGCAGTACTATGAGCTTCTGGCTGAAGAGAACAGCCGGATCAACCTTGTTTCACGTGAAACACTCCCCGAAACAGGCGACCCGGAAGTGCGCTTTGCAGGGCTTCGGCGACTCGCCGCCGAATCACTCTACCCGATTACCCAAGTGCCAGCGCCAAGAGTCCGGAATTACCTCGATATCGGCGCCGGCGGAGGATTCCCATCCGTTCCGATTGTGCTCACTCGCCGTCCGGACAAAGCGACGCTCATTGAACGCACCTTGAAAAAGGCGGCGGCTCTCGACCGTATGACCGCCGTGCTCCAATGCCCCGCCCGAGTCGAGTCGCGGACATTCGAAGAACTGACCTTGCCGGCCGAATCATTCGACCTGATCACCCTGCGTTTGGTCCGCCTGGATCAGGCGCTCTTCAAGAGAATCGCCCGGTTGCTTCACCCCGACGGCGCTTTCGTCTACTATAGCACTCCTTCAGGGCCGATCGACCCCGCTCACTTCACGCTCTCCTCCCTGCGATACACCGGCTCGGCAACCGGAGATATCCACACCGCCACGATCATCAGACGAAATCGTTAGTGATTCTTTCATATTTTAGTTGATTCTGATGCGCCCGGGGCGTACTTTGCGTTTTCCGGAGTGTGGACATCTTCAACAAGGACTGTTGTTTGGGCAAAAT
The DNA here is from genome assembly GCA_041742355.1 of Candidatus Zixiibacteriota bacterium. Lineage (GTDB taxonomy): Bacteria > Zixibacteria > MSB-5A5 > GN15 > FEB-12 > JAGNLV01. The sequence continues at coordinate 1,229 of JBGSIV010000174.1, forward strand.
CATCGCCATCGCCAACCAGAAGGGCGGGGTCGGCAAAACCACCACCGCTGTCAACCTGAGTTCCTGTCTTGCGGCCGCCGAACTGAAGACCTGCCTCGTCGATCTCGACCCCCAGGCAAACTCCACCAGCGGTTTCGGCTTCGAGAAGGAGAAGATCGAAACCTCCGTGTACGATGTCCTGCTCGGCGCGGCTACCTTCCGCGAGGCCGTGCTCGAGACCGATCTGTCTTACCTCCACCTCATGCCGTCATCGATATCGCTCGTCGGCGCCGAAGTTGAACTCGTTTCGGTGATGTCGCGCGAGACGCGCCTCAAAGCCGCACTGGCGTCGGTGGTTGACGACTACGCATATATCATTGTCGATTGTCCCCCCTCGCTGGGGCTGCTGACAATCAACGCGTTAACGGCGTCGCACAGTGTCATTATCCCCGTGCAGTGCGAGTACTACGCGCTGGAAGGGTTGGGGCAACTGATGAACACGGTCCGCTTGGTGCAGGAGCATCTGAACCCGCACCTTCGGATCGAAGGGGCGCTCATGACGATGTACGACGGCCGTTTGAACCTGTCGCGCCAGGTGCTCGAGGAAGTGAAGAAGCATTTCGGCGGCAAGGTCTACGACACGGTCATCTCGCGTAACGTGCGTCTCTCCGAGGCGCCATCATTCGGCAAGCCGATTATCCTCTACGACATACTGTCAACCGGTGCGGAGAATTACATGGCGCTCACCCGGGAGGTGCTGTCACAGTGAAAAAGATTGTTCTGGGCAAGGGTCTCGACGCGTTGATTCCGGCGATCGAGACGATCGACGGTGGCGGTGAACGCCGTATGCGCCAGGTGGCGCTGGATCGGATCGCGCCGAATCCGCTGCAGCCGCGTCGGGATTTCGACGAGGCGAGCCTCCATGACCTGGCCGATTCGCTGCGGCGCAACGGCCTGATGCAACCCCTGGTGGTTCGTCAGGACGGCCCCATGTACACGATTATCGCCGGCGAACGGCGGTATCGGGCGGCCCGGCTCGCCGGCATGAACCAGGTGCCGGTGGTGCTGATGGAGGATGTCGACGACACCCGCATGCTGGAACTGGCGCTGGTCGAGAATCTCCAGCGCGAGGATCTCAACCCGATCGATACGGCCGAAGCCTACCGCTCATTAATGGAGCGCTGCAACCATACGCAGCAGGAACTGTCGGCGGTGGTGGGGAAGAGCCGGGCGGCGGTGGCCAACGCGCTGCGCCTCCTGTCGCTGCCGGAGCCGGTCAAGCAGATGCTGCGGGACGGACGGATCACCGAGGGGCACGCGCGGGCGATTCTCCAACTGGCGGATGAACAGGCCCAGGTGGAGATGGCCGTGCGGATTTCCGAAGAATCGCTGTCGGTACGGGCCGTGGAAGAAGAGACGCGCAGGCCGTCGCGCCCGAAGGGGCGTCCGGCGGGGCGCCGGGTGAACCCGGCGGTGACCGATGCCGAGACGATGCTCAAGCAGACGTTCGCGACCAAGGTGCAAATCGTGCACCGCGGCGATCGCGGACGGATCCTGATCGAGTACTACGGTGCCGAGGATCTCAATCGCATTCTGGAACTGGTCGGGAAGATCAACGGCTAATATGGACTTGAACAGATACTATACGATCATGGTTATTCCCGAGGGGCAGGCCGCCCAGCGGGCCTTTCGCATCCGGCAGTGGCACCTGCAGGCGGGCGCGATCGCGATCGTGATCATATTCCTCCTCATGATCCTGTTCTTCGCCTCGTACTCCAAGATCATGGTGCGGGCGGCGCTGACCGACAAGCTGCAGCAGGAGAACGAGCAGCTCCTGAAGTACCAGTACAAGGTGAAGATCCTTGAAGAGAACATCAACCAGATGCGAGAGATGGTCACGCGACTGACCACGCTGGCGGGGATAGACTACAAGTTTCCGGATATTCCGGATGATTCGACGTTGTTCGCGGCGATCGAGGGATCGCCGGCAGCGGCGATCGTGCGATCGGGGACCGATCTGAATATGCCGCAGGGGCTGCCGATCGAGGGTGTTATCAGCCAGGGTTTCCAGGTGCGCAGCAACACGAGGTATCACCCGGGAATCGATATTGCCACGCCGGTGGGAACGCCGGTGCTGGCGACCGCCTCGGGGCTCGTCGTGTATGCGGACTTCGATTCGACCTACGGCAACATGCTCGTGCTGCGTCACAACGACACGGTCACGACGCTGTACGGGCACAACGAATCTCTGCTGGTGGCAGCAGGGCAGGAAGTGCCGGCCGGTGGAAGGATCGCCCTGTCGGGTAACACCGGAAAATCGACCGCCCCGCATCTGCATTATGAAGTTCGTATCAACGATGAACCCATAAACCCCGTGGAAAGTCCGTATGATCAAGAAGAACGGAAGTGAATCGGAAGGACTCATGAACACCTTAATCGGCAAAGACACCACGATCACCGGAACGATCGATGTCAAGGGCGCCCTGCGTGTTGACGGCACGGTCAAGGGCAAGATAATCTGTTCGGACTGTGTGACTGTTGGCACGACCGGCCTGGTCGAGGCTGAGATCGAGTCCAAAGAAGCTATCGTGGCCGGGCACATGCACGGCAACATCGTGGCCAGCGAGAAGATCGAACTGCAGGCGAACTGCGAGATGGACGGGGACTTGCGAACCAAGTCGCTGGTGATCGAGCAGGGCGCCATGTTCTGCGGCAACTGCAACATGAAGGGGACCGGCAAGGGAATGCGTTCGGACCTCGGATTCCTGCCGCCGCAGCGCGAAAATGAACCGATCGGCGAACTGGTCGGGGAGAAGAAGGACGGGCGGAAGTAACACCTCTTCTCCCTCTGTGGACAACCACCCCTTTCTGTGGATAACGGGCCAAGCGGTTGACACTAAATGACATAGTGTCGCCGAATTGCCCCTCCCGGACAGTGGTTGTCCACACGGGAACCTTGCGGTAATGTCGTGTTAGATCGCGACTTATGCGCCATTCATCAAGTGGCCGATTACAACCGGATGCTTTAGAGGCTGCCTTGTAGGGCCTTGCAACATCCGGTTTTTCTCGCTCGATAGGATGGTATTTGCGCCCTCACATGGTTCCTTCCGTCGGTTGCGGAAACTCGAAACGATACCGGGACTATAAGTAGAAAGACACTGACACAGATGACCACCAGCGGCCCCGGCCAATGATCACATTCCACGATCCGGAGGAGTAATGCCGATCTCGGAGAAGCATTCCGATCTTGATGCTGTCGAAAATCTCAATACCGCGTCCCGGCGCATTAAGTCGGAGATAGCGAAAGTCATCATCGGCCAGGACAAGGTGGTCGAACAGCTCCTGATCTCGCTCTTGTCATCGGGGCACTGCCTGCTGGTCGGTGTACCCGGCCTGGCGAAGACGCTCTTGATCTCGACGCTCGCGCGGGTGCTCGACCTGAAGTTCAATCGTATTCAGTTCACCCCCGACCTGATGCCGTCGGACATCACCGGCACCGAGATCATCGAAGAGGACCATGCGACCGGACGGCGGCGATTCCGCTTTGTCAAAGGACCGGTGTTCGCGAACATCATTCTCGCCGACGAAATCAACCGCACGCCCCCGAAAACGCAGGCGGCGCTCCTGCAGGCGATGCAGGAGCACGAGGTGACCGCCGCCGGGGAGACGTACAAACTCGACGAACCGTTCTTTGTCCTCGCGACCCAGAACCCGATCGAGCAGGAAGGAACCTATCCGCTCCCCGAGGCTCAGCTCGACCGCTTCATGTTCAACGTCTTCGTGGATTACCCGGCGGAGCATGAGGAGTGCAGCATCGTGCGCGCGACCACGGCGGTGATCGACTACCAACTGGACAAGATCCTGTCGCCGGCCGAGATTTCGGGCTTCCAACAGCTCGTGCGACGAGTGCCGGTATCGGATCACCTGATCGAGTACGCGGTACGCCTCGTGCGCAAGACCCGCCCGAACGAGGTGGATGCCCCCGAGTTTGTGCGCAACTGGGTGAACTGGGGCGCCGGTCCGCGCGCCTCGCAGTACCTGATTCTCGCGGCCAAGACGCGCGCGATCCTCGATGGCCGCCCGACCCCGGGGCCGGAGGATGTGCGGTTCGCGGCGTATCCGGTGCTGCGGCATCGGATCGTGACGTCGTTCAACGCCGAGGCGGATGGCGTGGATACGATGGAGATCATCAAGCGCCTGCTGGAGACGGTGAAAGAGCAGTAGGCGGAGGTAATCTGGAGCCGAGCCTGAAGTGGTCTGGGCGAATGAGAGGGAAATCACGGGGAGTGGCGAAAAGCTGGTATTTAGTAAACTGTTTCTTGCATTTTAACCGATAATATGTTATTATGCAGAGAATGGTTTATAATAGCCGCGACATTTCCTCGACGCTTGCCGCTTTACGGCTGTATCTTCTTGATACAATAGGCGTTACGATTGCGCCAGAGCCGTGGGCTGAACATCAGGCCCTGCCGATGTATTTGCAGGATCAGTACCGATTCTTCCAATGCACACTATTGGGGACCCACTGCCTACTTCTAATCCCTCTTTCTGATACCGATCAGGCCCCCGCGACCATTCAGAAACACCTGGCGCGGATACGTGAAGTTTGGGAGGGCGAGGTAGTCTATATTCGGTTGCGGATCTCATCGTTTGAACGCCGACGCCTGATTGACCGTCGGATCGCATTTGTGGTGCCGGGGAATCAGATGTACCTACCGTGGGCTGGCGCAGATCTCCGAGAGTTCTTCCGCCGTCGACCGGAGGACCGCACACGCTTTCGTCCGTCGACTCAGGCGCTTGTCTTGCATGCGCTGCTGGATCGGGGGGAACGCCAGTATACGCCGAAAGCACTGGCCGAGCGACTGGGTTATACGGCGATGGCGTTGACGCGGGCATTCGATGAGCTTGAGGCAGCCGGGATCGGGGAGATAGTCGTCCGCGGCCGAGGACGGGTACTGCAGTTCAGTGGTGACACGCGGGCAATCTGGCAGGAGTGTCAGCCCTATCTGCTCGACCCGGTGAAGAAACGAGTCACTTACGGAGTACCCTTGCGCGATAATGACGCGGTGCCGGCCGGGCTGACTGCGTTGTCGCATTACTCGATGCTTGTGGCGCCGGTCCGAGAGGTTCGCGCGGTTTCACCGGCGGTTGGAAAGTTGATTGCAGAGGAGGCAGGGTTGGCAGAGCACCAGTTCGACCAGGACCGGCTCACCCAGTATGAGATTTGGCGTTACGACCCCGGACGCTTTGCCCGAAACGGCGTGGTCGATCCGTTCTCGCTCTACCTTAGCCTTAGGATGGAGAAGGACGAACGAGTCCAGGGGGCGCTGGAAGAAATGATGGAGCGGATCGAATGGTGAGAGGACTGGATCTCTTTTGCCGGCAGTTCAGGGAGTGCTCGGATCAGTATGTTCTTATTGGAGGCACGGCTTGCATGCTGGCAATGCAACGAGAGAATTTGCTGTTCCGAGCTACTCGAGATCTGGACATAGTCTTAACGATGGAGGCGCTCGATGAGCGTTTCGGTAAGGCGTTTTGGGAGTTTGTGGAGGCTGGCGGGTACGCCGCCAGGAAGAAGTCAGGACGGCGGCAGTTTTATCGGTTCGAATCTCCCAGCGATGCCCGATACCCCGAAATGCTGGAATTGTTCTCCCGCAGGCCCGACTTGCTTGATCTGGCTGAGGGGACTCATCTGACGCCGATTCCGATGAATGACGATGTCTCCAGCCTGTCAGCGATTCTTCTGGATGAAGCCTATTACAGGCTGATCCAGGATGGACGCCACATCTTGAATGATTTGTCGATTGTGCGAGCAGAGTATCTCGTTCCGCTGAAGATGCGCGCCTGGATTGACTTGAGCCAAAGGAGAGACGGTGGCGGGGCTGTCGATACGAAAGAGATCAAGAAACATCGCAATGACCTGTTTCGTCTCGCTCGCCTGCTCTCACCGAGAGCAACACTCAAGCTGGATCCTGTTGTGCGCGGCGACATGAAGATGGGGCTGGAGATACTGCAGCGCGAATCGGGAGTGGACATCAAGCAGTTCGGTTGGGAGAACACCAGCGCAGACGAGGTCATCGCCATGATGCTGCAAGTCTACGGGCCAACCATTCGTACAGGTTCAAGTGAGGCGACGGAAGCATGATCGAGAACTACCGCATATCCGACCTGCCCCCGTACGGCAAGGTGTTCGTGGGGATATTTACCGCGCTGGTGTTGTGCGTGCTCCTCTGGGTCGCGTTTATCTACTACGTGGACAAGGGGATGGTCGATCAGTCCCGGCTGCCCGCCTACCTCTCGCAGTCGAATGCCACGCAACCCGGTCACTCTGGCCGGGCCATGTCGCCGGCTGATTCCATCCGGGCCGACAGCCTCAAACAGGCGCAAATCGAGCAGGAAGCCGAAATCGTCGCCGGGGACAGCGAGGCCGTGCTCGCGCCGGTCTGGGACAAAGAGCTGGCCGGCCGCGATGTCCACGCCGACAGCCAGTCAGCCGCCGAGCGATTCGAAAAGGTCGACTCGGTGATCGAGCGGGAAGAAGAGAAGACCGGCACGCGGCCGGGAACCGGCTACGACTACAATCCCGATTCCAAGTTGTTCGATGTCGATGAATTCGAGGAGCCCGACCTGCGCGAGAATATCGGCCTCGCCCATACGCATATCAACGGCCAGGCGCTCCTGTTTTTCGCGCTCGGCGCTGTGTTCCTGTTTACCTCGGCTACGCCGAAAGTGAAGAAGATCGTGTACTGGGTGTTCGGCGTGGCGATTGTGACGCATGCGATCGGCCTGTCGGGGCAACACTACCACTGGTTTTTCGACGATGTCCTCGCTCTCAGCGGCGTGGCTATCGTGGTGGTGATCGCGTACATGGCGTTCCTGATCTTTGTCGATCTGGGGAAGAAGCGGAAAGCGTAGCTACGTAGGTCGGGGTTCCGAGGGGCGCAAGCCCCGAGAAACCCGACAAAGAGATGTCGATTGAATTGACGAAGAAGCGAGTAGTGTGAATCAACGAAGTCAGTCTCCTTGGAGCCTGAGCTACGTTGCACGGAGTGTATACATGTACGGCACACAGTGCCAGAAATCCAATGTCAAACACGCAGAGCCGTGTTTGACCTACCGCGGAAATTTCGATGCTGTGTAAATCGATGGTAGGTCAAACACCGGTTTCGGTGTTTGACGGTGTAATAGAAGAACAACGTCATTGACGCTGGCAAGTGAGTCGATGGTAGCTCAAACACCGGTCTCGGTGTTTGACGGTGTAATAGAAGAACAACGTCATTGACGCTGGCAAGTCAGGCTCCAAGGAGCCTGCCCTACCTGTCACTATACCGGAAGTAACATGCCACAACCACAGACCAACCCTCCCTTCGCCATCGCAATTCACGGCGGCGCGGGAACGATTCTCAAAGCGAACATGACGCCCGAGCTGGAAGCCGCCTACCTCGACGGTATGCGGCAATCTCTCGCGGCCGGCTACGATATCCTTGACCGCGGCGGCGCGGCGCTCGATGCGGTCCAGGCCGCGGTAAACGCCATGGAAGACTCCCCGCTCTTTAATGCCGGCAAAGGCGCCGTGTTCACCCACGAGGGAGTGAACGAGCAGGATGCCTGCATCATGGACGGCCGCAACCTCGAAACCGGGGCAGTGGCAGTTGTGCGTCACGTGCGCAACCCGATCAACCTCGCGCGCAAGGTGCTCGAACACTCGAAACACGTGCTCCTGGCCGGAGAAGGGGCGGAAGCCTTTGCCCGGCAGCATGGGGTGGAACTGGTCGATCCCTCGTACTTCCACACCGAGCAGCGGTGGCAGCAGTTGCAGCGGGCGCTCGACAAGGAGCGAGAAGCAGGGGGAGAGCAAACCCGGCTGGACCACTCCGACGACAAGCGGGACAAGATCGGGACTGTCGGCGCGGTGGCGGTGGACCGCGCGGGGAACCTCGCCGCGGCGACCTCAACCGGCGGCATGACCAACAAGCGCTTCGGCCGGATCGGCGACACGCCGATAATCGGCGCCGGCACCTGGGCCGACAACGAAACCTGTGCGGTCAGTGCGACCGGAGTCGGGGAGTACATGATGCGGCTGGTGGCCGCCTACGATATCGCCGCGCTCATGAAGTACAAGGGCTTTCGCCTGATCGAAGCGGCCGACGAAGTGATCATGCGCAAGCTCACCGCCCTCGGCGGCGACGGCGGCGTGATCGCGATCGATCGCAGCGGGACAATCACCATGCCGTTTAACAGCCCCGGCATGTACCGGGGATACCGCTACCCGGACGAAGAACCGGTGGTGGCGGTGTATCGGGAGGAGTAGCGGTCGGGCAGTGAAGTGACCGCGATCATGGGCGGCAGAATCTGCTTCCGACAATAGCCGTTGCGCAAAACCCGACCGGACGCGTTATTGTGGCCGAGGAGAACCTGTGTGAAACACCTGCACCGTCGGCCCCGCATCTTCGCGATTCTCGTCTGCACCCTGCTTGCCCTTCTATCACCCCTGCTCATACATGCCCAGCAGCCGGTGCCGGCTGATTCGGTGCCGCCGATTGAGACGTGGCTCTCGCCGCGCTCCCCCGAACCACCGCCGCTGCTGGTTCCCCCCGGCGTTCGGGCCCGGGACTCACTGGGTACGCAGGCGGCGCAGGTGCTGACCGGGAACCCGTTTCGGCAGGCAGTCCACCGGATCAACCAGATGTCCCTGGCCGTGACGAATGCCGGCGTGTGGGGGACGATCAACATGGTCACTCAGCCGATCGATTACTTCATCAACCGGGACATACGCCGCAACTGTGAATACCCGCGCAAATCGTACCGGGAGTACCTGGCCAATATCGACCTCTGGGTAGGGGCAAAACTCCGCCGGAGCGTCGGGGTATCGACTGGCCTGGCCGGCTCGTGGTGGGCCGACTACGCCATGAAGTTTTTACCGACGGGGTACCCCGGCACGATCACCGCCCGTTCCACCATCGAGCTGTACGGCGGCCCGCATGAAGATGCGGTTTCGGAAGAAGATTTCGCCTGCGAATACGTCGACAGCCTTATGGTGCTCTCGTACTACGATGGCTTCGAAATTGTGCCGAATGTCGACGCGCTCAAGGTCAAGGTCAGCCAGAAGTCCCACGCGTGGTCGTACACTTATGCCGAGGACATTATCTTCGTCGAACTGATGATCGAGAATGTCGGCAGCGAGATGCTGCGGGACGTCTATATCGGGCTGCATGCGGTGCCGAACGTTCACTACAGCTCGAACAACCTGTGCCGGGATGACGGCGAGATAGTGGGGCTGCTTCAGGGGGCCAAAGCGCCGTTCGGCTGCGGGTTTGTCGACACACTCGATCTCGCCTGGTTTGCCGACAACGACGGTGATCCGTGGGATGACGAGTTCCACCAGCGGCCGGGGTGGTGGCTGCCCCCGAACGCCTTTCAGTCCTGCACCTATGCTTCGATCGTCGGAGTGACAGGCATCATACCGCTCGAGACTCCCGGATCATCACCCCTGAAGTACAACTGGTGGACCTCCGGATTCGACTACTACGACGGCGACTGGTACCTCTACGAGGTGGAGCCGTCGCTCGATCCCGCCGTTCCCGCCCTGAGCCAGGAGCAGTGGGACTGGGGGGAGAACCTGTCGACCAAGCGCCAGTATCGCCGGCTCGGCACGCCCGAACGGGATTTCACCAGTTACCTGGCTTCGGTCATATCGTCGTCGCACCAGTCGGACTCGTGGCAACCGATCCCCTGGGGAATCTCAAATTCGATCGCGAGCGGCATGTCGGCGGATGTCCTCTTGTCATGGGGACCGTTCACCATGTGGCCGGGCGCGAAAATCCCGTTGAGTTTCGCGGTGGTCGGCGGGGAGGGTTTCCACACGGAGCCGCGCAACGGCGTGAACCTGCCGCTCTGGCCCGACTGGTTCGAGAGGAACCTCGACTTCTCCGATATCGAGAAGAACACCCGCTGGGCGCAGTGGATCTTCGATAACCCCGGTTACGACACCGATGGCGACGGCTACCTCGGGGAGTTCCGGGTGTGCGTGCGGGACTCCGCCATCGTGAACGGGGAGTGGGTGGTACAGAAAGCCGACACGCAGTGGTACAAGGGGGACGGCATTCCCGACCTGCGCGCCGCGCAGGAACCAACCAGCCCGAAATTCTGGCTTACGCCGGTGCGCAACGGGGTTCATGTCCGCATCAACGGCGAAGTCTGCGAAACCGAGCGGGATGTCTTCCTCCAGCGGCCTGATTTCGAAGGCTACCGGATATACCTCGGCCGCGACGAGCGGGAGGAGAGCCTCGCGATGATCGGATCCTACGACGTGCGGAACTTCGACAAGTTCATTCGAATCAAGGCGGGAGCGGAACCGGTGTGGGTCTCCGCCGGCGTGCCGTTTACGCAAGAGGAACTGCAGTGTCTGTACGGCGCCGGACCGGACCCCTGCCATGACAGCACGTTCGCCCCCCTCGCGTATACGGTTCTGACGCCGTACCACCATCCGCGCTTCCCCAACGACTCGGTCTTCCGCTTCGAACCCCACGGCTACAACACCGAGGGCTCGCCGCAGGCCAATTCGATTACGAAGATCTACCCCGACCTGCCCGACCCGCGGACCCTGCCGCCGGAGTCGATCACGCCGGATATGTACACCGACGAAGGATTCTTGAAGTTCTACGAGTACGAATTCACGATAGAAGGCCTTCTCCCCACCGTGCCGTACCAGGTGACGGTGACGGCATACGATTTCGGGAGCCCGGAGTCCGGGCTGTACCCGCTGGAGTCGGACAAGGTGGCGAACTTGCAGGGCGTGTATCCCCTGGCGGAATGGGACGATCCAATGGGGGTCAACGGCAAGGTATATGTCTACCCGAATCCTTACCTGATCGACGCCGACTACCGGGACCTGGGGCTGGAGGGACGCGGGCATGAAGATCGGTGGCGGGAACGGGTGCGGGCGATCTGGTTTGCCAATCTCCCCCCGAAGTGCTCGATCCACATCTACTCGCTCGATGGTGACCGGATTCGCACGCTCGAGCACGATGTCGACCCGAGTAATCCCGAACACAAGCGGGAGATGTGGGGCTTGATCAACCGCAACCAGCAGGTGGTGGAAACCGGGCTGTACTATTTCGTGGTGGAGATCCCGGGCGGGGTGACGCAGGTCGGGAAGTTCGCGATTCTGCGGTAAGGGTGAATACGCGTCTCCACGCGCCATCTATCCACACCCCCTCTATATAATGTGGAGAACCACAAGCGGCGCTATGGTTTATACCGAATTCTCCGTTACTCTCCGTCAGGCTACCGATGCCGATTTCCCCCTCGTCTACGCAATCAAGAAAGCCGCGATGCAGGGGCACATCGAGCAGGTCTGGGGAAAGTGGGACGAGCGATTCCAACAAGACTACCACGAGAAGCACTTTGATCCGTCGGTCACTTGGATTATCTGCCTTGAGCAGAAGGAGATAGGGTACCTCGTTGTTCGGGACTACCCGGAGTATCGGAATCTCGAATCAATCCACATCCGTCCGGACTACCAGGGGCAGGGGATCGGAAGCCGGCTGATGAACGAGCTGATGGCGAAGGCGGGACAGGACGACAGGCCGGTGCGGCTGCATGTGCTCAAGATCAATCCGGCGGTGGGTTTGTATAAGCGGTTGAAGTTTCGTATCATAGGTGAGACCGACAAGCACTTCGTGATGGAGTGGCGGCAGGGGGAGGGCCAGGATTGAGGGGAGGGAAGCGTCAAATCCCTCGCCGCGGCGGGTGATGGATTGAAGTGAGTAGTGGGGGCGACGATGGTTTTGTCGCAAAGGTTGGCAAAAGGGATTTGACCTACGGGCTACGGCTGGCGGATGGCGCACCAGTAGGTCAGGCCGTCGATCGCGGCACATGTGGACATGTGCCGCGCACAGTAGTTGGTAACCCGCAGCTCTGCTGCGGGAAGCCGGGATTTACATTCCTGATTGAGTTGGTAACCCGCAGCTCTGCTGCGGGAAGCCCGATACAAATGCTCTTCCAGTAGGTCAAGCCGCTTGCGGCCTGGCAGCGACAAGTCAATGAGGAGCATTGCAGCACGGCAGGAGCCCCCGGGCTCCCACCACTGACCTGAGGGTTGATTCAAATAGCCGGACGAGTAGGTCGGGTTCCAGAGCGAGCGCCGAAGGCGCGAAGCGGAGAAGCCCGACACCGACAGCTCAATGTCAATCAAGTCGGGTTTCTCGACGCACCGCGTCTCGGAACCAGACCTACAGAAGGACGCTCATGGCTGATTACCGCAAATATCTCGACCCCGAGACTGTCTCCAAGCTCAAGGGCATGGAAATGCGGGCGCGAATGGTGGTGGAGGGATTTATCGCCGGCTTGCACAAATCCCCCTACCACGGCTTCTCGGTCGAGTTCGCCGAGCACCGCCAGTACATGCCGGGCGACAATATCCGGGACATCGACTGGAAAGTGTACGCCAAGAGCGACCGGTTCTATATCAAGCAGTACGAAGAAGAGACCAACCTCAAAGCGTACCTGCTTCTGGACTGCTCGGCCTCGATGGCGTACCGGTCCGATGACCGGATCCGGAAGCTCGACTACGCCGGGCTTCTGTGCGGGGCGCTCTCGTACCTGATGTTGCGGCAGCGCGACGCGGTCGGCCTCGTCACTTACGACCAGAAGATCCGCCGATACATTCCGCCTCGGTCACGGTCGGGGCACCTGCACGTCCTCCTAAACGAAATCGCCACCCAGACCCCCTCGGAGACGACCGACATTTCGGTCACGCTCCACGAGATGGCCGACCGGATCAAGCGGCGCGGGCTGGTGATTATTCTCTCGGACCTGATCGACGAGTCCGACAAAATCATTTCGGGGTTGAAGCACTTCCGGTACAATAATCACGAGGTGATCGTGTTCCACATCCTCGATCCGCGCGAGCGGGATTTTGCGTTCCCGCGCGAGGCGGTGTTCAAGGATATGGAGACGGGGGAGGAGATCACGACCCAGCCGTTCCAGATCAAGCGGGACTTTGCCAAAGCGGTGGCGGCGTTTTCGCAGGAGATCGCGCAGGCATGCCGCCAGGGAGGCATCGATTACCATCCGATCGACACCTCGATGCCGTTCGACAAAGCGCTGTATGCGTTTTTGAGCAAGCGGGAGCGGTTATACTGAAGTGCACGCGGGGCTGTAAGCGTATTTGAGATACCGGCCGAATGCGAGTTGCCTGCCCTGGCATCGCATCTGACAGCGATATTCCCGGCAATTTCCGACCTTTTGCATTTTCCCTGTATTTTTTCCCGACTCAATACAGACTTGCCATAAGATCCATTCTCTCGGCGAACCGATGCAGGGATCTCCGAGCAAATCACCTTGAATGTTGTTCTACCTGAGTCTGCAAGGGCATCCCATGGTCCAATACACACCATTTTGAGGGATTTGCCATGAGCGAAACCTTTGATCTATCCACTGTTGCGATGGGTTGGCAACGCGACCTGCCCGATTTTCGCGACTACACGCCGGAATCGACCGAGGTTCCCGACCGTGCCGCAGCCCTCGGTAAGGTAGAGCCGGTCAAAGAGATGATCAGCCGGCTGAGGATCACGCCGAAGAGGGCTGCCGCGCCGATCCCCGCGGTGGTGGACCTGCGCTCCTGCTGCTCACCGATCGAGAACCAGGCGAGTCTTGGTTCGTGTACCGCCCATGCCGGGGTCGGCGCGATAGAGTACTATGAACGCCGTGCTTACGGACGTCATATCGATGCCTCCCGACGCTTCCTGTACAAGACGACCCGGAACCTGCTGCACTGGACGGGGGATACCGGCGCCTATCTGCGGACGACCATGGGGGCTATGGCGCTCTTCGGGGTGCCGCCTGAAGAGTACTGGCTGTACAACATTCCCCAGTTCGATGTCGAGCCGCCCGCGTTCTGCTACGCTTTTGGGCAGAACTACCAGTCCCTGAAGTACTTCCGGCTCGATCCTTCGGGCACAGTGACCACCGATCTGCTTCACAGGATCAAGCTGTATCTCCACGCCGGCATTCCATCGATGTTCGGCTTCACGGTCTTCAGCTCCTACTCGCAGGCGAGTGCAACGGGAATGTTTCCGTTCCCGACTGCAAGAGATCGCGTTGTCGGCGGGCATGCGGTGCTGGCGGTGGGATACGACGACAAGAAGGTCATCAAGAATCAGCCCAGCGGTCCCGAAACCAAGGGAGCTTTGCTGATCCGCAACTCCTGGGGCACCGGCTGGGGAGATGCCGGCTATGGCTGGTTGCCGTACGAGTATGTCATCAAGCGTCTCGCGGTCGATTGGTGGGTGCTGCTCAAGAGTGAGTGGATTGACACCGGCGCTTTCGGATTGTAGCGGATACCTGCGGCCGGCGGGCCGAATCGCGCCCGCCGGCTTCCTTCCAGCTCCATATCTTCCCCCCTTTTTCGTTGCTCCTTCTCCGTGCTATCGATTAGTCTATCGTAACACGATCGAAATCACATTCCTGGAGGATTGACCATGTTACGTTTACTGATCGGCGGGCTTGCAGCAGCTGTTGCCATGGCAGCGGCTGCGGCCGAGCCCCCAGCAACCGAGCACTCCTTCATGCCCGTCGCGACCTACTCGATCGTCTGCTACGACTCCGCCACCGGCCAGTTCGGCGCGGCCGTCCAATCGCACTGGTTCAAAGTCGACGACGTCATCTGGGCCGAACCTGGTGTCGGCGCAGTCGCAACCCAATCCCTCTCCGACTTTCGCTACGGCCCGCTCGGCCTGCACATGATGCAACTCGGCAAGACCGCCAACGAAGCGCTGATCGGGATCATCGCCTCCGACCCCGACAGCTCGGTTCGTCAGGTTGCGATGATCGACACGCACGGCAATGTCGCCACCCACACCGGGAGCCACTGTATCGCCGAGGCGGGGCACCATATCGGCGCCAACTACTCGGTGCAGGCGAACCTGATGGAGAAGAACACGGTGTGGGACGCCATGGCCAAGGCGTTCGAATCCACCGAGGGGGATCTGGCCGAGCGGATGATGGCGGCGCTCGAAGCGGCCCAGAACGAAGGCGGCGACATCCGTGGGATGCAGTCGGCGGCGATGGTCGTGGTGCGCGGAGAACCGACCGGCAGCCCCTGGGCGGACAAGCTGGTCGATGTCCGCGTGGATGATTCGCCGCAACCGCTGGTCGAACTGCGGCGCCTGCTCAACATCTCCCGCGCGTACGACCACATGAACGCCGGGGATGTCGCGATCACCGAGAAGGATTTCGCGCTGGCCGAAGAGGAGTATGCACAGGCGGCCAAACTGGCGCCGGGGAACCTCGAGATCCGCTACTGGCAGGCGGTCTCGTTGGTCGGGGCGGGAGAAGTCGATCGGGCGCTGCCGATTTTCAGGGAGGTCTTCAAGGCCGACCCGAAGTGGAAGACCCTGACCCCGCGGCTGGTGAAGTCGGAGCTGCTGCCGGATGATCCTGCTGTGCTGGAACGAATCATGGCGCAGTGAGGCGTGCCGTCCGGTTTGAGTTGTCGACAACTTCGGAGCAGATAGAAAGAACCTCTCCCCGACGGGTGTGTTACATTCCTACAGAAGGGGTTTGCAGAATGAGCTGCCCGTATGGTGCCGGCAGTCATTGCGCGGAAGTCATCCTCCGACTGACCGACAGTCACTCCGGCCGACAGTCACTCTGGCTGACAGCCATTCTGGCCGACAGTCACTCTGGCTGACAGTCATTGCGAGGAGCGGAGCGACGAAGCAATCTCTCTTCAGTAGGTCAGGCTGCTTGCAGCCTGACACGGCCCAGGTCGGGTTCCGGAGGAAGAGTAGGTCGGGTTCCGGAGCGAGCGCCGAAGGCGCGACGCGGAGAAACCCGACAGACGACAAGTGTATCGTCGCCAGCTCGGTTTCTCGGGGTCTTCGCTCCCTCGGACCTACAAGATCCTCGCAAGTGTCAGGCGAGGTCGCCTGACACCACTGAGATACACCACTGAGATTGCTTCCCGCCGGACAGCAGTTGCACAATCGGATACAAGGAGAAACGCATGAAAATCGCGATTACCACACCCAACGGAAATGTCGGACGGAAACTGGCCGAACTTCTTCTGGCCGATCCGGTGGGCCACGACCTTGTCCTGCTTCCCCACAACGCCGAGAAGGTCCGCGATCTGGCCGAGCGGGGAGCCGAGGTCCGCGAGCTGGACCTGACCGACCGGGAGTGGGTGCTGGAAGAAACAGCCGATATCGACACACTCTTCTGGGTGCTCCCCGCGGACCTGCAGACGCCGGATGTCGTCGCGCACTACTGGAAAATCGGAGGGATTGGAGCAGACGCTGTGCGGCTCAACAAGATCAAGCGGGCGGTCCTGCTGTCGTCGATCGGCGCCCACCTCGGCGAGGAAGGCCGGGTCGGCCCGATCAAGGGACTCAAACAGGTCGAGGAGTTCTTCCGGTATGTCACGAAGAACCTCGTGATTGTCCGCCCGACCTACTTCATGGAAAACCTGCTGATGAACGTCTCTTCGATCGCCGCGGAGGGAAAGATGTACCTGCCCGTATCGGGGGAAGCGCGGACATCGATGATTGCTACCCGCGATATCGCCACCGCAATCGCGCCGGTTGTCCGGCAGGAGTTCACCGGGACACGGGTGATGCCGCTGCACGGCCCCCGGGAGTACAGTTTCAACGAGGCGGCCGAAATCATCGGCCGGACGATCGGCCAGTCGGTCGAGATCGTGTCCGTGCCCCCCGGGGCGGCGGTCGCGGCAATGACCGGGCTGGGCATGTCGGACAACATGGCGGCCAACGTGGTCGAAATGATGGATGCGATCCAGACACAACGGATCAAGCCGGAGGAACCGCACACGGCCGATGCGGAAACACCCACCACGCTCGAGCAGTTTGCCGGTACGGTCATCGCCCCGGCTGTCCGGGCGCAGCAGAAAGCGAATGCGTAAGGATGGCGGAACCGATTCCGATGGCGCCGATCGGCGTGGTGCATTCGACCCGGACTGCGCCGCTTGACGATGGCTGGGACGAGGTCGAAGCGTATGTCGAGCTCGACGAGAGCCGGTTCGGCCCAGAGGCGCTGGCCGGGCTGGAGGAGTTCTCCCACGCGGAGATTATCTTCCACATGAACCGGGTCGAGGAAAACGAAATCACCCGTGGGAAGAGACATCCAAGAGATAACCCGAACTGGCCGGAAGTGGGGATATTTGCCCACCGCGCCAAGCTCCGTCCGAATCGGATCGGCGCGACTGTCTGTCGAATTATCCGGGTGTCGGGACTCCGGGTATATCTCGAAGGACTGGACGCGATTGACGGATCACCGGTGCTGGATATCAAGCCGTGGTTTGTCGGCATGGGACCGCGCGGTGATGTCCACGAACCGGCCTGGGTGAGAGAACTGATGAGAAACTACTGGGGGAAGGCGTAGGTCGGGTTCTCGGCACTATCGCGCCTCGGTACCCGACCTGAATGTAGCCTCTCCCCCGAACCTCCTCAAAGTGCCTTCCTGCCAAATAGCCGTTGCAACGACGAGTCTCCTTATCTATATTTTCGATAGCGCCGCACGGTATGAACCCGGTAACTCCGGGATCGCCGGCGGCGTACACCACTCTTCGCGCCTCACATCCGAGTACAACTGAACAGCACGAATCCAAAACGGACGGTGGAATTATGCATGAGCAAAACCACACGCCATGGATCACCATGGCGCGGCGCAAGTTCCTCGGCACGCTGATGGTCTCCGGAGCGGCGGTGCTCTCGGGCGTGGGATTCACGGCGGCGGCCGAAAAGACCCGGAATTCGGGACGAATTCTCCTCGACGGCATCGCGAAAGTCCCCAGAGGACTGGAGGAGGCGGTACAGTTTCCGCTGCTTGAGGCAATCTACGGCCGGCGCTCCCGGCGCTTCTTTATGGGGGCGGAGATCCCCGAGGGCGTGATGGCGTTCAAATCCGAGGCCCAGCCGATGCCCTTAAGCGAGCTGGAGCAAATGATGGTGCTGACCGCGATGGGCGGGAACACCGGCTGGCACAACCTGATCTACCGCCACAAGAAGTACGCGCCGAACCTCTCCAACTACGCCAACGCCGCGGGCGGCCGCACATTTCCCTCGGCCGCCGGTTTCCACACGAGCGAGATCTTCTTCACCGATGACAGCGGAACGTACTTCATGGCGACCCGCGACGCACCCTCGTTGGCGGCCTACGATTCCGAAGGGCAGTTTGACTTGCAGAAGTGGCTGCAGGCGCACCGGGCGCGAATTCGAAAGCTGTCGGACAAGCGGCTCTACATTCCGGCCGAGGAACCGTACATGGAGGGTCACAATACGTGGGTGGCCAATGGGCCGGGAACGACGTTGATCTGGCCGGTGGCCGACCTGGCCCAGCACCACCTGGCGATCCTCGCGTTTCTCGTACAGAACGGCTTCTGCGTTTTCGACGATTTCAACAATCGCAAAATCCCCGGTATGGAGAAGTTCGCCGGGCTGGTCGATGTCGACCATCCGTACCCGCTCTCCTACATGGACCGGTACGCCATTGCCGAAGCGACGGTGGAGCTATCGACCGGCTGCTACGCCGGAGCGCTCACCCTGCAAGCGATGGGATTGGGCGGATGGATGTTCGACGGGATCGACCCGTTCACCGTGCTCGGAGCGAGCGGCAACCCGGAGGTTCCCGGGCTGGGCTTCCGCTTCGACACCGACGAGCGCTGGGCGCTGCCGAATGTGACGGGCCTGCCGGGCGTGTTCGAGGCCTACTGCCCGCCGCACTACGAGAACATGCGGGCGGCGGTCGAGGCGCTGGCCGAACGCAAGTTCGGTAACGGCGGGCCATTCAACCCGGCGACACCGGGGCCGTTCAAGGACACGGCCAAAGTCCGCGGCGCGG
This sequence comes from Candidatus Zixiibacteriota bacterium, assembly GCA_041742355.1. GTDB lineage: Bacteria > Zixibacteria > MSB-5A5 > GN15 > FEB-12 > JAGNLV01. Next base: position 20,066 of record JBGSIV010000174.1, read on the forward strand.
CGCAGGAATTCACCGACGAGTTCAAGGACTGTGTCGCACACATGGCCCAGTACGTCTACGACACGTTCGGCAAATACCCGGCATCGGTACCAAGCATTTTCCATATCATGTATGTCCAGGCGCACCACCTCGACCTGCAGTTCTACGACCACCACTTCGGGCCGGGAGCATACCTCGACAGCCATAAGCGGCACATGGAGCTCTGGCACGCCTGAGCAAGCGCGCGTCTTTATTGGTGAGACAGGTTGTCGACAAACAAAGAGAGCCGGCAGTTTCGTCTGCCGGCTCTTTTCATGTCTGGCGTCCGATGGACGGATCGGCTACTTGCTGGCCATGGGCGGAAGCGGATCCGGGACGCGATTGTCGATCGGCGGCAGGGTTCTCAGGTACGCGAAAATCGCCACGAGATCTTCCTGCGGAGCCTCGGCCAGGTTGAACCAGGGCATCGGCGGCAGAATCGGCCGACCCATACCCAGGTGTTTGCCGGTGCGCAGCGCACTAACAAAGGCCTCCTCGGTCCAGGCCCCCGTGCCGGTCACCTGGTGAGGAGTCAGGTTGGCCGCAAACGAAACGCCCCACGGACCGGCCCACGCGGTGAAGTGGGCGTTGGTCATCGAAACCCAGCCGGCCGGATTGATCACGCCGTTGGGGACAGCCGGCACCGCCTCGTTGGCGGGATGGCCGCTCAGGAGACGCTTCTCATCGGGTGACGGTACGCCGTTCGCGTCGTACACCTTGGGCGAGTGGCAGTCGTGGCAGCCACCCAAAGTGGTCAGGTACTCGCCCCGCTTGACCTGCTCGGCGGAGTACGTTTTCTCGGCGCCCATCAGGAGACGGGCCGCCGGGTAAGCCAGAATGAGCGTGACCGCCGCGAACACCACAAGGCCGCGGCGCGCCGAAAGTGAGCGCATCATAGGATAGGTATCCTCCTAAAGGGTGATTCGGTTTGGTGTCGACAGCGTGGTGAAGGATCCGCCCAAAGATAGCACCATCCCGGCCCGCGTCAAGGAGAATTATCGACAACAGGGGTACACATTAGGACAATCGGCCGCTCCGGTGGGAGGGCCGATCGGAAAGGCCCGGAGAGAAGGGGGACGGCGGTCAGCCGTGGAAACCGCACGTGTTGTGCGTGCCGTCGCAGAACGGTTTATCATCCGATTCGCCGCAGCGGCAAAGACTGAAACGCTTCTCCTTGCTGATAATGCGGCCGTCGGGCATAACGATCACCGCGCGATCGCATTCGATCTTCGCGGGACCATCGGGGACGATCGTGACTTTCACTTCCGACATGTGTTCTCCTGATTGTTGCGGACTACCGTACCGAATACCTGAAGAACCGCCCACAGGACAGACCGGTTCCGCTATTCCAGCCGGACCGGATGTATAGGGGGATCGCGACTACCGTGTTTTCACAATCGTGGCGTCGCCGGATGAATACGTGTGCCGCCGCCCGTTGTGCTCGACCACGAGGCAGCCGTTCGCATCGAGGTCAACCGCCAGACCATCCACAACACCCTGCCCGGTATCGAGTCGGACCGGCTGGCCGAGTAGCGAGGAGTACCGCCGGAGACGGGGGAGCGACGGCGCCAGGAACTCCTGCTGATAAAGCAGGTACTCCCGTTCGAACTCCCGGAAGAAACGCTGGACAAGTTCGACCCTCGGAATCTCTCGCCCGGAGGCTATTCTAACCGAGGTAGCGAGTTGGCTCAGATCAGGAGGGAAGTCGAACGGCCGATGGTTGATATTAATCCCAACTCCCACAACGACATAATTGATTCGCTCGCGGTCTGCGGCAAGCTCGGGGAGGATGCCGGACACCTTCTTGCCGAGAATCATTATGTCATTGGGCCACTTTATCTTTACTTGGCCCGGACAATAGTGCTCGAGGGTCTGAGCTAGAGCCAGTGCAGTCATGAGGGAAAGCCCGGGAGCGTTCTCCGGCAGGAACTTAGGGCGCAGGAGAATTGACAGGTATGCGCCGGTCCCGGCGGGAGAGTGCCAGGTTCGTCCAAGACGCCCGCGACCGGCGACTTGTTGCTCGGCCACCACCACGGTCCCTTCGGCCCCGCCCGATTCTCCCTCGCGGAACGCAATGTCGTTTGTGGACTTGACCTGATGGAATGTGAGCAGCCTGCGCCCAATGAAGCGCGTGTCCAGCCCCCAGCTCAATTCCGTAGCGGTGAGACTGTCGGGAGTACCGAGGAGGCGGATATCGGTCGCGGTCAGGCTAACCGTGTAACCCCACGCTTCGAGTTGAGCTGCGGCGAGAGGGAGAAGCGCTCGATCAGCCACAAGATCCTCCGCGATCCGATCAAGGGAGAAGTGGTGGCCGGGACGGGTACGGATCAGGAGGAGGAGACGGTCGGCGAGCTGTTCGATCTCAGTCCGGTTCATGCCAGGCTTTCTCGGTCACCTGCATGCTCAGATCGGCGACCGGGGCGGAGTGGGTCAACTGCCCGATCGATATGAAGTCGACACCCGTCTCGGCCATTCCTCGCACCGTTGCCAGCGAAACATTGCCGGAGGCCTCGAGCTGTACGCCCGGATTAATAGAGCGTGCTTTGCGAACCAGTGCTGCCAGCGAATCAACAGTCTGATTATCCAGCAGGAGGCGCTGCACACCACAGCCGATCGCTTCGACCAGCTCAGCCTCGTTGGTGACCTCGACCTCGATCGGGATCTCCTCGGCCTTCTTCTCGAATTGGAGACGGAATTCCGGCGTGCGCAGGTACTCGCGCAACCGTTCCACCGCGTTGGTGATCGACCCGGCCGACGCGATATGGTTGTCCTTGATGAGCACCATATCGTAGAGCCCCATGCGGTGATTTCGGCCGCCGCCGTGGACAACCGCTTCTTTCTCAAGCAGGCGCATGCCGGGCGTGGTCTTGCGGGTGTCGAGGATGACCGCGTCGGTCCCCTTGATCGCGTCGACAAACGTCGCGGTCAGCGTGGCGATACCGCTTAAATGCGCGAGAAAATTCAGGGCGACCCGTTCGGAAGTGAGCACCGTCTGGTTGAAGCCGTCGATCTCGATCAGGGTCTCACCCTTGACGAAGCGGTCACCGTCGTGCTTGAGCGGCCGGACGACATTAGCCGAGTCGATTATGGTGAAGACCATGTACATCGGCTTGAGTCCCGACAGGACACCGTCCTGCTTGGCGACAATTTTCGCCGCGACCGGGTTGGGGTCGAGACAGGCCAGCGTGGTGAGGTCGCCCGGGCCGATATCTTCGCGCAGGGCCGCCCGGATCAGCTCCGGCAGCCATGTGGCGGGGTCATGATGCATGCCGTATAAACAATGTCTTCGGGGCGGTTGTCAACGGCCAAAAGGGGGGCTATATTCAATCATGCACGAGAATCCACACACGAAAACAGTAGCGGTCCTCGGATACGGATCGCAGGGACACGCGGTCGCGCTCAACCTGCGCGACTCGGGCTACCCGGTAGTAATCGGGCTGCGGCCGGAGTCATCGCGCCGGGAAGCGGCGAAACAGGCGGGGTTCGAGAAGATCGAGCCAATGGGTGCGGCCGCGCAGACGGCCGACATCGTGATCTTCGCCTTCCCCGATCACCGGCACGGGGTAGCCTACCGCCGGGAGATCCGGAGCCGTCTGCGCCCGGGGACGACGCTCGTGTTCCTGCACGGGTTGTCGGTGCACTTCGGGCTGGTTGAGCCGCCTTCAGATGCCGATGTGATCCTGATTGCGCCCCACGGCCCGGGGGTTGCCGTCCGCGAGAAGTATGTTGCCGGGGAGCGGAGTATGTCGGCGTTTGTGTCGGTGCACCAAGACAGCTCGGGGCAGACGCACCAGACGATGTTCGCGCTGGCCGAGGGGATGGGGTTTGACCTCAAGCGCCTCGTGCCGACGACATTTGAGCAGGAGGCGGTGGGGGATATGTTCGGGGAGCAGGCGGTGCTATGCGGCGGGATGGCGGCCTTGATCAAGAACGGATTTCAGGTGCTGGTCGATCACGGGGTGAGCCCGGAGAATGCGTATCTGGAAGTGGCGTACCAGCTGGATCTCATCATCGCACTGATCAAGCAGCACGGGATCGCGGGAATGTTTGACCGGATCTCGCTGACAGCGCGGTATGGGTCGCTGCAGACCGGGCCGGAACTGATCGACGAGAACGTGCGCGCACGGATGGAGAGTGTCTACGCGCGGATTGAGTCGGGGGAGTTTGTGTCACGGCTGGAGAAGTTGAGCGATAGCGAGATCAGGGAGATCGATACGGCGCTGTCAAGGCTGACCGATCCGCGCCTTGAGGACGCGGCGAAGAAGTGGCGGGGGTAGGGGGATTGGGTTCGCTTGGGCAGGATCCCGTCATGCTTCGACTCCGCTCAGCATGACAGTCAGGAGACTCGGCATCTCTGCATGGAGTCACCCTGAGCGTAGTCGAAGGGTGACGAGGAGAAATTGGTTTGGTTGGGCAGTTCTCCCGGTGACTATACTTGAGCGCGTTTTGTCTGTCTCTCTGTCACGCTCCTCGGAGCCTGACCCACGGGATTAGTTGTCTCACAAGGCATGCTTTCACGGACACACGGAGTGTGTCCGCGGAACAAAAGAACTGAGAGTGTCAGGTGGGGACACCTGATACCACAAAGACTGGATCCCGGGTCGCAGCCCGGGATGACAGTTTCTCAACGTATGTTTCGGTCAATGTCAGGACCGCAAGGCTCCTGGCCTGCAAAAGAAAAGGCACGACCGCTAATGGGTCGTGCCTTACAGATTCTCTTGTCAGTTCAGGCTCATAAGGGTCAGATGTGGACATCTGACCCTCACGCAGCCCGGCGTCATTTCACTTTCTTACAGCTCTTTCCAAACGAAGCTGTAGTTCCCCGACGTCGGCACTCCACCGACGTTCTTGTAGTACCCCTCGATCCGAAGCTTGTAAACCTTGTCGCCGGTCTTGATCAAGTAGACGTTCGATTTCGACGACAACTGGTGCGTCTGGCCGTTGTAATTGTACCAATCGGTCATAACCGAACTCGGAATATCCGGGAAGAGCGGGGCCATCGCCGGTTGCTCGGTGAAAGCGGCAATGTCGGTCGGGTCGGTCAGTTCACCCCACGCAAAGAACGCGGCGCACTCGCCCGTGCCATTCGGTCCGGAATTCTGCATCAGGTCGTAGTTGTTGAAAGCGATATCCCAGGCATTCGAGTTGGCCGGATTGGCCGGGGTGACGGCAGAACCGCTGGAGAAATCAAAGTACCCGGTGCCGGTGCCAACTGTAATCGACGCGGTCTGCACCGTGCCACTGAGGATTCGGCTGTTCGCGGTCGGCTGGTAGTAGTAGGAGATCCATACCGTGCCCATGCTGCCCATGCCGTTGCCGACGAGGGAGTCGACCCGGAACTTCACGTAGTTATCCCCCTCGGCATCGACCATGGAATAGACGTAGTGCGTCAGATCCAACTGATGGGTCTGGAAATTGTAAGTGAACCAGTCGCTGATGAAGTAGTCGATGGCGTCGGAGGTCCAGTCGGCACCGGTGGTGTCGTCGATCGTCACACCGGCGAAATCGACCTGGCCGAGACTGGCGCCTTCGATGTCACCGCCGTTGGTGGCCGACGAACCGCCATTGGTCTTGATGACCTCCCGACGGAAAGCGATATCCCAGGTGGCGGCCTGTTTGGCCGGCTCAGACAGCGTATCCTCCGCCGCAAACGAGAAATAGCGGAACTCGTCGTACGACGAGCCATCGACTGTGGAAACCCACACCTGGTTAGTGGCATCCCACGTGGAAGTAATGTAGTCACTCGGGATGCCGTCGCCGCCGGTCGGGTTGTCGTCGTCCGAGCAGCCGATAGCGAGCATGAGCATAAGCATGGCCGCCAGGAAAATCAAGGAGCGTTTGGTGTTCATGAAAGTCCTCTTACAAAGCATAAGTTAAATGATCAGATAGAATACTTGACGCCCGCGAAAACCTGGAACCCCGGCCAGTAGCCGTAGGTCACATTGGTCTCGTCGAGCAGGTTTTCCATACGCAGGAACGTCTCGAGATCGCTCCCGAAGCGTTTGAAGAAATTGACATTGAGCGTCGTGCGGTGCGGGGCGTACTCGGGCTCCCCTTCGTTGCCGCCGGTGTTGGAACGGGCGACCCAGAGCTTGCGCGAGGCGTAATCCCCCCAGAACGATGCCCCCACCCCGTACTTCTCGTAAAACCCGGTCAGAAAGACCTTGACCGTGTGGTCGGGGCGGTTGACCAGCTTGGAGCCGGTGCCGAGATCGCGCGAGTAGAGGTAGTTGTACGAGAACTGGAAATCGACCGCGCTGCTCAGACGGACGCGCGACTCCCACTCGACCCCCTGGGTGATGGCGCGCTCGACGTTGTCGTAGACATAGCGGCCGCGCCAGTAACCGTCGCTGAAATCCAGCAGGACAAACTCGATAAGATCCTCGAGGTGGTTGTAGAAATACGTGATGCGGTGCAGGCCGATAGTGCCATAGGAGAATTCGGCCGACACCGAGCTGTTGACCGAGGTCTCGGGTTCCAGATCGTTGCCAAGGACGCTTCCCCCGTAGACGATGTAGCCGGCGGCGGTGTGGTCGAATACGAAGAACTGCTGTTTGATCGAGGGGGCGCGGAAACCGCGGCCGACAAAGCCGCGCAGCTTGAGCCGCTCGCTCACGGCCCACATGGCGTTGAACGACGGGTTCAGATGATCGCCGAAAGACGAGTGGTGTTCGTAGCGCAGGCCGGGGAGGAAGCTGAAGCCCTCAAACGGCGAATGCTCGTACTGGAGGTAACCGGCGTACGAACGGTCGGCCTTCTTCTCGTCGATGAGTTCGTCGGAATCCAGATCCTGGTAGATGTACTCCAAACCGTAAGTGGCGACATGGCTGGGGCCGATGACGTAGTTCGAGGTATAGGTCAGGTCGTAGTAAAGGTCCTCGGTCAGGGAAGTGTCGATCCAGTAGCCGTCGCCGTACTTGTTGAAATCGTGGTCGTAGTAGGTGCCGAAAAGGCGGAACTTCATCGAGTACCTGTCGCCCGAGAGGTAGTCAAACGAGAGGGAGCCCTCGTAGCGGTTGTTGGTCTCCTCGTCGTCGTAGGTGTAGGTGGTGTCGCGCAGTTCGTTGAGGGCGACAACTTCCGATTCGACCCAGTCGCGCTTCTCGCGCATGTAGCGGGCCGATGAAGTCATGCTCCAGCGGTCGCCGAGGACAGTCCTGGTCTTGCCGTGGAGATTGAGGCGTTTGACCGCGTCCTGGCCGTTGGTGTGCGGCGTGGATTCATCGAGGTCGAACCCGTCGGTGTTGTAGTACCGGCCGCCGAGATTGAACGTTGTACGGCCGCGGCCGAACGAGAGGTCGGCGGAGGGGTTGAAACTGGTATGGGAGCCGTAGTCGAAGTACAGATCCCCCTTGAGTTCCTGGCTGTTCGGTTTGCGCGTAATGATGTTGATCACGCCGCCGATCGCCTCGGAGCCGTAGAGCGTCGAGCCGGTCCCTTTGACGATTTCTATTTTCTCGACATTGGTCAGGGCGTACTGGGAAAGGTCGATCGCGCCTTTGACGCGGCCAACCGCCCGCTCGCCATCGACCAGAACCAGCACGCGGTCGCCTTCAACCCCGCGGACCGTAGCCTCCGATCCGGAGAGCCCACCCTGGGTGACGCTGATACCGATGGAAGAGACGAGCGCTTCATCGACCGACTTCGCGCCCGTACGCTGAAAATCACGCTGGGTGATGACCTCGGTTTCCACCGGCACGTTCTTCAGAAGATGCGGGGAACGGGTACCGGTCGTGACAACATCGTTGAGCACCCACGGCGCGGGCGTCAGTTTGATGCGCAGGTTGTCCGCGCCGGGAGCAGTAACAACCAGGGTATCGCTGCGGTCATAGGCGATGTGCGTGACGATGAGCCGGTAGATTCCGGCGGGAAGATCAGCCAGGCTGAAGAACCCGTGTTTGTCGGTACCGACCACCTGGTCGGTTTCGATCACGCGGATGTTGGCGTCGCGAATGGGACGTCCGGTTTCGACGTCGATAACCTGTCCGGTCAGTTGCGGCGAAGCGGCGGCGAGAAGGGTCGCCGGGAGGATCATCAGCAATGAGAGGAGGCAGTACGTTCTCATAGTTTTCATAGTCAAATTCGCTGTCGGTTCACGGTGTCGTTTCCGGGGGGAAGTATCGGCTGAAAAAGGACTAATTGTGTCATAATAGTGTCAATTCTTCGGATAAAATTAGTGCAGATTTACCGAACAAACAGGACTTCTTGACCCTTGTTTTGCTGGCAGGGCTCTCGGGTCGACAGCGGCACTACCAAGCTTCTGAGAGTCAAGGAATTTGAATGGCACAAGCAGGACGCGGAGGGCAATGGCGAAAGGAAGGGAAGGGGTCACGACTCAAGCTGACACCCAAGGAGGGACGGCGCCTCGCCCGGAAGAGGAACTATCTCTTTCCGCCGCGATAGTCTTCGATAGCGGCGCGGATAGCGTCGGGGGCGAGGTTGCTGCAGGACATCTTCTGTTCGGGGAGTCCGCCGAGGGCTTGGGCGACCTCGTCACGGGTAAGCCGTGAGGCTTCATCGAGCGTCTTTCCCTTGACCATTTCGGAGGCCATGGAGCTGCAGGCGATAGCGGCGGCGCAGCCGAACGTCTGGTAGCGGATATCGGCGATGCGGTCCGCTTCGACTTTGATGAAGATCTTCATGACATCGCCGCAGGCCGGGTTGCCGACCTGCCCGATACCGTCGGGGCGGTCGATCTCCCCGGTGTTGCGCGGGTTTTGGAAGTGGTCGAGGACAGTCGGGTTGTACATGGGAGGTAGTATACAGGTCGTTGCGAGTTGAGGCAAGGGGCTAACTGGCCTTCGCCTTGTCGCTGGTTATAGGGGCTCCAAATAGCTGTGACAAATTTGTTGACAACATTCGATATTGAAATGTAACCAATTGCATCTAAGTGTTTCTTTTGCAATCGTATAGGTGTATATTTGTCGTGTCACAAATCAGGACATAAGGACTGCCAAAATGAACGAAGGAAATCGCCCATACCGGGAGACCCACCCGTGGATTAGCTTCACTCTTGACCTCCATCGGCTGAGCATTCAAACCTGGATAGGATTGGGGGAAGCCCAGTCGAAGTGTGACCACATTGCCAAGATGCCGCTTAATCCTGCCGTGGCCGAAGCCATGCATCGGCTGTATTTGGCGAAGGGTGTCAGAGGGACAACGGCAATCGAGGGGAATACTCTATCAGAGGAAGACATCCTTCGACAGATCGACGGAAACCTGCACTTGCCGCCATCCAAAGAGTATCAGGGCAGAGAGGTACAGAACATTGTGGAGGCCTGCAATCTGATTAGGCAGCGCGTGGTAGAAGCCACCGGAATGAAGTTGACCAAGGAGGATCTGCAGAAATACAATGAAATGGTGCTGCATGGTCTGGACCGAGAGGATGGAGTTTCGCCAGGACAGATTCGCTGTCACTCAGTCGGTATTGCTGGGGCTCGTTATCGTGGCGCACCTGCCGAGGATTGCGAATACCTGTTGGACCGCCTTTGCGCATGGCTCAATGAGTTTGAGAGTCCTACCGAACAAGACCGAGTCGCCTATGGGATTCTAAAGGCCATTATCGCACACGTATACCTGGCGTGGATTCATCCATTCGGTGACGGCAATGGGAGAACGGCAAGGCTGGTAGAGTTTCAGCTTCTCTTGGCATCTGGTGCCCCTACGCCGGCCGCTCATCTTCTCAGCAATTTTTACAATGAAACGAGAGCCGAGTACTATCGCCAACTGGCTCGAAGCTCAAAGTCGGCGACGGCTATCGTGTCCTTCATTGACTATGCTGTCGCCGGATTGGTGGACGCTCTTCGCAATCAGCTGCGATTCATCTGGGAGCAAGTTTGGGAAGTGACCTGGGAAAGCTACATTCACGACCAGTTCAAGGGGAAAGAGAAGGCAAGCGACATAAGGCAGAGACACCTGGCGCTCGATATCTCCCGTGCGTATCCGACTTCGGAGCCAATGCTGCCGAGCAACGTGACGAGAGTTAGTCCACGTGTGGCCGCAGATTACGCCAGGAGGACACAGCGGACTGTCGTTCGGGATCTACAAGTGCTTCGCAGGATGGGACTTGTCGTTATCAATGATGACGGAAGCATCAAGCCCAATCGCGAACTAATATTCTCCTTTCTGCCGCAGAGGTGCAACCCCGAGTGATTCCCGCACCGGCTCCAACTCCCTGTCATTAAAATAATTGACGGCGTAACGGGGTGACCGTACCTTTTCGCTTCATGGGCAATGTAATGAAGAATCTGCGGCTGGTCGCGATCGTCATTGTCGTGGCAGTCGTGGGATACTACGCCGTGGACTGGCTGACGCCGGTAAACCAGATCGACAAACTGGCCAAAATCACCCACCTGGAAGACCGGCGGGAGTTGTCGAGCCGGCTCAAGGCGTACCTTGAGGATAACGACCCGGTGGTGCGCGCCCGCACGGCGTTGGCGATCGGACGGATCGGCGGCAAGGGGAGCGCCGAGCCCCTCATGGACATGCTGGCGGACAGCGTCTGGGATGTGGCCACGACAGCGGCGACAGCGATCGGGTTCACCGGGGAGAAACAGGTCGCGCTGACATTGCTCGAAACCGCCGACAAGCTCCCCCCACGGATCACGGCGCGGGCGGTGGAATCCGCCGGCCGCCTGACCGACAGCAGCGCTACCGAAGCCATCCAGACGCTCGCCGGCTTCCTGTCGCACCCCGCGCCGGAAGTGCGCGAGAAAGCGGTGATGGCGCTGTTCCGGGCGAAAGCGAAAGAAGCGGCGCCCGAAATCATACGCCTGCATGCGTCCGAGCCGGATGAACTGGTGCGGCAGGCCTGCCTGTATTTCCTCGCGCGGTACGATATTGCCGAAGCCGAGAATGTCTTTGAATTCTACCTCGCCGATCCGGATCCATATCTCCGGGCGCTCGCAATCCAGGGGATGGGGGCGATCAAGACCGAGGATGCCCGGCGTTACGTGAGCATCGCCCTCAACGACAACACCGATCGGGTCGTGGCCACCGCGATCAACGAGCTGGCCGGATCGTCCGACCCGTATACCCCCGACCTCCTCGTACGAAAATTGGGTGTGGAGGAGAACCCGAAACTGATTGTGGCGCTGATCGACGCCTTGGCCCGGCTTGAAAGTGAAGGAGGGGTCAGCGAGGCGAAACGGGCGGCCTTCACCTACGGATCGGCGCCGCTCATGGCGGCCATGGTGAAGTACAGCGCGGCAGTCGAGCGGGGGCGGGCAATCGACCTGATCGATTCGCTCCTGCGGGTCGAAAAACCCCTCGTCCGCGCAGCCTGCGCCGAGGCGCTCGGCCTCATCCACCAGAACAATGTCGCCCCGAGGCTGACCACCCTCCTGAAAGACCCCGCGCCGATGGTCCGCTGGACCGCCCTCGCAACGCTCCTGGAAGCCGATTCGGCCAACCAGGAGTTCTACCTCCAACAGGGGCTCGATGACACCGACTACGTCGTGGTCGGGACGGCGGTGGACGCCGTCGGCGAACGAAAGGTCGGAAAGTTCCTGCCGCAGCTGCGGCAATTGATCGAAAAGGGGGCGTCGACAGCGGTCGACGTACGGCGGTCGGTGGTAAACGCGATGCGGCCGTTCCTGGCCGAGCCATCGACCGACTCGACTGCGGTGCTGGCGATTATGCGAGCCGGGTTGCGCGATCCGAACTACATCGTACGGCGGGATGCCTCCCTGCTCTGGGATGAATTGATCGAACTGCCCAAACCGGCGGTATCACTGGTAGCGGACACGCGCTACAGCGAATCGAAAGTGCGGAGCACGCTGGAGAAGTACGCGGCGAATCCCTTCGCCCGGATCGTGACCAGCGAGGGGGAGATCGAAGTTGAGCTGTACCTCGATGTCGCGCCGCTGACGGTACTGAATTTCATCACGCTGGCCGAGGACGGCTTCTACGACGGCCTCACGTTCCACCGGGTCGTGCCGAATTTCGTGGTGCAGGGGGGAGACCCGCGCGGTGACGGATCGGGCGGACCGGACTGGCACATCCGCGATGAATACTCATCGGAACCGTACGTCCGCGGGTCGGTCGGAATCGCCACCTCCGGCAAGGATACCGGGGGATCGCAGTTTTTCATCACGGTGTCGCCGCAGCCTCACCTCGAGGGGCGCTACACGGTGTTCGGGCGCGTAATCGGGGGAATGGAAGTGGCCGACCGCCTGATGGTCGGCGATGACATCAAGACCATTCGAATTGAAAAAGGCACATCATGAAAATGAGACTTCCCCTACTGGCAGCGGCGCTCGCAGTGACCGGTGCGATCACCCTGTTTGCGCAGGAAGCGCCGATTATCGACAAGGAGGCGCTGATTGACCAGATTGTCGCGGTCGAACAGCGGCAGCGGGCGCAGATCACCGACCTGGTCTTCGACGCCGAGTATATCGAGCTGGACCCGGAAGCGGAAGTGGACGAGAACGCGACGCCGGAGGCGCGTTTCATCAAGCGCGTGTATGTCAAGCTGGCCGAGGACACGGCCTTCTACCACGAGGAGTACAAGGAGTACTACAAGAACGGCCGGCTGCAGACACCGGGCGAAACCAGGAAGCAGGCCGAGGAGCGGATCGAGAAAGCCCAGAAGCGCAAGGCGCGCAATATCAGCTACCCCATGGTCCGGCCGTTCTACCCCGAATTCCGCAATGAATACGAGATCGCCTACGACGGCATCGAGGAAATCGAAGACACCACCTGCTACCACTTCCGGGTCGTTTCAAAGGTGAGCGATGACGACCACATCAACGGGGACTACTACTTCGAAACGGACGGGTTCCATCTGGTGCGGGTGGACTTTTCCCCGGCGAAACTGGTGAGCAAGACGATGTTCAAGCTGAGCCGCCTGGACATGTCCATCACCTACGGCCCCACGCCGGAGGGATTCTGGCTGCCGGAGCAGTTCGAAGTCGCCGGGCAGGGGAAAGCGGCCCTCTTGTTCGGCGTGAAGTTCGCCGGAGTCGAGTACTACCGGAATCCGCAGATCAACGTGGGCGTGCCGGAGTACATCTTCAATACGAGCGAGGAGACCGATGACGAGCAGTGAGAAGTACAAAGCCCACCTGGTGCGCGTCGAGGTCCCGGAGGGTGTGAACGTCATCTTCGGGATGTCGCACTTCATCAAGTCGGTGGAGGATCTCTACGAGACGCTGGTGGAAGCGTCGCCATCGATCAAGTTCGGCATCGCTTTCTGCGAGGCCTCGGGCAAGCGGCTGATTCGAACCGACGGCAATGTGAGCGAGCTGGTCGAGCGGGCAAGCCGGGCGGCGTTCGATGTCGGCTGCGGCCACACGTTCTTCATCTACCTGCGCGACGCCTTCCCGGTCAACGTGCTGGGACGCGTGAAAAACGTCAGCGAGGTGTGCCGGGTCTTCTGTGCGACCGCCAACCCGCTGGAGGTGATTGTCGCCGAAACCGAACAGGGACGCGGCGTGCTGGGAGTGATCGACGGCCAGGCGCCGCTGGGCATCGAAGGAGACGACGACAAAAAAGAACGCCGGGAATTCCTGCGGAAGATCGGGTACAAGCGGTGACCGGGCCAACGCGAGCGGCGCGATACAACGAGGTGATGAAGCGTGAATAGAAGCTGGATGCGCTGGGTCCTGGCGATCGCCATGACGTCGATCAGTGTCTTCCCCTGGAGTAGTGCCGCTGCCGACTCGGGGGATCCGGTGCGATTGGGCATCCTCATGGGCCTGAATCACAGCTCCCGGAACGGTGACCTCGCCGACATGCAATGGGTGAACGGCTTCGCCGGCGGACTTTCACTGCGCGTGAACCAACCCCGGCGCCCGTGGGTCGAATTCCAAATGCTCTACAGCCGGAAAGGATCGGCCTGGACAGAGGGTGGACTGGACTCCGACCTGCGGCTGACCTACCTCGAATTCCCCATCCTTTTCGGACTCCCGCTGCGGATCACCGATAGCCTGTTCTTCGAGCCGCGTGCCGGTTTCGCGCCCGCCCGCAAAGTCGATGAGGAGCTTACCATCGACGGCTCGTCATTTTCGTCCCACTACTTCAACGACTGGGATGTTGGCGTGATCTTCGGCGCCTCGGTGCGGCGCGAGTTGGCGCGTGTTGGATTGAGCTTCGAAATACGCTACACAATTGGACTGATCGATATCGATAACCCCGACGAAACCGATTTCCGGGGATCCGACAGGAACAGGTCGGTCAGTTTTCTGGCCGGCGCGGCATTTTGACGACAGCGGCGCACTCAGCGTGCCCCGCAGCAGACAGGAAAGACACGTTATGCGATTTGAGATCGAACGAAACGAAACCGAGCGCATCGTCATCGAGGACAGCGAATTCAAGGGGCACCTGCTGGTTCACCTCCGGATCCACTTCCTCGCCGAAGAAGACAAGTGGCTCCCGACCAAAAAGGGCGTATCATTCCGTGTCGACCAGCTCGACGAAGTGATCGACGCCCTGCAGAAAATCAAGGCCGGGCTGAAGTAGACTACCCACGCGAAACGGACGATTCCCCGGCGGTCATTATTCCATGCTGATATTCACCTACGACAAGGTGCGGCTCGAGGAGCACTTCCGCCGCGACCCGGTGCTCTTTGCCTACCACCTCGGCGACCTGGAGGACTTCTTCTTCGAGCGGTGCCAGTGGGGAGCAACCTACTACAAGAGCACGCGGATCGACGAGTGCGTCCTGATCTACCATGCCCCCTTCGGTTCGACCGTGCTGGCGTTCGGGCTGAGCGAACGATTTGCCGGGTTGCTGGAAGAAACGGTGGAACTCCTGCCGGCCAGGTTCTTCGGGCACTTCTTCGCCGAGTACCGACCGGTTTTCGAACCAGTGTACCGCGAGGAACGGTTCGGGACGAACATCCGCATGAAGCTGACCGATCTCCGCCCCCACCACGCCGATGCCGACGGGGCGAGCATCCGGCGGCTCGGAAACGACGACCTGCTCGACCTGGGGCGATTCTACCGCGAGGCGTTCCCGGGATGCTACTTCGACGAGCGCATGATCGACAGCGGGAAATACTTCGGGTGGATTGACGGAGGACGGATCGTGGCGGCGGCGGGAGTGCACGTCTACTCGCCGCAGTACCGGGTGGCGGCAATCGGAAATGTCGCAACCCATCCCGACTTTCGGGGGCGCGGACTCGCCACGAAACTCTGCTCACGCCTGAGCGAGGAGCTGTCGGCCGAGCGTCTCCTGGTTTGCCTCAATGTCGCGAGCACCAACGCCCCGGCGATCCGCTGCTACGAGAAACTGGGATTCGTGCCGGCGTTCTCGTACGAGGAATCGCGGTTCGAGTTGAAGTGAGCGACAGTTAACCTCAACCGGTAAACAGATCGAAAATGTTGCCGAGCATGCTGGTATCGGCCTTGAAGAACTCGGCGTACCGGCACCGGGTGCAGACGACACTGGAAAAGCGCTGACCCTGAACATCGAATATCTTCGACCAGAAACCGCCCGCGGCCCGGATCTCTCCGATTTCACACTGGTTGTTGCCGCACTTGGGGCAACGGTAGTTCAACGACACTTGCATGGACATGCTCCAGCCGGCGGCGTTCATCGCGCCGGTTCATTTATGGAGAGTACCGGCCCGCGGCGCGAATATTCACAAAAAAAGAACCCCCCATCCGGGCGATGCCTGCCGCTCATCCCGACGAACGCGCGAAGGCACGACGGCGGAGCCTATCCCGGCTCCGCCGTCACAACTGCCGCCCGGCACTGCCCCCTATTCCATGAAAGTCCAGCCCAGCGCCAGCTTGAAATCGGGGATGTCCCCCAGACCCACCTTGCCTTCAAGGAGGAACCGATTGCCGTTATCGAGCCCCCGGTCGATTCCGCCGATCAGGTTGACGCCGGCGTTGAAATCGGTGTCATCGTCGAGCGGGTCGTCGGGATCGTCGCTGCGGCTGGAGACAACTGCGGCCACCCCGGTGCCGACATAAGGCGACCAGGCGTTCCAATCCGTTCCAAACCGATAAGTCGCGTTGAGGTTACCGGCAAACAGCGTGATGTCATCGCCGAAGCCGATTTCGGCGTTCGGAACAAAACGGACACGTTCGGCAAAGTTGCCCAGATCAAGGTGAATGCCGGCGTGGAACTGGTCCGGGCTGACCGTGAAGCCGACGCGCGGCCCCCATCCGTAGAAGCCGATGTCGTCGGTGGTTTCCTCGACATCCTCGACAACGTCCTCGGCCGGCTCCTCTTGCGCAAACGCGCCGGGTGCGGCCAGGACGATCAGCAGAAGAAACCAGATCGTGAGTCTCGAGAATTTCTGCATACCAACTACCCTCCTTCTATCCTCTAGCTCCCCGGATGGTTGTGCCGCGCCGGCAGTACAACCGGGGTGATTGTGTGCTCACTGCCTGATAGATCGAACCCCTGATTCCGTAATCCCCTGTGGTGGCGCAGTCGGAGTGGCACAGCTGTCGATCACTGATTATCAGTCGCATGGTTTGAACATCGCCGCTGTCTCGGTCGGGCACGAAAGGACCGGGGAACAGGCATGACTCTGCCCAATCTCATACCGAGCGGTGAGGGCCGGACATATGCCGACAGGCGGCCGAACCGCGCGGTCTCCCGATACAGTCGGGCCGACGATCGTAGTACTGAGAGCGAATACCGTAATCCCCAACGAGGCACATCTTCACCGGCCGGAGGGTTGGTATCAAAGCTGTTGGGAATAAATGCCGTCGTTCGTGCTCGTGTGTTGCGCCTGTAAAACAATCGCTCCGAATGGAGGTTCCCGCCCCACCGCCAAAGCCCGATCGCAAAACCCCGGTGACAGCCGGGAAAGTCACTGAAGGGAAAGAGAATACAGCATGTGTGGGAAACGCGACGATAATCGAACGCCCCCCGGAGCAGTCTGCCCGCCGTTACCGCGGCTGTCCCGGACGCTGGCAGCGGGGACAGAAATGAGCGGAACGGGCGCCGATCTTCTTTCGGGTGATCGCCGAACCGCAACGCTCACACGGCTCCCCCTCGCGATCGTACGCTTTCAGGTAGCGCTGGAAATGGCCGGCCTCGCCGTTGACCCCCGAATAGCTGTCGACCGACGTCCCCATCGACTTGATCGCAAGGTTCAGCAGGCGCACGATATGACCGTGGAGCTCGATCAGCTTGGCGCGCGAAATCGAACTGGTCAGGCGCAGCGGGTGGATACGCGCCGCGTAGAGCGCCTCGTCGGCGTAAATGTTGCCGACACCGGCGAGGAACGACTGATCGAGCAGGGCGGCCTTGACCGCGCGCCGGGACCGCCGGGCACGCGCGGCGAAATCCTCGCCGCTGATCTCCAGCGGCTCGGGACCGAGATCCCGCAGGCCCTCCTGATCAAACAGCTCGCCATTGGTGAACAGGCGCAGCCGGCCGAAACGGCGATAATCATTGAAGCGCAGATCGCAGACCGGATCGCCGCTGCCGTCGGGCACGAACCCGATCACCACCAGATCGTGTTTGCCCACCGGACGGGAGCAATCGAGGTAGAAGAAGTGGCCGGTCATCTTGAGGTGAACCCAGAGCGTGATCTCCCCCGAGAGGCGGATGAAGATATTCTTGCCGCGCCGATCAACCCCTTCGATCGTACGGGTGCGCAACACCTGCCCGAACGAGCGTGATCCAAATGACCGGCTGACGACGATCGAGCTCGGTGGGGCGTTGACCGCGACGCTGCGGATGGCCCGTCCGACAACAGTATCGCGCAGCCCGCGACAGACAGTTTCGACTTCCGGCAGTTCGGGCATAGGCGCTACATCGCCTTGCCGGCCAGGACATCCTTCAGGAAAAGGCCGGTATAGGATTTCTTTTCCTGCGCGACCTCCTCGGGCACGCCGGCGGCGATGATCCGCCCGCCGTCGTCCCCCCCCTCCGGACCGATATCGACAACCCAATCCGCGGTCTTGATAACATCGAGGTTGTGCTCGATCACGATCACGGTGTTCCCCCGGTCGACCAGCTCGTTGAGCACCCGCAGGAGCATGCGGATATCCTCAAAGTGCAGGCCGGTGGTCGGCTCATCGAGGATATACAGGGTCCGCCCGGTGGCCATCTTGGACAGCTCCGCCGCGAGTTTGACGCGCTGCGCCTCGCCGCCCGAGAGCGTCGTCGCCTGCTGGCCGAGGTGAATGTAGCCGAGCCCGACCTCACGCAGCGTCAGGAGCTTGTTCTTGATCCGCGGGATGTTCTCGAAAAACTCGAGCGCCTCGTCGACCGTCATGTCGAGCACCTCGGCGATGTTCTTCCCCTTCCAGGTGATTTCCAGCGTCTCGCGGTTGTAGCGTTTCCCTTTGCAGACCTCGCACGGGACATACACGTCGGGAAGGAAGTGCATTTCAATCTTGATGATGCCGTCCCCCTCGCAGGCCTCGCACCGCCCCCCCTTGACATTGAACGAAAATCTCCCGGGTTGGTAGCCGCGGGCCTTCGCTTCCGGTATGGCCGAGAAGAGATCCCGGACATGGGTGAACACCCCCGTGTAGGTGGCCGGGTTCGAGCGGGGAGTGCGGCCGATCGGAGACTGATCGATATCGATCACCTTATCGATATGTTCGAGCCCCTCGATCTTGTCGTACGGCAGCGACTGCCGGCGGGAATTGTAGAAATGCCGGGCGAGAATCGGGTACAGCGTCTCGTTGACCAGCGAGGACTTGCCGGAACCGGAGACGCCCGTGACGACAATGAACAGGCCAAGCGGGAACTCGACCGAGACATCCTTCAGGTTGTTGCCGCGGCAGCCGGCCAGCTTGATGTACTTGCCGTTGCTCGGGCGGCGGTGCGGCGGCGTCTCGATCCGGCGCTCCCCTTTCAGGTACTGGCCGGTGAGCGACGCCTTGCAGCGGATGATATCGCTGGGCGTTCCCTGGGCGACAATGCGCCCGCCATGAATACCGGCTTTCGGGCCGAGGTCGATAATGAAATCGGCCGCCTCAATCGTCTCGCGGTCGTGTTCGACAACGAGGACGGTGTTGCCGATATCGCGCAGCTCGGTCAGCGTGGCGAGCAGCTTGCGGTTGTCGCGCTGGTGCAGGCCGATCGACGGCTCATCGAGAATGTAGAGCACGCCGACGAGGCGCGAGCCGATCTGAGTGGCGAGGCGGATACGCTGGGCTTCGCCGCCGGAAAGCGTCTGGGCGGCGCGGCCGAGCGTCAGGTAATCCAGCCCCACATCGCAGAGGAACTGCAACCGCTCCCGGATCTCCTTGAGGATCTGCCTTGCGATCGTCTCCTGGCGCTTGGTCAGGTTGATCGTGGCGAAAAACTGCGCCGCGCGTTTGATCGACATACCGGTGACCGTGTCGATCGTCTCGCGATCAATGATGACCGAAAGCGCTTCCGGACGCAGGCGGGCCCCCTTGCAGGAGGGACAGTCGCTGATCGCCATATAGTTCTCAATCCACTGCCGGACATGCCCCGACTCCGTTTGCTTGTAACGCCGCTCGAGGTTCGGAATGACCCCCTCGAACGCCGCTCGGTAGGTGCCGCCGCCACGGCCCTTGCCGGAGAGGTGCTCGTACTCGAACTGGACCTCCTCCTTGCCGGAACCCCAGAGGATCACCTTGCGCACCTTCTCCGGAAGCTTCTCAAACGGCGTCGAAAACTTGAAGTCGTAGTGGCGCGACAGCCCCTTCAGCATGTAGCGGTACCAGTTGGGCATGTCGCTGCCCCCCCACGGCCGGATCGCCCCTTCGTTGATCGAAAGGCTGGGGTCGGGGATGACGAGGCCGGGATCGATCTCCATCTTCTGGCCGAGACCGTCGCACACCTGGCAGGCCCCGAACGGGGAGTTGAACGAGAATAGCCGCGGGCTCGGCTCATCGTAGCTGATATTGCAGTTGAGACAGGCAAACTGCTCGGAGTAAAGGAGATCCTGGCTCTTGATGTTGATCAGGACAGTCCCCTGCCCCATTTTGAGGGCTGTTTCAACCGAATCGGCCAGACGGCTCCGGGAGGTGGCTTTCACCACGAGGCGGTCGATGACTGCTTCAATCGTGTGCTTCTTGTTCTTGTCGAGCTTGATATCCTCTTCGGACTCAACCACCTCGCCATCGATACGGAGGCGGACATACCCCTCCCGGCGGGCCTCATCGATGATATCCTTGTGCTCCCCCTTCTTGCCGCGGATCAGGGGCGACAGGACCATAAGCCGCGTCCCCTCCTCGAACCCCAGCACACTGTCGACAATCTGCTCGACCGTCTGCTGGGTGATCGGCTGGCCGCAATTAACACAGTGCGGGACACCGACCCGGGCGAAAAGGAGACGTAAATAGTCGTAGATTTCCGTGACCGTGCCGACCGTCGAACGCGGATTCTTGGCCGTGCCGCGCTGTTCGATCGAAATAGCCGGCGAAAGCCCCTCGATGAAATCCACATCCGGCTTCTCCATAAGGCCGAGAAACTGCCTGGCATACGCCGACAACGACTCCACATACCGCCGCTGCCCCTCGGCATATATGGTGTCAAACGCGAGAGAGGACTTGCCCGATCCGGAGAGGCCGGTGATCACCGTCAGGGTGTTGCGGGGGATCTTGACATCGATATTCTGGAGGTTATGTTCCCGCGCCCCTTTGATATACAGGAATTCCTGGTTTCGTTTATTCCGCGCTTTGCTGTTCGTTCGCACTCTGGTTGCCATTCGTTGCTCCGATTTTTGGTCAACCTGCAATATACACATTCCTTTCCGCGCCGCCAACGACGAGATGAGTTTTCAGATCACTTTTGTTTGTACCGTCAAGGTACGACCTGTGTCCCGCACCAGCCCGCCGGTTCGGCGAAAGTGACTTGACATGGTGCGGATTACTGCTACATTCCCCCCATGTCACATGATAAACACCAGAAATTCTTTGACCAACTTGCGGCCGAGTGGGATCTTACCTACACCGCAGTTGATCTGGAATTCCTCCAGCACGTGGTCACCCAGCTGGAGGTCAAGCCGGGCTGGGACATTCTCGACCTCGGTTGCGGCACGGGCATCCTGTTTGACCTCCTGCGCCGCCGCGTGGGGAATTCAGGCTCGGTGACCGGGGTCGACTTCTCCTTTGAGATGGCTCAGAAAGCGCACCGCAATTTCCCGTTTCCCAATGTCAATGTGGTGGATGCCGACGCAACGCTGTTGCCGTTTCAGGACAACGTGTTCGACATGGCGATCGCCTTCTCGTCCTTCCCCCATTTTTCCGACCAGCGCAAAGCACTGGAAGAAACCCACCGGGTCCTCAAACCGAAGGGTAAATTCCACATCATCCACCTGGAATCCTCGAAGAAGATCAACGAGTTGCACCACAATATCGGCGGGGCGGTCGAACACGACGTGCTCCCCGCGTCCGACCAGTTGCGCGAGATGTTCCTCGCCAGCGAATTCACCGAGGTGCAGATCGAGGATCACCCGGGCCTCTACCTCGCCACCGCGATCAACCTCAAGTAGTCTTCGTGTCACCGACTTCAGCGAAAACCCGGTTTGTGGCTCACACCGCGCTATACCTGGCGCTGGCGGTGCTGTTGCCGATCGGGTTTCACGCGCTGGGAGTCGCGGGGCGCATCTTTCTGCCGATGCACATCCCGGTGCTGTTGGCCGGGTTTCTGGCCGGGCCCTGGGCGGGCGTGGTCGTCGGCCTCCTGGCGCCGGGGTTGTCGCATCTGCTGACCGGCATGCCGCCAACCTACGCCGTGCCGCTCATGTCGTTGGAGCTGCCAATCTACGGATTGGTGGCGGGAATGCTGTACAACCGGCTCCACCTGAATGTCTATATCGCTCTGATATTCGCGATGATCCTGGGGCGGCTCATGTTCGGGCTGGGGTTGCTGGTGCTGGGGCTGTTCATGGAGTTGCCGTACACGGCGGCGACATTCTTCTCAATGGGCGGAGCGATCCTGACCGGTCTGCCGGGGATAATCGTGCAGATCGTCATTATCCCAATCATCGTCGCGGCGGTGAAACGCGGGCGGGGGTAGTTCCGCCGCTCGGTGTTGAGCTACCGCGACCCCACACGCGCCGACGGATCGCTATGGTGTTCGGGAGAACGATCCGCCTGCCTCCGTTGATATTCCACAGCCAGCTTCTCCACCCGGAACGCGCGAACCCAGAACGACACGATCTTCAACCCGCCGGGCAGCGCCGTGAGCAGCGATTCCTCCTCGTGCAACCCCATGGCTATGATACATCGCGCGGTGTAGAAACGCAGCCGGTGAATCGTCAGGATGAACGTGATGAGAAGGCTGACATTGGTGAGAACCACCCAGCCGGCCGGTTCAAGACCGAACGCCGCCTCGATGAACGGACTCCCCACCGTCAGCACGAGAGCGGCGAGGTTGATCCGAAGGTAGGCTGAGAGCCGACGCAGGTAGCGGCCGCCTTGAGCCGGGTCGGTCGTGTGAATCGATTCCGTGCCGGGCGCGGCCAGCGCGCTCCTCGAGAAGATCCCCTTGCACAGATGCAGAATCCCGGCGAGAGTCAGTGTGGCGCCGGTGACAGGAAAGACGAACGCGAACAGCGCGGTCAAAACGCCCGAGCTCTTCAGAGAATCCACGGAAATCACCTGCAGAAAATAGAACGGGGCGATTATTATCCAGAGGCCGAGGAGGATCCACGCGGTGCCCGCCTGCCGCAGAACAGCTTTGGGGTACCGGGGCTCTCGCAGTAACCGGGGTTTGAGATATTGAGCCATAGCGCTGTCGGGGTGGAGCGTCAGCAGCGTGAGCAGGGCGACCGGGTAGAGGATAATGTAGGTGAGCAGCAGACTGTTCATGATCAATCTCGTCTTTGATTGCCGAATGGACCCTCACCATGATTGTCGACAGAATCCGGGGCGACATTCACCGGAGCCCCGAGAGCCCCGCCTCCGCCCTCCCTCCCCATTACCCCTCCCCATTTCGACCTTTCGGCAAAAACTCCGAAGTGAATTCCAGGCCCCTAAACCGGCCCTGCTCCTTCCCGTAGTTGCTTCTATCCCCTTACTTCTCATGACCTTGTGTCACCGCTGGCCGGAGTGAAACACCGCCGTCGTTTCCGTACAGTTTCACTGACGATCTGATGGAGATTGCCCCGACGTCCCGGTAAGTATAGAACAGAGTGTACGAAGCCAAGTTGCAGCGTGACGGCAAGAGGACTGTGAGGCAAGCATGGAAAGACACCGGAGAACTCTGAACGTACAGGGGAAACTGCGCAAACGAACCCAATTGCGAGCAGAGAGGGCGGGTCGCCCACAGCTGCTATGTACGTTGTCAAGGTCATGTTCGAGGTCGTGGCGTGAATTCTAACCAGTCTGCTATTCGCGGCCTCGACCGTAGTCGAGCCGCAGGTAAGGTTTCCGATTGTTTTCACGTCCGGGG
>JBGSIV010000175.1:0-2992 GCA_041742355.1 Candidatus Zixiibacteriota bacterium
CGAGTTTTAGGTACTTTGGTGTTGGTCTAGGGAAACAGTTGTGTAGGAATTATGCTTCTGTTTTGCGCGTGTCGCACCTTGAACCGGTGAGATTTGAGCCGGTTAGCCTTTGCAGGCTCCTTACGAATCTGGTTGTCATACCGATGCACGAACCACCGGGGGTGTATTACCCTCTGCTGGTTTAAGCCATCGGGCAATTTTCCCCCGTCATGTCAGCTGTCTTGAAGGGTGCGTCCCTTTGGGGTCGTGTGCTTTGAGGCGGTACGGGGCCGGACCCCGCCTCCGGTCGCAGGCGGAAGTGTAGGGGTACCTCGCCGGTAACGGTACCGGGCGTATCCCAAACAGTGAAAGACCTGTAGTTTCTGAAGGAGCATTGTAATGACGCAAAAAAGAACGATATATTCTTTGTTGCTGACCTCCTTACTACTGGTATGTGCGTTTTCCCTGGCATCGGCACAGAATACGGTGACGTTCCAGAGCACATCGGTAGCGCGGTGCACCCCGGCGGCGCTTAACGTAACGGTTAACCCGGCGGCCGACATCAGCGCCTTTGAGATTGTGTTCGAGGTGAATTCCACCGCTGGGGGGGCCTACTTCAGCGCCCTCAACGTTGTCTGGGATCCGGGTCTGACGACTCTGACCAACCGCATCGTCGATCTCGGCGGCGTGGACTTTGTGTCGCCGGATACGATTCGCATAGCCGGTATGTTAACCGACGCCGGTGATGGCTGCCTTGGGGCCGGCCCGAAAGTGGTCGCCCAGGTGCAGTTCACCGCCAGCGACGTCTGCAGCGGGACTGTCGGCCTGTCGGGCGCGAATTTTGCTTGCCCGAGCTCGCCGGTGGTTGCGACGACCCAGTTCGTCGACTGCGCCACCACCGCCCTGGTTGCCGCCACGGTGACGGCCGGGACGGTCACGGTCACGAACCAGGCGCCCTCGATCAGCCCGATTGCCGATGCCACCCTGCCCTGGGGCACGGCGTACAGCGGCCAGATCGTGGCCAGCGACCCGGACGTGGTCGGCTGTGAGACCCTCACCTACAGCAAAGTCAACGGCCCGGCGGCCCTGACGGTCAACCCGGCGACGGGGAAGATCAGCTGGACGACCACCGGGGCGGACGTGTGCACGCACGTCGTCGAGGTGGCCGTGACCGACAAGTGCGGTTCCCAGAAGACGACCAGTTTCACCATCTGCGTGACCAACATCGCGCCGGTGGCGACCTGCCCGGCGGACACCATCCACCTGGTTTGGGGTGGGGTGGCCAGCGGGACGGTCAGCGGGACCGATCCGGACCTGGGTCCGGCGGCCCTCTCCTACAGCCTGGTCAGCAATTCCGGCCCGGGCACGGTGACGGTCAATCCGGCCACCGGGGCCTTCAGCTGGCCGACTTTGGAGAACAACAGCTACATCGGCCTGTTCGAGCTGAAGTTTGCGGTGTCTGACGGCGCCAACGTCTGCAGCCCGTGCAGCCCGAATAACGCCGATACCTGCAGTGTCTTCGTGTCGGTCATTCCGACCATCGCGGTGACCATCGAGAAGACCCACGGCACCTTCCAGGGGGCCTTTGAGGACGTCTCGATCAGCTTTGACGGCGCGATCAATCCGCCCAACGAGATGGGCGGCTTTGACTTCTTGATCCAGTACGACGCTTCGGCGTTGACCTTCCAGGCGGCCACGCCGGGAGCGTTCATCGACGAGTGCGGCTGGGAGTACTTCACCTTCCGCTACGGCGCCAACGGCAACTGCGGTGCGGGCGCCTGCCCGTCCGGGATCCTGCGCGTCGTGGCCATCGCCGAGACGAACAACGGGGCCAACCACCCCGACTGCTTCAGCAGCACGACGGTGACCGAACTGGTGAAGCTCAGCTTCCTGGTGACCAACGACCGGACCTTTGAGTGCATGTACGTGCCGATCCGCTTCATCTGGTATGACTGCGGCGACAACGGCATCTCCAGCAAGTCCGGTGACACGCTCTTCATGAGCCGCCACGTCTACGACTACGACAACGCCACGGCGGTCGAGGACCTCGGGGCGAGCTTCCCGAGCCTGTACGGGGCGCCGGGTCTCTGCGACGTGTCGGACAAGGTTGAGCCGCTGCGGCTGGTCGACTTCCAGAACGGCGGGATCGACATCGTCTGCGCCGACAGTATCGACGACCGGGGCGACCTGAACCTCAACGGGACGGCCTACGAAATCGCCGACGCGGTGCTGTACAGCAACTACTTCGTGTACGGCGTGGGCGTGTTCCAGAACTACGAAGCGCAGGTGGCGGCCAGTGACGTCAACGCCGACGGGATTCCGTTGTCGGTGGGCGATCTGGTCTACCTCATCCGCGTCGTGGTGGGCGATGCCCAGCCGTATCCCAAGACGGTGGCGCCGGCGCAGTTCAGCCTGACGAACCACCAGGGGACGCTCAGCGTGTCAGGCGAGAGCCTGCTCGGAGCGGCCTACCTGACGGTGGCGGGCAACGTGACGCCGACCCTGCGGGCTGAGAACATGGAGCTCAAGTACGCCTACGACGCGGCCGAGAACCTGACCCGCGTGCTGGTGTACTCGCTTTCGGGCGAAGGCTTCACGGGCGAGTTCATCACCGTGCCGGGCACGGTGGTCTCCCTGGAGCTGGCCACCTACGACGGTTACCCGGTGGTGACCAAGCAGGTACCGGCCGACTTCCAGCTGTCGCAGAACTACCCCAACCCGTTCAACCCGACGACGACCATCAGCTTCGGGCTGCCGGTGGCTTCGGACTACTCCCTGACGATCTACAACGTCCAGGGGCAGGTGGTCAAAGTCTTCGCCGGTGCGGCCGATGCGGGCATGGTTGACCTGACCTGGGAAGCGGGCGACAACGCCAGCGGGATTTACCTGTACCGCCTCGAAGCGGGCAGCTTCTCGCAGACTAAAAAGATGGTCCTGCTGAAGTAGTTCAGCACCACCTTGGTCCTTACCTTCAGAGCCCCCCCACGGGGGCTCTGATCGTTACGGGCAGAAT
>JBGSIV010000176.1:0-24111 GCA_041742355.1 Candidatus Zixiibacteriota bacterium
CTGCTATAGCTGTTTCGGACCGATGAACTCCCCTAATACATCATCGCTAGCAGCACAATTTGAAAAAATGGAAATTCCCAAAGATGAGATTGTCAGATTTTTCCGGGGATTTAATGCCTTCTCGGAGCCGTTCCGCAAGGAGAGCGAAGCGCATGAAAAATTGAACCATCAAGGTGGATATGCTGGCCCGGGTGGAGGGTGAAGGCGGGCTGACGGTCAAGATCAAGCACGACAAGGTGACCGAGGTCACGTTCGACATCTTCGAACCCCCGCGCTTCTTCGAGGCTTTCCTGCAGAAGCGCCGCTTCACCGAAGCGCCTGATATCACCGCCCGCATCTGCGGGATCTGCCCGGTGGCCTACCAGATGTCCTCAGTGCAGGCGATGGAAGCGATCTGCGGCGTGAAAGTGGACGGAGCGCTGCGCGACCTGCGCCGGCTGCTCTACCTCGGCGAGTGGATCGAGTCGCACGCGCTGCACGTCTACATGCTGCACGCGCCCGATTTCCTCGGATACGAGAGCGCGATCCACATGGCGGCGGACTACCCCGATGTCGTCAAGCAGGCCCTCCGGCTCAAAAAGATCGGCAATGACCTGATGGTGCTGCTGGGCGGCCGCGAGATTCACCCCATCAACGTCAAGGTGGGCGGTTTCTACAGCGTCCCGACCAAAAAGGCGCTCCAGGCCATGAAGCCGGATCTCGAGTGGGCGCTGGAAGCCTCGCTGGACATGGTCAAGTTCGCGTCCGGGTTGACCTTCCCCGATTTTGAACAGGAATACGAGTTCATGGCGGTCAGCCATCCGGATGAATACGCCATCACGGAAGGGCGGATTGTGTCCGATCGCGGTCTGGACATCCCCTTCGACGACTTCTTCAAGCATGTCGAAGAGGAACACGTACCGCACTCGACCAGCCTGCACACGCGGATTATCGGGCGCGGAAAGTACCATGTCGGCCCGCTGGCCCGCTACAGCCTGAACTACGACAAGCTGCCGCCGATCGCCCAGAAAGCGGCCAAAGAGGCCGGCCTGGGGAAAACGTGCAGCAATCCGTTCAAGAGCATAATCGTACGGAGCGTCGAAACGGTGTTCGCGTGCCATGAGGCGCTGCGGATGATCGACCTGTACGAGCCGCCGAAAAAGCCGTCGCTCGAGGTCAAACCGAAAGCCGGCACGGCGGCGTGGGCGACCGAAGCGCCGCGCGGGATGCTCCTGCACCAGTACTCGATCGATGAGGCCGGACTGATCACGCTGGCGCGGATTGTGCCCCCGACAGCGCAGAACCAGAAGGTGATCGAGGACGACCTGCTGCATTTCGTGGAGCGGAACCTGCACCTGTCGCCCGATCGGTTAACGTGGCAGTGCGAGCAGGTAGTCCGCAACTACGATCCGTGCATTTCCTGTTCGTGCCATTTTCTGAAGTTGCGCCTTGAACGAGAGTAATGGGCGCAATGGCTTCTATTCCTCCCATACTTGTCATCGGACTGGGAAACGATTTCCGGTCCGATGACCGGGTGGGGCTTTTTGTTGCCCGCCAGATTCAAGCGGAGAAGAACCCGAAGGTCGATGTCCTGATCGGCGTCGGGGACGCTCTTGAACTGATCGACCGCTGGAACGAAGCGGACCTGGTCATTCTTGTCGATTGTGCGGTCTCCGGCGGGGAAGCTGGGAAAACATACCGTTTTGACGCGCTGGCGGACCCGATACCGGAGGCTCTCTTCTCGCGGTACTCCAGTCATGCCTTCAGCGTAGTTGACGCCCTGGCGCTCGGCGGGGCGCTGGGCAAGGCGCCGTCGAAGCTGATCGTCTACGGGATCGAAGCGGCCGATTGCTCGCCCGGAACGGAAATGTCGCCCGCCGTGGCGGCAGCGGCGGAACGGGTGCTTGCGGCGGTCCGGGCGGAAATCGATGCGGCCCTTGGGGTGGGCTGAAAAATCTCACGAATAATGCACCTTCCGCGGCGTACTTTCGTTAGAACGTGTGGAGGTTGAACTATGACTACTTTTCTGTTGTGGTTGATTCTGCTGGTGGTGTTCTGGCCGCTGGCGATCCTGGCGCTGGTGTTGTATCCGATTGTCTGGCTCCTGATCCTGCCGTTCCGGATTGTGGGAATCGCGGTGGAGGGAGTGCTGGGGCTGATGAAATCGATCATCATGCTGCCCTCGCGGCTACTGGGGGAGCGGGGGTAGGCTAGCCGGTCTGAAAGAGATGCTAATGAAAAACCGCCCGGCGGCGTGCCGGGCGGTTTTCTTGTGGGATATCGCGAGCGCGCCTACTGCAGGAGCAGCATCTTGCGCGTCTTGACAGTCTGGTCCCCGGCAGTCAGGCGGTAGAAGTAGATGCCCGAAGTAACCGGCTGGTTGGACTGGTCGCGGCCATTCCACGAGGTCTCGTGGAGGCCGGCGGCCACTGTCCCGGAAACGAGGGTGATCACCCGCTGGCCGAGAATGTTGTAGACGGCCAGGTCGATAGAAGCCGCTTCGGGCAGAGCGAAGCGAATGCTGGTCGACGGGTTGAACGGGTTCGGGAAGTTCTGGGACAGCTCGTACGTATCCGGCAGCCCGTCGCCGTTCGCATCGACGATGCCGAGCGGCGGGAAGACGGTGACCTCGATCGTGTCGTAGGCCATCAGGAAGGTCTCGTCATTGATCCGGATGATGAGCAGGGAGGTCCCGGAGTAACCCGGCTCGGCCGACAACTCGAGAGTGCCGGGCACCGAGAGGAAATCAAAGAGCAACGAGTCGTTGGTTCGGGTAAACTGCACTCCCATCAGCGCATGCGGACAGTGGTCGTCGGTCACGTAGTCCCAGAGCTGAATGACCCGCGTGTCGTTGGCGTCGAAGCCCAGAGTGTCGGGCAGGCCGACGAACTGCGGCGGATCGTTCGGGGTCTCGGATACGGTGACCTCGATTGTGTCATAGGCCATGAGGAAGCCTTCATCGGTGACGCGGATGATGAGCGACGATGCTCCGCTATACCCCTCGGTGGCAGTAAGCGTCAACTGGCCGGGTACGGACAGGAAGTCCAGGAGCAGCGAATCGTTGGAGCGCGTGAAGTTGACGCCCATCATGGCGTGCGGGGTCTGATCGTCCGTCACGTAATCCCACAGCATGAGGGTGCAGGCCGAGTCGACATGGAAGCTGAGTGTCGCCGGCAACTCCACAAACTCCGGCGGTTCGTTGGGGGCGACTACCACGACGATGATGGTGTCGTATGCCGAGTGCGCCTGCGGGTCATCGACACGGCACCTCAGTCCGCGGGTTCCGACGAACCCGGGAGCGGAGATGGCTATGACGCCCGTGGCAGGAGTGTAGTCATAGTAGAGCCCCGGGCCGTCGAGGCTGGTGAAGCTGAACGAGAGCAGGCTGTCCGCGGACTCAGGGTCGGACGCGTAGTCCCACATGTTCAGGCTGTGGGTCGAGTCGTTCGCGATGGTCAGCGTGTCCGGCAGGCCGGTGAAAGCCGGCGGTTCGTTCACCGGGGCGGTGATGTTGATGACGATCGTGTCGAGATCGGCCTTGCTGCCCGTATCGGACACCTGCACGATCAGTGAGGCTTCTCCGGTGAAATCCGGATCAGCGGAAAGAATGAGCAGGCCGGTGCCGGTGGTGTAGCCGGTGGTTACCGAGTCGTTGGAGGAGGTGAACTGGTAGGTCAGTTCGTCATCGGCATTCTCGACGTCCGATGCGTAGGTCCACATGTTCAAAGACGGATGCTGGTTGTTGACGAACGACATCGTGTCGGGCAGGCCGGCAATCACCGGTGCGAAGTTGTAGTAAACATAGAAGAGGGTCGAGTCTTCGCCTGAGAGACCCTGCGGGTCGGCGGCGGACATGTGCAACCAGGCCAGCCCGTTGTATCCGACCACCGAAGAGACATTCAGAATCCCGATCGTAGAATCGAAATCGGTCACCAGAGAGTCGTTGGTCGTACTGAAGGTGTAGGTCAGCAGGGAATCGTGGCTCTGGCCATCGGAAACGTACCCCCAGATCGAGAGGTTGTACGACGAGTCGGCCCGGAAGCTGAGGCTGTCGAACACGCCCGCGAATACGGGTGCGGTATTGGCCTCGGTGACCGTGACGACGACCGTGTCGGCAACAAAGGCGCCGTGCATGTCTTCGGCGCGAAGGACGAGATTCACCACACCGGCGAAATGCGGGTCGGCATAGAGGTAGAGGAAGCCGGCCGGCGAGAAGTACCAGGTGAGTGAGTCGTTATCGGCCGAGAACGTGTAGGTCAGCGTCGAGTCATGCTGGTCCGGATCGTAGGTATAGTTCCAGATACCCAGCCAGGTGGTCGAATCGTCGTTCTCGAAGCTCACCGTACCGGGCACCCCGGTGAAGGTGGGCGGATCGTTGTCGATGCCGGTGACGACGAGCCAGAGACAGCTGTCGGTGTAGCTGGTGTCGAAGACGATACCGTTGCAGGTGAGGTTCTCGACGTAGCTGAACTCCCCGGCATACGAGCCATAGTTGATGATCCGGAAGGAGTCGTTGACCGCCGGGAGATAACCGTCGATCAGCGCCAGCCGCAGCTCGCCATTCATGATAGCATGCATGGTGACGTTGAACTGATCGAACTCGGTGGTCGGTGTGGGACCGCCGATCTCGATCCACAGCTTGCCCGTCGCGCCCAGGTTGAAGCTGTTCGACTGCATGGTGAGGCGGCCGGGCAGATAACCCGGAGTGGGCAGGCCGGGGCTGATGTTGCCGTTGTTCGTGGTCGTGGCCGCGTAGACATCCAGCGAGCCGGTGCCTTTGATATGGCCGAGCGTCCCGTTGATGAAGTCGCCGCCGTCGATATGGAGGCGCTGCAGGTTCTGCAGCACGATACTGCCGTTGTTAGTTAGCGAGGGGGTTACCCCGGTCTGGATGAAATCGAGCTCGCCGCCAATCACATGGATGCTGCCGCTATTGACGTGGTCGGCGCTGGCGCGGTCAAAGCTCAGGCCGATCGAGTTGACCGTGATCAAACCCTGGTTGCTGATCTGGGCGTTGAGCTGGCGGGTGCCGCCCGTGGAGCTGCCGGCGTCGGCAAAGACCATCCCGGTCGCGCCGTTGGTGAGCTGGGTGGCGTTCAGGATTGCCGTGGACGTTCCATTGGCCACATCACTGGTGAGGATGAGCACGCCGTGGTTGATGTGCGACCCGCCCACCGTGAGCGTCGCGGTCCCGGTGGCCGTACCGATGATGTACAGGGTGTCATTGATCCCGGAGGTCGTGAAGTTCGGCACGCTGTTGGTCCGCTCCACGTGCATGACGCCTTCGTTGAGCAAGCCGCAGGTAAGCGTGGCGGTAGTCAGGTTGAGGACTCCCTGGTTGGTCAGGAGGCCGGAACCGCTCACCGTGCAGGAGTATATTTCGAGTGTTCCGGTATTGTTGAAAGCCCCGTCAATCGAGTTCACCAGACCCATGAACCAGAGCTCGGCGTCGTTGGAGGACGAGCCGGTAACGCTGATCGTATCGTCGATCAGGTTAACGCGGCCGTCGCCGGTGATCGCCCCGGCCGACAGGGTGAAGTGGTGATCCTGATGGCTGACCAGCGCACCGCTGGCCACGTTCAGCGTTCCTTCATTGACCAAGTCGCCGGTCACCGTGAGGGTACCCGCCTGGACGTCAATCGTCCCGCTGTTGGTGTGCTGCTCGAGGTTGTCGACAATCGACATACTGGTCGCCACCTCGATGAGACCGTAGTTGCGCACACGCCCCTGAATATACCGGGTACCGGCCGCGCCGCCACTCCCGACCAGGGCCCGAATGACGCCGTCGGCCGCGTTGATAAGGCTGTCGGCGCTCACGCAGACCAGATACGCACCATGGTTACCGGTCTGGGTTAGCTCGATCGTGCCGTGGTTGGTCAGCAGCGTGTTGAACGTGATGAAGCAGTCGTAGGTCGGGTCGGCCTGGGATACGATCTTCGAACCCACGCCGCTGGTATAGTCGCCGTTGATAGACACGGAAATGGTCGCCAGCATGACACCGTCGTTGACGATATCGGTGTTGACGGTTCCGGTCTGAAAGAGGAGCGAGTCATTGTTGTAAATGGTGCCGGTGCTGTCAATCGTGCCGTTGGACTGGTACATCGTCCCATTATTGGTCAGATCGCCGACCAGGTAGAGATGGCTGATGCCGCCGACGGTAAACCGCCCTTCGTTGGTGAATGACGGCGTGAAGTACCCGTTGACGCTTGTGAAGGCCAGCGTCCCGTTGTTGGTTATCGTACCGCCCGCACTCCAAACGAAGTTGCCGGTCTGGAACTGAAAGGTCGCTCCCGGATAGGTCACGATCGACCCGGTATGGGCGAAAGCGACGACCGAGCCGGTCTGCGTGAAGTTGATCGTCCCGACCTCGGCGATATAGGAGCCGTCGTTTGTGTGCGACGCGTTCAGCTTGTTGATCGTGAAGCCGGTGCTGACCGCGTGGATAGTCCCGTGGTTGACGATCTGCGCCTTCAGCTCGCGGCTGGACGCCGTGTTAAAGCTGCTGCCCAGGAGAGCGCGGATCTGGCCGCCGACCTCGTTGACGAGGTTCCCGTAGCCCACCTGCAGTATGCCGGTGGTCGTGGTGACGGGCCAGGAACTGGTCAGATCGATGGCCCCGGAGTTGGTCAGGCCGCTGTCGGCCGTCATGATGGCTGATCCCTGCGGGCTGCCCTCGATTGTCACCAGGCCGGCGACTCCATTGGTGAAAGCGCGGCGGAAATTGCAGGTTCTCTCGACCATGATCGCACCGTTGTTGACCACCCGGTGGCCGATATCGGTGAAATCAAGGTCAATGGTACCGTCATTGGTGAGCTGGTAGTTGCCGCTCGTATGCAAGCCCGAAGTGGTCATCTCCAGGGTGGCGCCTTCATAGATGGTCACGTTCCCGTTGACCGTCAGCTCCCAGCTGATTGCTCGGAGCAAGGGTTGGTCGTAGCCGCTGCCAAGATGGAGCGAGGCCACCGTGGGGTTCATATCGAGGTAGACGGTATAGTCGCCGCCGACAATGTACACGTTGTCACTCGCCCCGGGCACCGTTCCGGTGCTCCAGTTGGCCCCGTTATTCCAGTTGCCTCCAGCCACATTGGTAAATATGACGTCGGCGGCCTGCGCTCCCAGCGGCAACCCAAAGGCCGCAATCAAGAGCAGAGTCGCGGTAGCGATGCGCATGGTGAATCTCCTGTCATCTGTTTATGTGCCGTATATAGATACAATTATCGGCGATACAGGAATCTTCATTAACGGAGACAGGCCGATTCGGAGTCAGTGGGCGGATTTTGGGGAGTGGCCTACCCAGTTTCCGGGCGCTTCCGGGCCCCTGGGACGGGGAGGCTAGAGGGACTGCAAAAACGTGTGCAGATTGACGTCGGCGCCCGAGATGCCGAGCTTGCGCCGGATGACTTCGCGGTGTTTCTGCACGGTGGCCGGGGAGAGATTGAGACTCTCGGCGATCTCCTTGGTGGAGAGGCCGTGCTTGATCATGCGGCAGACCTCGAGCTCGCGGGAGGTGAGGCGGCCAGCTTTCTGCTGAAGCGACTGAACGAACGGGGCGGCGATATCGAGCATCTCCTGCCGGAGGAACTCGACGATGGCCTGGAGATTGGACGGAGCGCTGTCGTGGATGCGACGGAGCGTGGGGAGGATACGCTGTTCGATGTTGTCGGCAATTTGCTGGCGGAGAGCGGCCTTCTCCGCCTCGATGTTACCGAGCACCTCCGACAGGGCGACGTTCTTCTTCTCGAGTTCGCGGGTGCGGAGGCGGAGCTCCTCGGTGAGGGCCAGGAGCTGGTCCTCGGCCTTCTTGCGTTCGGTGATGTCGATGCCAATGGCGCCGATAAACGTGCGGCCGTCGGCCTGCGGCAGGGGAAACCGGACGGTGAGGTAGGTGCGTTCCTGACCCTGAAGGTTGACCGTTTCGGCCACCTGGACTTCGCGCCGCTCGCGCACGACCGTTTCGTCGGCATCGCGGCTGGCATTGGCGAGACGCGGCGGGAGGAGGTCGTAGCCGGCCTTGCCGATCTCATAGCCGAGTTCCTGGAAGGTGGTGCGGAAGTAGTCGTTGACGAAGAGGAGGCGCCCGTGTTCGTCCATGAGGTAAGCGGCGCCAGGGAGGTGGTGCATGAACATGCGGAACCGTCCCTCGATTTCACGGAGGGCCTGCTGAGTCTGGAGGCGTTCGCGGCGCATCTGGGCTTCCTGAAGCTCGCGGCGGATGGCCGGGACCAGGCGCATGAGTTTGTCCTTCATGACGTAGTCCTGGACACCGGCTTTCATGGCTTCGACTGCGGTTTCTTCGCCGACGACTCCGGAGAGCATGATCAGGGGGGTATTCGGCTCAACCTCACGGGCCACCTTGACAGCGCCCAGGCCGCTGAACGCAGGAAGATGCCAGTCGGTCAGGATGACGTCGAAGGTTCCGCTGCTCAGGGCGGCGCGCATGTCGGCCTCAGTCTGGACACGGGTGATCTGGGGGTCGAAACCACCCTGTTTGAGCGCCCGGGCCATGAGGAGCGCATCGTTGTTGGAGTCCTCGATCAGGAGGACGCGCAGTACGTCGGCCACAGCAGGTTCCCTTTCGATCAGTACATCTGACATCCGATTATACTCCCTCATTTTCTTTTGTCAACCCTTGCATCGGAATAATCAGGCCGGTTCGGCCGGATCCGAGGCCTCCCCCAGTGTGAAGAAGAAGGTGGCGCCCTCATCGGCCCTGCCCTCGGCCCAGATCTGTCCGCCGTGCCGTTCTGTTATACGTTTCACGAGCGGCAGGCCGATGCCCAGCCCGGGAAATCGCTCCGCGTGGTGGAGCCGCTGGAAGTACAGGAAGAGCCGGTCGGCGTAAGTGGGATCGAACCCCGCGCCGTTGTCACGGACGAAGTACACGGTGCGGCCGCGCTGCCGCATGACGCCGAACTCCACCGTGGCGCGCTCCCGCTCGGAGGTGAACTTCCAGGCGTTGCCGAGAAGGTTATCCAGGACGACCTCCAGCAACTGCGGATCGCAGGACGCGAAGGCATTGTCGGCGATGACGCAGTCGATTATGCGGTCGGGATTCTGGTGACGCAGGCGGGCGACGACGTGGCGGGCCAGCTCGCTGATATCGGTGTCCATCCAGTGGAGATCGACGCGGGAGACGCGGGAGAGACGCAGGAGGGCCTCGATGAGCTGGCGCATGTGGTCGGCGGCATCATGGATGCGGCGGAGGTAGTCGCGGCCGATGTCGTCGAATTTCGCCGCGTAGTCATCCTGAAGGGCGTGGGCGAAGCCGTCGATAGTGCGCAGGGGCGCGCGCAGGTCGTGGGAGACGGAGTAGCTGAAGGCCTCGAGTTCGCGATTGGCCCGTTCGAGCTCCTCGGTGCGGCGGCGCAGACTGTCATTCACGAGTTCCAGTTCGCTCTGGTAGCGCCGCTTCTGCGTGAAGTCGCGGGCGATAATGGATATGCTGGAGACCTGCCCGTTAGGCCCGAAGATGGGCGAGAAAGTGAGGGAGACGTCGAGCAGGGTGCCGTCGCGCCGGCGGCGCACAGTCTCGTACTGCTCGATCCGCTGCCCCCGACGGAGCTGTTCGATCAGTTCCTGAAGCTCATCCCGATACTCTTCCGGAACAATAAGGGAAATGTGGCGACCGATGACCTCCGTGGGAAGGTAGCCATACATCAGCTCCGCCCCCCGGTTCCAGCTCTGGATGAAGCCGTCGATAGTGAGGCCGACGATGGCGTCGTTGGAACCCTCGACAATGGTGGCCAGATAGCCGAGTTCCTCGCGAAGACGTTTCTGGTCGGTGATGTCGCGGCCGATGGCGCCGCCGGCGACAATCCGTCCGTCATCGTCGCGGATCGGCGTGATCGTAACGGAGATGTCGATCAGGCGGCCGTCTTTGCGCCGGCGGATCGTCTCGTGCTGGAGGATGGACTGGCCGCTCCGCAAGCGGGCCATGAGTTCTTCGAGCTCGGCCAGGCGAGACTCGGGAACGATGAAACTGATGTGCCGGCCGATCGCCTCTTCGGGAGTGTAGCCGAAGATGCGCTCCGCGCCGTGGTTCCAGGTCTGAACGATGCCGTCGACATCCTTGCGGAAAATGGCCTCGTCGGATGCTTCGACGATAGTGGCGAGGTGGCGACGGGCGAGTTCCGCGTCCTTGCGGTCGGTGACGTTCTCGAAGGTGAGGAGCAGGCAGGTGGTGGACTGGAGCCGGCCGGCCATGCGCCGGGCTTGCAGGCTGAGGTTGCGCCGGCCAATCCCCGGGAGGGATCGTTCGATCTCAATCCGATCCGATGGGCGTCCCTGCGCGGCGGCCGCGAGGTGGTTCTTCAGTGCGGCATCCTGCCACAGACCGCGGGCGATCTGGTCGAAAGGGAGCCCGATAATGGGGGAGTCGTCCTGGTGACAGAACTGGTAGTAGGCCCGGTTCGCCCAGAGGACGCACAGGTCGCAGTCAAGGACCACCAGGGGGATCTCGACCGCCTGTACAGTCTCGGCGGCAAGGTAAAGGAGGTTATCGGGGAGATCCTCCGACGCTACGGCGGGCGGCTCGTTGAGCAACTCCTGGAGCTGTCGGAGGGTGGTTTCGGGCGGCTGCTTCTCGTTCCGGGCAATTAACTGCAGGACGCGGCGCTGAAGTTCGGCGCAGGCGGCCACATCGCTTCCATGCTCATTCATTCTCGGTTCCCGTGTTGACCGCACTCGGCGGCCGTGGCGATCCATGTTTGTGTCAGGTTATACACGGACGCAACGGGCCGGCCCGCCGCGCGGCGTGCGTGAGCAGTACCCGTCCGGCGGGTGTGCAAGCAGAGGTGAGGTTCATTCGCGCGATCGGGTGCGCCTGGCATCGGACGAATTCACTCGGGGGAGCAGGGGAGGGGCAGGTGCGGCAATTGAAAATGGACCGTTTTTATACATTCTCGTCCGGAGGCCGGCGAGAACCCGGTACGCTGCCGCTGGAGATGTCGAAAGTGGAACCGCCCGATGATTCGGTTATGTTGCAATCTACAGGGGGAGATGCGGTAACGCAAACGAAAAGTGAAGTGCGGCGACTGCCGGATGGGAGTTCATATGGAATATTGGCCCACAATTGGTTGTTGGGTCCCCAGGGGGGAGGTTTCGCGGGCGTACCGAGGACCGCGTAGTTTTGTTACGCGATCCCTACCGGATCATGCCGCGTTGACTAACAGGGACTTATGCGGTTCATTGGGGTATCAAAACTGAACGAATTGGGAAACACGTCGGGAAAGGGTTAACGGGCAATGCACCGGGCCGGCCAAGACGAGAACAGAAAACAAATCGCGTTCGGGAGAGCGGGAGTAGGGATGAACAACAACATCTCTTGGTCCTGGCTCTGCGGAATACGAAGGGAATCGTAAAACCTCCAGGAGGCTACCGTGGAGATCACCAACATTCAGATTCGTTTGCGGAACGAGGACAAGCTGAAGGGGTTTGTCAACGTCACATTTGATGATTGCTTCGTCGTTCGGGGCTGCAAGATCATTCAGGGGAACAAGGGTTACTTCGTCTCCATGCCCTCGCAGAAGCAGGACGACGGCACCCACCGCGACATCGCGCATCCGATCAATCCGGAAATGCGGCAGGTTATTGAGGATCGCGTGCTCAAGGCGTATGTGACCGAACTGCGTTCCCGCGGTATGCTGCAGCCGGGAGCCCAGGGCTCGACCGCACCGCATCAGGGCGGCCCGGGTGAAACGCCCGGTGGTCCGGGGCAGGGTGGATTTCGTCCGATGGGCAGCTGAGGACAGGCTGAGAAGCCGGAAAGTGTAGTTGGCATATGAACGATGCACGGACAGACATAGGGACCCGCGGGTGGGAGAAGCCCGCGGGAGGCCGAGTCGGGGTGCTGTATGACCTCCCGGCGCAGCAGGTGGGGACCATGAACAGGAACACCCCGCTGGCACAGGTGACCTCGGTGAAAGACGCGTTGGATCGCGTCAGTCGGGCGACCGACGAGTTGTCTCTGCCGGTGTATGAGCCGGAATCGCTCAAGACAGGGATCATGCCGTACCCGAACGTGCGCATGCCTCTGCCCGGCGGGGCGCGGGATGTCCTGATTATCCCGGGCCGGCCGTACCCCCGGTTCAGATTCCCCTACGGCGGGAGATAAGCGCCGGTGTTGCAGAGCCTGAGCGTCATCCGGGGCATACGGGTGGCCGCAAAAGATGGAAATCTCGGGCGAGTACACGATGTTCTCTTTGACGCCGGGATCTGGGCCGTCCGCTATATCGAGGTGGTGACGCAGCTGGATGTCGATGAGGACCGACGGCTGTTGTTGCCCGCCGGCGAGATCCGGCAGGCGGATTGGGAGCACGGAGCTATCCGGTTCGACCTGACCCGCGAGCAGGCGGCGCAGAGCCCCCGACTGGAGGATGACAAGCCGGTATCGCGCCAGGAGGAGGAGCGGCTGCACTCGTTCTTCGGCTGGCAGCCATACTGGACCGACTCCGATCTGCCGGGCGGCACCGAGATGCCGACCCCGCAGGGGGACGAGATGACCGGCGATCGACAGGCCGAGTCCATCCCGGATGAACGGCTTCCGGTGGGAGACCCGAATCTGTACGCCGCGCTGGACGTGATCGATTATCAGCTCGAGGCCGACGGCGGCTTGGCCGGGAAAGTCAACGATCTGATTGTCGACGACGAGACGTGGATGGTTCGTTACCTCGTCGTCGACTTGGGGGATGAAGCCGAGGGAAAGCAGGTGCTACTGGCAACCCAGCTCGTCGACCGGGTCAGCTACGATACCTTCAGCGTCTATGCCGATGTATCGGCCGACGCAGTCAAAGAAGGCCCGGAGTTCGATCCCGCGACTCCGATCGACGCCGAGTTCGAAGAGCACCTGCAGGACTACTTCGGCTACTGAGGTTCGAAAACGATGGGGCGAAAAAAACGCGGCTGACCGCGGCGGTCTCCATCGAACAAACGCTACCGGGATTGCTGCAGCAGATACAACAGGACAGGGCACCGCACCGCGCTTTTCACCAAGCACCTCGCTTACACTGCTATCACCTGACACCAGGAAACCATCCGCCGGCGCGACGAATGTATTGTCGAGGTCGGGAGTCGAATCGCGCACCGCGCCACTGTTCGGGCCGGCCGGTGCGGCGAAGAAGAAGGTATTTGATGCAGTTGCTGAGATTACAGCAGGGATCGACGACAGCCGCCCGACCGCGGGGATTCGGCGCCACAGCCGAACCTCACTCCCGCGGCGGTTTGGGGAGAGGTCTCGTGCGGGCACCAGAGGCAAACGACGGGATGGAACGGCGCCAGGCAAGGAGAAAGCGGCGAATGCTGAGAAGTGTCAGAGATTTGATGGAGTGCCGGGTAATGACGACCAACGGATCGGTCGGCAAGGTTCGCGACTTATTCTTTGATGATAGAACCGGAAAGATCACCTTTCTCGTCGCCGGCAAGGGGAATATCGGCGAGGAGGAGAGCGTTATGATCCCGTTGCCCGCGGTGTCGGGATCCGATCTGGACAACAGGCAGATCAGACTGCAGGACGAACTCGAGGGGATTCTCACCCGACGGTTTTCGGGGTAACCGCGAGGCCGCGACGTCGGGCTTCAGCCATCAGGAGGTTTCAAGAAGTGCAGCAGAGTCTTCAGGCGATACGAGGATACAGTCTCCGTGCCGAGGGCCGGGAATTCGGTGAGGTGGTCGACTTTCTGGTCGACAGTCAGACTTGGAGCGTGCGGTACCTCGTGGCGAAAACGCGGCGGCTGCTGCCCGGGCGGGAAGTGGCCATCGCGGTCTCCGAGGCGGCGGCGCCGGATTGGCGACGGCTGCATGTCCCCCTTGCGCTGAACAAGACTGAAGTGAAGCGCAGCCTGGGCGCAACACAGGCGGAGCGCGGCGCACGCCCCCAGGTCAGGGTGATCGGACCGGCTGAGGCGGTGGCCGAAGCGGCGGCGCAAAATCGTGATGATGATCACCTGCACCGGTTCGGCGCGCTGAAGGACATCCATCTGATCTCGACCACCGAGGGTTCCCTCGGCCGGGTGGTTGACTTGCTGGTCGATGACCAGACGTGGGCAATACGCTCCCTGGTGATCGAACTGGATTGCCTGGGTCGGCGGCGGGTTACGGTAGGGGTCGAGTGGATCGACGAGATGGCCGGCTCGGGGAGAATATACATCACCCGGCTCGGTACGGCGGCGGTTGCCGCGGTGTCGGCAGGTGTCGTCTTCGCGATCATAGGAAATGATACCGATGACAGGCCTTTTGATGCGCTCTACGACCAGGATGGTCGGTCGCGCACGTGGATACGGTAGGCGGCAGGTAGATATGAACCAGACACGGAACGTCTGCTGAAGTGACTACCGACATTCGGAGCGGAGGAGGAGCAGAAATGATCTCAGACGAAATGGATACCCGGCGCCGGTTCAAGCAGCAGATTGCCCCGTTGCTTCCGCCGCTGGCCCAAACGGTGCGTTTCCTCGTGGCGGATGAGCGGGCTGCCGACGGTGTGCTGCGGGAAACCGTGCAGGGCGCGTACCAGAGCTACCAGGGGGACCTTCAGGATGGGGAGTTTCGGCGCTGGATATTCGAGCGGACGATAGACGATCTGGCGCGGCACAATACGGAGCGGTACCTGCGCGGGGCGGTCGACGTACAGAAGGAACTCGGGAGCGTTACCCTGGAGGCCGGCTACGGCGGCCCCGAGGATGCCGAGTCTCTGCGGGATCTGCGCCGCCGCGTGCGGCTGGACATCAAGCCGGGCGATATCCAGGAAGCGGCCGAGTCGCTGCCGTACCCGGTGCGGACGGTGATGGCGCTGTCGTTAGCGGCGGAGTTTTCGCACGAAGAGATGGCGCCGGTGCTCAAGGTGCCGGTGTCGGTCGTACGGGAGCGGCTGAACGAGGGACGTCAGCTTATGCGGACAGCGCTGTGCGAGCGACTGTCGGAACGCCGGTCGCAGCGGGTGCAGCCGGATCAGCAGGAGACGGGGGATCGGCGCAAGGGAAGGCGCGATTATACCAGGCCCGAACCGGGCCCGCCGGATCGCCGCTGATCCGGACGGACCTGTGCGGCCATTTCATACGATCGATATGGAAATCGAAAGGAGTACTTGAATGGCTCAGGTAAGAGACGTGATGACCAGAGACCTGCAGATGATTCGTCCCGATTCCTCAATCGATAAAGCAGCCATGGAAATGAAGAACAACGATATCGGCGCCCTTCCCGTGGTCGAGAACGACCGCGTGGTGGGCATGCTGACTGACCGCGATATCGCGATCCGGGTCGTGGCCGAGGGGAACGACCCGAAGAAGGTGACCGTGCGCGATGTCATGACGCAGGATGTGCAGACGGTCTATGATGATTCCAATATCTCGGATGTGACGCGGCTGATGAAGGATCAGCAGATCCGCCGGGTTGTCGTCGTGACCCGCGACAACCGGCCGGCCGGTGTCTGCTCGCTGGTGGATCTGGCGATGTCGCTGGATGAAACCACCACGGGGGAAGTGATGAAAGGGATGTCCTTGAAGGGCAAAAAGCACTGACACCTCTCATTTCCGGACTACACGGGGTGGAGCGCCTGTCTCCCCCCGTGTTTTTTTTGCCCGGTTCTGAACCCGAACGGGCGGCACTTTCTGGTGGCGGAGCGGAAAAGAGGCAAAACCAGAGGCGCGATGTGTCGATACTGTAGACATGTCGCGTCCGCTGTCAAAATGGGGATGGCTGCCGCTCGGGGTGTTCGTCGCCGTCATGGCCACCCTGCTGCAATTCGATCCCGCCGATTCGGGCGAGCGCTATGCCCGGCCCCACTCCGAGATTCCCTGCTCGGAGTGCCACACGATGACCGCCGAGCTTGACGACGGCGGGCTGGCGGGGATGGACCTGGGGCGGCAGTGCCGCAGCTGTCACGAAGCTGCACTGGCTCAGGACACCGACCTCGGGCTGACCTTCCACGGAGACGGAAAACGCGGCTGCACCGAGTGCCACTCGTTCCACCAGCTGGACCGCGTTTCGGCGCTGGGGCGCGAGTTCCTGTTCGCCTACGGCAACCAGCGGTTGCGGTCGCAGTGTTTCGCCTGCCACAGCCGGCGCGAGAACCTCGCGGGCCTGTCCGAGGGACACGTGGCGGCCGCCCGGCTCTTCCACAGCGACTTCAAATACCTCTCGGGGCTCTCGGCCTCGCAGGCATGCCTCATCTGCCATTCGGAAAACCCGGCGCTCACGGCAGAAATGTCGGGCGGGACGGGGACGCCGCTCACGCCGCGATTTGACCCGCACGGGAGCCATCCGACTGGAGTTCGCGTGGTGACCGGCGGCGGCGAACCGGGGAACAGAATCCGCCCCACGATCGACCGGCGGCTGCGCCTGGTGGACGGTCGGATCGAATGCGTGACGTGCCATTCTCTCTCGGCCCAGACCCAGTACCGGCTGGCCGGCTTTACGGACCGGACCGAGTTGTGCCGGGGCTGCCACGATCTGGACTAGACCTCCCAAATAGAAAAAAAGAAAGGGAGCCGCAGCTCCCTTTCCCAAAGTTCGATTCGCCGACTCCGCCGCGATGGCGCGATCACTGAGCCGTCTTGTTGTGGCACTGGTCGCAGCCTTCGGCGTTCACGCCCGAGACGGGATCCCAGAGCAACGCGAAGGAACGTGTGCCGCCGTGGGCCTTGTGGCAGGACAGGCAGAACACGCCGTTGGTGGTAGCCCCGACAACCTGACAGGTGGTAAAATCGGTGGCGCCGGAGTTGACGAACCGGAGACGTTCCGTGGCGACGAAACCGGCGCCCGTCCCATCTTCCCAGTGCTGAGGATCGGTGGTACCCCGGGGCAGACCCTGGGCGATGCTGTTCGGATCGCCGCGCTCCGAATCGTAGGAGGGGTGGAGATTGTGAAAACCGTTGCCGTCGGGGTCGTTGTAGTTCGAGCCGGTGAAGACATGGTGGCAGTCGATACACATGTTCGAAACCTCGCGCAGGGCGGCGTCGTTGGTCGTGCCGTAGGCGACGTTGGCGCGCTCATAGCGGGCCATGCCCGTGGCGCCGGGGCGAACGAACAGGCCGAACGGAGGCTCGCCGCCGGGGTACGAGGCCCACTGAAGGTTGCGCGAGCGGTTGTTGCCATGAGGATTGTGGCAGTCAAGGCAGGAAACGCTGGCCGATTCCTGGGTGCTCCCGAAGTGGCAGCGCATGCATAGGCCCCAGCCCGGATCGGTGTCGACGCCGTAGTCGAGCTTGTGGCCGCGCGGATTGGCGTTACCCGGCAGGTCGAACTGGCCGGCGGAGCGCTCGGTTAGGCCGTTGGCGTCGTAGCCGACGACATCGGGAATGCCGGCGATGCCGTCATGACAGGTCAGGCAGAGGGCGACCGGGTCGGAAGCTTTGAGCAATTTGGCCGAAGGCGTGTAGTCCTGCGGGTAGGCGCCGACCGGACCGGGCAACACCGGGCCGTCGTGCGGATGCTGCTGCGAAGCATGCATGACATGACACTGGGCACATTCGAGAGTGGCGCCGTTGTGGTAGGTGCCGAGCGCCGGGTCATCGAGGCCGAGAATGGGTACCTCGCGCGATGGACCGGAGGGATGAATATAGCTGCGTCTGGCATCGAGGTTGTCGAGGTCAACGGCGATTATCGGAAGAGCGACGGCGGTCAGTAGAAAGACAAGCGTGGCGGCGATTCGAAGGTGCTTCATGTGGAACTCCCCTTGCAAACATCGAACTTGTGAAACCGTGAGACGGGACCGTCGGATCGAATATGAGAAGGAGAGCCCGGTGGCTCTCCTTCCCTAACTGCGATATCAAGGATTCGCTTACGGAGCCTGAGTGTGGCACTGCCCGCAGAGAATCTTGTAGTTGTCGCCGTCGCCGTTTTCACCCGGAACCGCTTCGCCGGTGGCCCAGATAAGACCAAAGGCGCGCTGGTTGCCGTGAGCCTTGTGGCAGCTCATGCAGGACGGGGTGAGGTCGGTCGGAGCGCCGGTCCAGGTGGCGCCCCAGGTGCCCCAGTTGCCGGTAGCCGACATGACCTGCACGCGGTAGGCC
This sequence comes from Candidatus Zixiibacteriota bacterium, assembly GCA_041742355.1. Classification (GTDB taxonomy): domain Bacteria; phylum Zixibacteria; class MSB-5A5; order GN15; family FEB-12; genus JAGNLV01. Next base: position 17,982 of record JBGSIV010000176.1, read on the forward strand.
TGGCCGGTGAACTTCGACAGACCGGAGTGGCCGCCGCCCACGGCGCCGATGTTGGCATCAGCGGTGGGGTGACGGAGCCATTCGGTCTGAGTCGGAGCGGAGGTGACGCGCATGTTAGCGTCGCTCGCCGAACCGTGGAAGTTTGTGTGGCACTGCTTGCAGTAGGTGCCGTAGCCCGAACCGGTAGCAGACGGCTCGTTGAAGGCAACGTTCTGCATGTCGTAGTGCGTCCCACCGTAGGTGGCGGAAACTTCGTACACGTCTTTCGTGACGTCGTTGGTCCCGATCGCGTAGGTCATGAGCGGAGTGGTCGGGGTGCCGCCGACGAACACGTTGGCGTTACGGTAAATGTTGTGCGAAGTGGTCACGCCGCCGCTGGTGATGCGGAGCGTCCGGCCATGCTGCGTGTGGCAGTCGATGCAGGACAAACCGTCGGCGTTGGCAAAAGTACCGCCCGGAGCGACGTCGACTGAGCCAAGCGTGTGGCCGGTGGCGTCGAAGTACGGGGCGACGTTGTCACGGTTGAGGGCGCCGGCCTGACGGCCGTTCGCGGTCACATTGCCGCCATTTTCAGCCAGAACGTCGGGAGCGAAGGTCTGGTTGTCGTGGCAGGAAAGACACAGGTCGTTGACATGGTCACGCAGCAGGAAGTGGTACGGGCCATCGTTGCCGAGATCGACAGTGATGCCGGTGCCGTTTGCATTGTAACCGTGGGTCTGGCTGTAGTGCATGACATGGCACTCAGCACATTGCAGCGTCGTTCCCGAATGGTAATCGCCCGCCAGCACAGTGCCGGCAACGAGAGCCATAGCGGCGACGCCCAGAAGAAGAAGCTTCTTCATTCTGCGTTCCTCCAAAGGCGTTGTGGGTAGTAGTTCGCCCATGTTTGAATGGTTATTGGGATCTGAGCTCTTCTGTTGGCAAAGCATTGAAGACTTTCGCGGCCTTAACAATCCGAATTTGTGATTTATGTCACAAGCCATGGTTCAAAAAATCCCGGTTCCAGTGTTCGGTCTTGTTGGTCCTACTTCAGTCGCGGAGTAGTTGGTGTGTAGTCCTACGCCAGTACGTTCACAAGGTCTGCGTTCATGTTGGCGTAAACATACGAAAAAGGCCCTGTTTGTCAAGAGCCAAATGACAATCATATGACAAAAAATGGGGAAATGATCCGGTTTTGCTCAAGCAGAAGAACCGTCAACAGGATGCTGACAATAGCCGCTACTTTGTGAAAACGGGAGCAAGATAATATACTAATTCGTACGGTATGCAGGACAAAGATAGGGGCATCTTAACCCGCAGCTAATCAATGATAAAGCGGGAGATCCGTCCCCCGGTCCGTTCCAGGACATAGAAGAGGCTGTCGCCCGAGGCGACGATGTCCGCCGGGTAGCGGAATTCGCCCGGTTTGACGCCGAATCCACCAACGAACGCAAGAAACGCGCCGTCGTGCTGGTAGACCTTGACCGTCTGGCGGAGGCCATCGGTAATCCAGATCGTTTTACGTCCTGTTTCATCGGTCATCAGGGCGATCCCGGAAGGGAAGGAGAGATCGGCCCGATCGACGTCATGTTTCGCGAAACCGGCAAGGTACCGCCCGTCGAGGGTGAAAAGCTTAACGGCCGGCTCGGCGTACAGGTCGGTGACATAAAGGGTGCTGTCGTACACCGCGACCGCCATAATGGTCTGGAACGGTTTGACGTCGGCGGAAGACTGGCCTATGACGCGGACAAGGCGAAAATCGGCGTCGAGGACGAAAACCCCGACGATGTCACCGGCCGTACCGACGTAGAGGTGGTCATCCGGCCCGAGGGCGATAGTCTGGGGGCGGATGGTGAGGCTCGTATCCCCCTGGAGCCGGTCGAGATGGATACGTTCGAGGGGAGTGCCACGGAAGTCGAGAACATCGATGAAATCGGCGTGGTTGTCGATCAGCAGGATTTCGCCCCGGCTGTTGACGACGAGGTCGCGGGGTTCCCCTTTAACCAGTCGTCCGGTGCCGTACTCCGGGACGAAGTGGGGGAAGGAGTAACGGGGGGAGAGAAGGCGGTCGAAAACGAGGACGCGGTTGTTGCCGGCGTCGGCGACAAAAAGCTCCCCGGAGGCATCGTCAAAGAACAGGGCAGAGGGGGCGCGGAGGTTGCGGTCCCAGCCATCGTCGTTGACCAGGGTGGTGATGGAGATGCGGGCATTAAGGTCGTCGCCTTCGCTTTGGGCGAGCAACAGGGAGCCGCAAAGGGAGACAGCGGCGATCAGAAGGGCGAGGGCGCGGCTATTTCGACCGGAAGAGCCCATTGATTTCCTTTGCGGTTTCCTTGGTCAGGACGAGGGCGAGGTTGTCGGCCGAGCGAATGGCGCCGATGCCGAAAGCGATTTCACCCCGGTCGCCGCGGCCATTGGAGGCAGCGACCCAAACGGTGTTGCCGGTGCGGCAGTCGAGCAGGCGACAATTGTAACTGACAATCGGGACAGTGCCCAGGAAGCGGTCGTCGCGCTCGTCGTACTCGACGACCGATCCAATGAGGAGGAAGTCGAGGTTGAGGAGGGTGGCGAGACTGTCGATTTCGCCGCGGGAGATGCGCGTGGCCGAGCGAATGCGATAGCGGCGGAGGCCGTCGTAGACGTCGCCCGGTTCGGCAACAGTGAATTTGTCGGCGCCGCCGAGGAGCGTCAGGAAGTTGGTGGTCATGATTTCGCCGGCGCTTTCGGCGCCGGAGAGGTTTTCGAAGGGAAGGACGGCGACGCGGGCGTTCGCCGGGAGTGGCTCCGCAACGCGTTTCTTGGCCGTCATGTTGGAAGCGCAGCCGGCGACAAGGGCGGCCAGCGCGATGAGCGTGCACGCACAGGTATAGCGCACGGCCGTTACCTCGCGATTCGGCCAAATGACCGGGCGACGTCGCGGCAGACGTTGGTGGTCATTTCGCCGAGGGTGTGGGTTTCGCCGAACGAGAAGACGGGGAACTTGGGACCGCCCTTCTGGCTGGTTTCGTAGCTCCAGACGACATTGCCGGTCTGGCAATCGACGAAGCGAACGATGACGGCGACGAGCGGGAATTCCTCCTGTCCGGAACGGACCATGCCGAACTGGGTGACCGCACCGACAAACATCCCCTGCACACCGGCCGTCTGGCCGATCTGGAAGATCTGTTCGGTGGTGAGGCCGTCGAGAGAGTTCGCCGTACTCCCCTGCAGGACCGTGGTCGAGGCTTTGCGGAAGTCGCCGGCGTTGGCGACCGCGACCGTATTGAGCATGAGGAGCTCCGTCGTGAAGCTGGCCGTCACGCGTTCGGCCGCGTTGTTGTCGGATGTGAGGTTGGCGAAGGTGAGAACGCCGACCTTCTCGTAGAAGCCGAGATCGGCCTCGGTGTTGACGTACATGCGTCCGCCGCCGCAGCCGAGCACGAAGCTGAGCGCAAGCAGCGGAAGCCATCGTAGTGCTGTTTTCACGGTGGTATGGCTCATATCTGTAAAGTTAATACCGTTTGTACCGATTCGTCCACAGTTTCTCGCCCGACCAGATTGTCGGACTGGTTTCTCACGTATGCCAGGGACAGCGTCGCTCTCCGGCTGAGGTAGACGAGGAGCTGGCTGCTGATGGATTCGGGGGTGGAATTGGCCTCGCCGACGCCGCCGGGGACCGGCGTGGTGCGGATCCGCTTCTCCTCGCGGTAGTTGTACGAGAAATAGGCGCTGAAGGCGCGGCGGAAGGAGTAGCTGATGTAGCCGGTGAGGGCGGTGTTTTCCGACCGGACCGTGCCGGCGAACGTGCTGTAGATCCAGGTGAGGTTCAGGTTGAGATTATCCCGGGGGATATAGGTAATTCCGACATTATAGCTTTTCGAGAAGGCCGACGCGAGCTTGAGCACCGACCCTTCGTATAGCGAGGTGAAGGTGAACCGCCCCTCGAGGCGCCGCGTGACGTTCACCCGCGTGTCAAACGACCGGTTGAACTGGTAGCGCTGGTTGTCCTCAATAGGGTCGCTGTTGCGGTTGAGCGACAGGTCGATGTAGCTCTGCACGTAAGGCAGGGGCTTGAAATTCAGCGACCCGTGGTAGGTGTCGAGGCTATAGTCGCCGTCGTTGACCGTGCCCACGACAGCCCCGGTGCTGTCAAGAAGCGAACGCGTGCGTTGCGACTGCTGGAAGATCGTCCGATTGTAGGTGAGGCGCGTGTCGATACCGCCGTGAAGATAGCGGGTGACGGTGGCGCCGAGGTTCCAGTATTCGACTATGTTGTATATGCCCCCCTGGTCGCCGATCTGATACCCCTTGCCGACGAAGCCGGTCAGGTACGACACGGGCTGGTACTCGGCCCGGGCGGACAGGTTCTGGTCGTCGGCACTGGTCTCGGTGGCTTGCGCCTCCGAGTTCGTGAACCGTCCGGCGTAGGAGCCGACAACAGTGACCTTCGGAATTGCAGTGATCGTGAGGATGGAGGTCGTCGAGTGAGTGTTGGAGTTCTGGACGGCGATTCCCTGGGTGCGCTGACGGGTGTCATAGTAGTTGTAGTTTGTGCTGAAGTACGCGAACTCGGAGAGCGATCGGCTCAGGCCGGTGGAGCCGGACCAGGTCTCGGTCGTGATATCGAGGCCGCCCTGGCGGTTGTCTTCCCGCGCGAGGCGGTTGTAGTTGCCCCGGAAACTCAGGGGGCCGTACTGGTAGCCGCTTTCGAGCACCCAGTTGCGGCTGAGGCCGTCGAAACTGGTCCTGCGGTCATCGTACGTCTGCTGCCGGGTGTACACCGCCGACAACGAGGGGTACCGGTCGTAGTTGAGGTTGCCGGTGAAGCGCCAGTCGCGATGCCGGACATCGATCGTCTCGCTGAGGCCGGCGGTCTGGCTCTTCCTGGTATACGGGGAGTAGCGGACATTGAAGGCGTAACCGTAGCTGCGCAGATCGAGGTAGTAGATCGGTTGGAACTCCGAGATCTCCGAGTACGGGAACTCGCGGCGCAGCAGATTGGCGGTGAGCCGGAGGGTGTTCTTGGTGAAGAGAGCGCCTTCCCAGGAAACAATGAGAGACTGGCGCGTGATGTCGTCGGATCGGTTGACAAAGCTGGTGTCGCTCGGGCCACCCTCAAGGCTGTCCAATTCGACTTCGATACCTTCGCGACGGAGATGTTCCCAGGAAAGACTGCTGCTGCCGAAGATGCGGTCGGCCCGGCTTACGTCCGGGGCGAAAAGAACCAGAACCGCAATACACGGCATCAGTCTCAAACAGACAAGAGCGCATATGGTGCAGGCGTGTCGCACTTAGTCGATCCCCGGCGTTCCGCCGCCGCCTGAGCCCGCGGCCGGGTTGTGGACGTTATTTGAGGTCGGTGAGCTGTAGTCGCGGCCATGGCAGTCGTAGCAGTGCTGCGGATGATCGCCCCGGTGGGCGTCGACCATCGGCGGCAGCGGATTGAGCGTGAGTCCTTCGACCGGATCGACCGATGCCGTGCGGTCGGACGGCGGGTGACAGCCGAAACAGAAGCGGCGCACCTGCGCATTGTCGGTCTTTATGTCGGTCAGGCTATACCATCCGGGGCGCTGATCGGAAAGGAGGTACCGGTTGGGGCCAAGGCCGCTGTATCCCTCCGAGCCATGCGGATTATGACAGTCGTAGCAGGGAAGACGCGCGCCCATCGGGACATAGCCGCCGCCGGAGCGGACCCCATGACCGCTGCGCCGACCGGGATTGATCGAGCGGTCGTAGTAGTATTCGATAGTGCGGGAGGTGTCTTCCATGGCTACCGGCCCGTTGTTGCTGTGGCAACTGAGGCACAGGGCGTAGTTGGCCGGGAGGTGGCCGATGTCGCTGCCGGTGATGCCCGAATAAGTCGTGTCGAGCATGTCGTGGGGAGCGGTGGTGCCGTGAACGTTATGGCAATTGCCGCAGGAACCGTCGCCGAAGAAATCCCTGACCGGCATGTCCTGGTCAGAGAAGTGGGGGGAGAACTGCGCGTTTTCCCAGATGATTCGGCCCGGCCAGCGGACGCGGTTGACGACCCCCGGGATGCGGGTCGTGCCGAGGGAGAATTCAAAGTAGCCGGGGTCGGAGCCCCCGATTGGAATGCGATCGGATTCCTGCGCGGGGTAGCCGGAGGTGGCGCCGGAGGGGCGGTCGGCATGGCAGCCGCCGGCCGACGCGG